>PAHL01000023.1 GCA_002711185.1 Flavobacteriaceae bacterium
TACCTCCATTTCCTTATCATATCTTGGAGATTTTGATTTTATCTTTTTTCTAATTGGCATTTCATTATATTTAATCCATTTATCTCCATATTCTTTTGCCCTTTGAAAATAATCAGTGAAAACTTGTTCTACACCCATTCTGGTCTGAGGAAATCGGCTGTAGCTCTCCCAATTTGATTGTTTTACATTCTCACCTAATGCAAATTTTATGAACGGATCAGCATTTTTAAATTTCATATTTTCAATCGTTTCCCCCCATTTTAGGTTAATTATTGCTGATTGACCACCAATTGGATTTGCAGAACCATGAAGTATTTGAATTGTTGTTACCCCACCAGATAAATTTCTAAAAATATTTATATCATCAGGGTTAATTACATCTTCAATACTAACTTCAGCTGAAGAATTTTGTCCTCCTTCATTTATGCTGGATGCAGCTATATGAGAGTGCTCGTCAATTATACCAGATGTTAAATGTTTATTTGTTGCATCAATCACAACTGCATTTTCTGGATAAGGAATATTTTCCCCTATGTTTGCAATTTTACCATCAATTACCAAAACATCCGTATTATCCAATATTCCATCGGACTCATTTGTCCAAACAGTAGCATTTTTAAAAATTGTATTTTTTTCTGCGGGGATTGAATAGTTTCCGTATGCTTTATTTGGGAAGGAAACAGGAACAAGTTTGTAATAATTATTATCAGTCTTTTTCTTTTCAACTAATTCTTCTTCTAATCTATTTGTAAACCAATTAATAGAGTTACCATTGAAGTCAATTCCTTTACCTTTTAATTTAGTATTTCCAATTTTACATGATAACTGAGAATACTTTTTATTTTTTTTATTGAAAATTGAAAGATTTAACCAATCATTTTCAAAAGTAGAAAAGACAGAAAATTTAATCGAATCTCTCGTAACTTCAGCAACTATGCTATCTTTTTTTACTGAATTTTTTATCTTAAGATTATATTTTATATCTCCAATAGATAGCTCGTAAATTCCATCAATACTTATAGTATTTTCTTCAATTACTGTGAAGCGTTGTCCTTGTACCCAATTCTCTGTAATATTAGTTCCCTCATCAAATAATTCTCCATTTGTAATTATAAAGTTTGCAAGAAAGTTCTTATCTAGTTTTCCAAGCTTATCTTGATGACCCAAAATTTCAGCTGGAATTGTGGTTAAGGCTTTCAGAGCAGTACTTTTATCTAGTCCATAATGTATTACTTTCCTTAAATTTTCGAAAAACTCTTTTGAAGAGCTAATTTTTGATGAAGTGAATGCAAAAGGAATATTAGCTTTTGAGACCCGTGACGGGTTAGAAGGTGCTTGATTCCAAAATCGCATATCTTTTAAACTAATTTTTTTTGTGAGTAAAGGGTCACTTACATCCAGAGGTTTTGGAAAGTTTAAAGGAAGAACAAGCTTGATTTTATTTTGACTCAATTCTATCAAGCTCTCATACTCTTTTCCACTTCCAATTATTGTAAAATCAATATCCAATTCGTTTATCAACTTGACAATTCTTGTTGCATTTAATTTATCAAATCCAGAGTCGAATATTTTAGGAATTTTTTTGTTCCTAAGAAATGCTTCAATTGAAAGATCTTTAGTTGATTCAAAATTATTAGAATACCATTGGGAATCATAATAAAATTGTCTAATTAGAGCCATTACCCCCATTATTGAGCTAGGATAACTTTGATTTGAAGTTATACTCTTCTTAAAAGAATAGTGTTCTGCAGAATTATCTGAAATAATCCTTTTATTATCATTTTGATTATCATTAAGAGCTATTAAAATTCCAGATCCTCTGTGTATTCCATCAAATCTATGTGAATTCACAGTTCCAAATCCAAAACTTCTCATTTTAGAGGCTAATTTTTTATCATAACTATAATCTGAGATACTTTTATATTCACTCATGATGTGGTCATTCCAGTAATATCCGCTTCTATCAGGGTTGAATTGTTCACTTCTTCCTAAACGATTTTTTTTTATTGGTTTTTTTATTGAAAAATCTGAAAACACTTCAATGAATGATGGGTATATGTGCTTTCCAGATTTATTATAAATTATTGTGTTATTGGGAAGTTTGATATCAGTTCCCACATCAATTATTCTACCATTTTTCTCAAGTAAGGTTCCGTTTTTTATAATCTTTCCAGGTTCTAAATGAATAGTTGCATTAGTAAAAGCTTTATATGTATTGGGAATTATTTTAACACCGGAGTTTTCTGGAAAGTAATCCTGAGCATTAAGAAAATTAAAACATACAAAAATGATGAAAATCAGCTTCCTCATATTAATTTTATCTTTTTTGTGAAAGATAATTATTTTAATTTATTCATTTGATCGTTAACATCGAACATTATGAGAGCTACAACATCGTTATAGCTTAATATTCCATTTTTTTGACCATTAATTTTTAAAAATTTATCGTATAAATAATTAAAGAAAGGCTCAAAAGGATTTTTGTATTTCTGCCAAAACTTATTCAATTCGTTTATGTTTTTAATTATTCCAGGAGATATTGTTTTTGATAGCCTGACTCCACTTTTATGATTATTTTTCTTTAAGGCATACAAGCAGTTTCTTAGAGCAAAAATATATCCTGAATATTTAATATAATCATTTTTATGACTTGTTGTTCTTTTATAAGCCAAATAGCTTGCTTCATTTTCTGCAGCAATTCCAATTTGATGTGATTGTTCATGGGCAATTGTGGTAATGTAACTTAGCATAGGGATTTTTTCATTTATTTGAGCTTCTAATGTAAAAGGATTAATGTACCCTGAAAAACCCGTGTAGCATAATATTCCACTATAAAGAGAACTCTTTACTTTAAAAAATTTTTCATTACTCAAATATTTTTTTACTTTTTCTTTGTTAAATGGAAATACAATCTTCATAGAATCATTTTTTGCAAGTTTAAAATGTAGGTCATTTGATTTATCTATTAAAAAGCTGATTGTTTTTTCGAGTTTTAATTCATTGTAATTCTTTTTTATTTTCCATTTAGATACAAGTCCTTCTTTTTCATAATTTAAACCCCAGCTTAATTGAAAAAATAGAATTACAAAACTAATAAATGCAAGTAACTCAAATAAAAAAGCAGTTTTGTGAGTTAAATAAAATATTCTTTTATTCCAATAGTTAAAAATAATAATTACTGAAAAAATTATATAGATGTAATCACCCAAAGAGAAACTAAAGTAANNTAAAGGNATAAGTCTTAAGTNTGAAAATNTACTGAAGTTATCTATGTAATAATCNATAAGTAAAAAATCAAAAAATCTCTTACTTCGATATAAATATAATTGAACAGGTAAAGCAAGGACAAAAAATAATAGTATGTAACTGTAATTATATGGTTTTCCTGATTTATTCAAAATACTTTTAAAGCATATATTTATTTAATTTCAACTAATTCAACTTCAAAAACTAATACTGAATTCGGTGGAATCACGTTTCCTGCTCCTATTTCACCATATGCTAATTCACTCGGTATAACAAGTTTGGCAGACTCTCCTTCTTTAAGTAAGCTAATTCCTTCATCCCATCCAGGTATGACTTGTCCGACTCCCAATGTAAATTCAATAGGTTGGTCACGTTCGAAGGACGAGTCGAAAACGGATCCATTTAGCAGCATACCCTTGTAATGTACTGATACTAGGTCACCTTTTTTGGCTTTATTCCCGGTCCCTTTGTTTTTAATAAAATAACTCAATCCAGACTGAGTCGTAATCATTTTACTTGTTAAGCTATCCAATATTTGCTTTTCTTTTTTAATTTTTTCTTGCTTTTTAATTTCTGACTGTTTATTTATTCTTTTTAATTCATTTAAAAAAATTTTTGGAGCATTAAAGTTTTTTGCTTTTGACCCATTTCTTAAAATCTTTATTGATATAATTGTATCATTTTGTATAATACTATCAACGACTTTTTGACCTTTAATTACATTCCCAAAAACTGTATGCTTTCCGTCAAGCCAAGGAGTTGCTTTATGGGTTATAAAAAATTGACTTCCATTTGTCTTTGGTCCTCTATTTGCCATGGATAAAATACCGGGACCAGAATGTTTAAGATCAGTAATTTCATCAGGAAAAGTAAAGCCTGGACCACCTGATCCTAGGCCTAACGGATCTCCAGTTTGAATCATGAAATCTGGAATTACTCTATGAAAAATAAGACCATTATAATAATTTATATCCTTGTATTCATTATTTAATTTATCGCTTGGATGATTTCCTTCTGCTAAGGCAATAAAATTTGCGACAGTTAAAGGGGTTTTTTCGTATTCTAGGTTTAATAGGATTTCCCCTTTATTTGTATTTATGTTTGCGTATATACCTGGTTTTTGATTTTTTGCTTCATCACTACATGCTGCAAAGAAAATTGTTATAATTAGAGCAGAAAGAAATTTTTTCATGATTAATTTTTCTTTAATGTTAATAAATTTATTGTAATTCTCAAAGGTTGATTTGATCCAATTTTTTCTCTATCTCCCTGAAATCCATAGCATAGATGAGATGGAAATAAGAAAATACCAGAATCTCCCTCAGATAAATATTTAACACCTTCACGTAATGCAGGTATTAAATCTTCTTGATCTACTAAAAAACTTACAGTTCCAAGTTCCTCTTCATTGTATAGCAATTGATTATTTAAATCTTCTATCTTATATTTAATTTTAGCAAGATCTCCTTTTTTAGCTGATTTTTTACTATTATCTGCTTGTTTAATTGAGTATAAAAAACCTATAGGTGAAGCTTTATAAATATTGACGGAATCATTTAGGGCTGAAATATTTAATAATTTTTGTTCTTTCGCTGCCCTTAACTTATTTTTAATAGCTGATTTTTTAATAAAACTTATTGATTTATTGTTAACAGGTAGCCTAGTTTCAACAGGACTACAAGCCAATAATGTAAGAAATAAAATAAATACTTTATTCATAAACAAATGATTTTAAACTATAAGTAATTTTATTTTTGGTGTTTTCTAAGCTATCATAACTAATACCTCCCGCAGCGTTATGATGACCACCTCCATTAAAATACTTTTCAGCAAATATNTTTACTGGAAAACTTCCTTTTGATCGAAAAGATATTTTAACAATTTCTTCATCTATATTTTCAATTAAAATTACAGATAACTCAATACCATTTATAGCTAATCCATAATTTACAAAGCCTTCGGAATCACCTTTTTTGTATGAACATTCCTCAAGTTCACGGCTATTTAATGTAATAATAACGAATGGTCCGAAGTCTAGTTTGATAATATTTTTTAATGCAATTCCCAATAGCTTAATTCTATTGAAGGAAAAAGTATCATATACATTTTGATGTATTTTTGAATTATTGGCACCATTTTCNATTAATTTACCTATNACATAGTGAGTTTTTGGAGTTGTAGATGAGTATTTAAAGGAGCCAGTGTCCGTCATTATTCCAGTATACAAGCAGGTTGCAATTTTATCATCTATTAAGCTAGAATCAATAAAGTTAATTAAGTCATATACCATTTCTGATGTAGAGCTATATTTTGGGAGAGAAAATTTGANTAAAGAAAAATCTTTTGGATTTTCATGATGATCAATCATTATTGTCTTGGAGTAAGAGTTNTCTATATAATTAGATAAATCACCTCCTCTTTTTGGATCATTAAAATCAAGNACAAATATTAATTCGGCCTTTTTAAGGTATTCACTTGCAATAGAATTATTGATTTCAAAATTTAAAATATGTTTTTCTCCAGGCATCCATTTTAAAAATTTTGGATAATCATTAGGAGTTATTACTATTGAATCAAGNCCCTTTTTTTTTAAAAAAAGATTTAAAGCNANAGATGAACCTAATGCATCNCCATCAGGATTTTTATGTGGGATTATTACACAATTATTGCTTTTTTCAATAAGTGTTTTAATTTCTAATTGGGGTTTATTTTTTATCATACAATTATTATCAAATATAGATATACTTTTTAAACCATAATCATTTTAACTCTATTCAAATGTTTATATTTGTTTAAAAAAATATGTCAAATAATATTACATTTTCAATGATAAAACCTGATGGAGTTGAAAATGGCCATATTGGATCAATTCTTAATAAAATTGATGGTGCTGGTTTTAAAATAATTGCATTAAAGATGATNCAATTATCAACAACAGAAGCTGAATCTTTTTATTCTGTTCATAATCAGAGACCATTCTTTAAAGACTTAATAAATTTTATTACCAGAGGTCCAATTGTAGCAATGGTTCTAGAAAAAGAAAACGCTGTCGATGATTTTAGATCTTTAATAGGATCTACGGATCCAAATGATGCTGCCGATGGGACTATTCGCAAACTCTATGCGAATTCTAAGGGTGAAAATGCAATTCACGGTTCTGATTCTAATGAAAACGCATCAATAGAATGCTCTTTTCATTTTTCAAATCATGAGTTGTTTAATGAAAAATAACCTTATTAATTATTTCTTCCTCTAATTTTTTATTTAGTAATTTAATAATTTTAGCTTCCCCATATCTTAATTCTTCTTTTAAAGTTGAACTTTTTATTTTGACAAATAATTTTTTTCCTGATAAGTTAATACTTAAAGTATATGCAGAAATATTTTGGCCCATTTCTTTATGCCATAATTCCTCTATTTTAGCATTTTGCAAACCTTTATTAAGAGATTTCTGGTCAGAAAAATCTTTTAATACTTTTGAGATTTTTTGGGGCTCAAAATTTCTAGGACTAGCCATATTCGTTTATTTAATTCGATTATAGTGATATATTTTATCTTTAATTTTTAAAATTAATGAAATGCTATCTAATTTTATTAATTCTTCTTCCCATTTATCCCATGGTGTTTTGATAATCAATGATATCCTTTTATTTTTTCTAAAAAGCTTAAAAAAAACTTTACTGTTTGCTACTTGATAAGTATTATTGATGAGTGGTTTAACTTTNGTCCTCCAACCAGAACTATCAATTATTTGATAAAAATCTGCCAAAACAATATCATTTAACTCAAATGCTTCATTATTTTTTGATACATGATCAATTATCCAGTAGCCGTTTAACAANCTTGTATCAATTTTCTTTGAATTATTACAGCTAAAAAAAATAAACAATAAGAAAATGTATTTTTTTTTAATGTTATAATTTAAATATTTCAAAATCGGAATTTATAGATTTCAATGCNTTTAAAGTTCTTTTTTCATGTGTNTCAGTCAAAAATATTTGACCAAAATTTTGATTGATCATAAGTTTTAAAAGATTAGTNACCCTGTTTTGATCTAATTTATCAAAAATATCATCCANTAAAACAATTGGAGAAACCCCTTTTTTATCTCTTAGGTAATCAAATTGAGCAATCTTTAAGGAAATTAAATATGTTTTTTTTTGTCCTTGGCTTCCAAACTTTTTAACTGCTTTTCCATGAATCAATAGCTCTATATCGTCTTTGTGTATTCCTTCTGTAGTATATTGAAAAGCCCTATCTTTATTGATTGAGCTTCCAAGCAAATCATCATAGGATTTTTCGTTTAAGGAAGTTTTATAATTTAATTTAACTATTTCTTTTTCATCACTTATAGCTTGGTACCTTTTTAAGAAAAGTGGAGAGAAGTTTTTAATAAAATCACTTCTATNATTATATATAGGAATACCCAATTCTTTGAGCTGAAGATTATATATTTCTATTGTTTTNGANTCAAAAGTTTGGTTTGANGCAAAGTATTTTAACAATGAATTTCTTTGAGCTAGTATTTTATTATAATCAATTAAGTTCCTTAAATATTCAGGAAATATTTGACCTAAAATCCCATCAATAAATTTTCTTCTAAGGTTACTNCCTTCATTTATAAGATCAATGTCGTCAGGTGATATTAATACAAGTGGAATTAATCCAATATGATCTGAAAACTTATCATATATAATATTATTTCTTTTTAAAACTTTTTTTTTACCCTTTTTGTAACTACAAGTAATNTTTTCTTTNCTNGAATTAATTTCAAATTGTCCTTCAATTAAGAAAAAGAGTTNATTAAACATTATATTTTGGATTGTAGTCGCATTAAAAAAACTTTTACCAAATGCTAAATGATAGATTGAATCAAGTATATTCGATTTGCCTTTTCCATTGTTACCTACAAAACAGTTTATTGAGGAGTTAAAAGTNAAAGATTTTGAAGATAGATTTTTATAGTTAGTTAAACTGATTTTTTTTACGAGCATATTAACAAATATAATAGTCTATTTTGATTTTATATTATAAGCCAAAGTTTAATAATTTTTATTTTTTATTTATTCAAAATTTATTTATAAATCATTAAAAATAACTATTTTTAAACGCAAAAATNTTTTTAATGGCTACTTACAAAAAAAGAGGAGATAAAAAATCTTACAAATCAAAATCAGGTNAAGATGTTAAAAGTCAAAGTTCAACTGCAGAAGTATTTGAAACTCTTGATGTGACTGCAAATAGAACTGAGTCATTGGTCGCTAAATATCAAAATTATATTTTATCTTTTATGTTACTAATTGTTACCATTTCATTAGGGTATTTGGGTTATGAGAAGTTTGTAGTAGAACCTAGATCAATTGAAGCAGTAAGTGAGTTGAACAAGGCTCAATATTACTTTGAATTAGCTTTGAATAGTACTAATTCTGATTCTTTGTATTTAANAGCTCTTAATGGTGGTCAAGGTAGGTATGGTTTTTTAGATATNATTGAAAATTATGATGGTACACCNGCGGCAAAACTTGCTACCTATAGTGCTGGTATGTCATATCTGAATATGAATGACTATGAAAATGCAATCAAATATTTAGANGAATTTGATTCANATGATGTGATGCTTGGTGCATTAGCAAAAGGCGGAATAGGAGATGCTTTTGCTAATTTAGGCCAAAATAAAGAGGCTTATGATTATTATGTTGAAGCTTTTAANATCAGTGATAATAATTACAGCACTCCTAAGTATCTATATAAAGCAAGTATCATTGGNTCAGAAATTGGTAAAAATTCTTCCTCNATTAAGTTTCTGAAAAGAATTAAAAACGAATACCCAGANGCGATTGAAGCTGATATGGTTGATATTCAAATTGGACGTATTGAAAATATCAAGTAATGTCGGGTAAAAAAGTAAATTTATCTCTATATAATTCCGATAAAGTTAATACAGGTCAAGGTCTAAAAATAGCCATAGTAGTCTCAGAGTGGAATCAAAAAATTACAGACAGATTATATAATGGAGCTTTTAAAACACTCATAAAAAATAAAGTTAAAAAGTCTGACATAACCAAGATTAATGTTCCGGGGAGTTTTGAATTAATTTATGGTGCCAGATTAGCNCAAAAACAAAATTTTAATGCAATAATTGTTATTGGATGTATAATTCAAGGAGAGACAAGGCATTTTGATTTTATTTCTCAAAGTATAGCAAATTCAATTGCAAAACTTAATATGAATGATCTTTCACCAGTTATCTTTTGTGTNTTAACTGATAATAATATCTATCAATCAAATAGTAGGAGTGGGGGTGATCATGGAAACAAGGGAGTTGAAGCAGCTTTCACCGCATTAAGGATGGCNAATTTGGTTAAAATATAATTAAGTTTAGATTATATTTGCTGAAATAANTTTTTTTGAATTTTGAAATACAATCTGTTTAGGCTTCGAAAAAATAATCGTTTTAATTATACACCTAGATTTTATAATGGAAAAGAAATAGGAAATAATTATGCNTTAGATTCTAGATTCTCCAAATATAAAGAACTACACAACAAAAATGATTATAGAAATTTATGGGATCAGGAAAGGCTTNTTATGAGAAGAAAAACAAATAGGTCATTTTCTGCTTTATTATTGTTAATTATTCTTTTTCTGATTTTTATTTTTTTGTACATAATAGATTTTGATTTAACTATTTTCAGCGACCCTTTTCTTTTAAACCAAAAATGATAAATAAAATAAAATTACTTCCAGAGAATGTAGCTAATCAAATTGCAGCTGGGGAGGTCATATTACGGCCTTCTTCAATTGTTAAAGAGCTTATAGAGAATTCTGTAGATTCTGGAGCTTCTAAAATAAGTTTGATTATTAAAAATGCAGGTAAAACACTCATTAAAGTAACTGATAACGGATCTGGAATTGCTAATGATGAAATAGAACTTGCATTTGTAAGACATGCAACATCAAAGATAAAAATTGCACAAGATTTATTTAAAATAAAAACTAATGGTTTTAGAGGCGAAGCGCTTTCATCTATTGCTGCAATTTCATATGTTGAGGCTGTATCGCGAAAAAAAAATGATAAACTTGCCAAATCAATTAAAATTAGAGGTAGTAAAATACAAAATAATGAGTTCAAAGTTGCCTCTGTTGGAACATCAATCTCAGTTAAAAATTTGTTTTATAATGTTCCTGCAAGAAGAAATTTTTTAAAGTCTGATTCAGTAGAATTAAAACATATAATTGATGAATTTTCAAGATTGGCAATTTCAAACTTTNATATTAATTTTTCTTTTTTTAAGGATAATAATGAGATTTTTGACCTAAAAACATCAAATTTAAGAAAACGAATATCGTCTATTTTTGGGAATAAGGTATTAAATGAATTAGTTCCTATACAAGAAGAAACTCCACTAGTCAAAATTGGNGGATTTATAATAAAACCTTCTGGAGCAAGAAAGTCTCGAGGCCAGCAATTTTTTTTTGTAAACAATAGGTTTATTAAAAGCCCTTTTTTAAATCATGCTGTTAACTCATCATTTCAAGGGTTATTATCTCAAAAATTACACCCAGGGTATTTTATAACACTTGATATTGATCCAAATAAAATTGATGTAAATATTCATCCTACTAAAAATGAAATAAAGTTTGAAGATGAGCAGAGCATATATGCAATCCTTAGGTCAACTATCAAGCATAGTTTAGGTATTTTTCAAGTTTCTCCATCCTTAGATTTTGAAAGAGACTCTTCTATGGATATACCCTATTCTTTCAAATATAAAACTCCCTCTAATCCAACAATTTCAGTTGACTCGTCATTTAACCCATTTAAGAATATTTCATCTAATTCTAATTCAAAAGAAATAANAAATAATTTTACACNAATTGAGTTAGAATCTGAAAACCATCAACAAAAGCTTTCTTTTTCTGAAACTGATTTCAANCCAAAACAAATAAAGGTTTTTCAATTATTTAATAAATATTTAATTACTGCATTACCTTCTGGATTACTCATTATTAACCAAAATAGAGCTCATCAAAGAGTTTTGTATGAAGCTTTTTTAAAATCATTGTCTAATAAAAAACCATCAAGTCAAAAGCTTTTATTCCCTGTTAAAATTAATCTTTCAAAAACAGATNATATTAATTTTTCTGAAAACAAGTNAGTCTATGAAGTTCTTGGTTTTGAATTTCATGAAGTAAATTCAAAAAANTTAAACATCCTATCTGTTCCAGATTTATTTTTAAAAGATAATGTTGAAGACAAATTAAAAGATTTATTTTTAAATAGAAATGAAANTGATTTTGAAGCTTTTAGTATCGGAGATACTATATCAAAGCGCCTATCGAAAAACATGGCTATTCCTAATGGAAAAATTTTAAATATTGAGGAACAACAAGAACTTTTAGCCGCCTTATTTGCATGCAAAGAAAATCAAGTTTCCCCATTTAATCTTCCCATTTTAATTAATTTTGATTCCTCAGATCTTGATAAACAAATAACTTAATGCAAAGAATCTCAGAAACAGTTAAACACTTATTAATAATTAATTGCATTTTTTTCCTTGCTTCACTAATTGTTGGTGAAAGTATGTATGATTTTTTTGCACTGCACTTTCCAGACTCTCCTAAGTTCGAATATTGGCAAATAATTACTCACATGTTTATGCATGGCGATTTTTCGCACATATTATTTAATATGATTGGTCTTTGGATGTTTGGAACTCCCATGGAGCAAATGTGGGGTAAAAATAAATTCATTTTTTATTATTTGTCAACTGGACTTGGAGCCGCACTTCTTCAAATCACTATATATTATTATCAAGTTAACCAGGCAAATGAATTTTTTTCAGATTTAAATCTGAATTCTTCTATAATATCAGAATTTTATTTATCATCTAGATTGCCCGCAGATATTATTAACAACATAGATATAGAAATTTTAAAAAGAGCATTTTCATCATATAATTCAGTATTAGTAGGAGCCTCTGGAGCTTTATANGGAGTCTTAGTTGCATTTGCAATGTCTTTTCCAAATACACAACTAATGCTTTTGTTTCCCCCAATACCAATAAAGGCTAAATACTTAGTTCCTATTTTAATTTTTGCTGATCTATTTTTCGGTTTTTCATCTTATTCAATTGGACCTATAGCTCACTTCGCACATTTAGGTGGAGCTTTAACAGGTTTTTTGATGCTATACTATTGGAAAAAAAATCAATTTAGTAATAATAGATGGGATCAATGAGCAATTGGAATAAAGCAAAATATAGATATAATAATCTTTCTATTTCAGAAAAATTAATTTTTATTAATGTTATATGTTTTTTTATTCCCTTTTTTATAAACACAATCTTATTCTTATTCAACGTATCATCAAAAAATTATATTTCACTTATAGAATTATCGCCAAATATTTCTTCTATTTTATTTAAACCATGGACNCTAATTACCTATTCTTTTTTTCACAACGGATTATCCCATTTATTTTGGAATATGTTAATTTTATATTACTCTGGTTCAATTTTTCTTAATCTTTTTAAAAAAGATACTTTTATCAANGTTTACTTTATGGGAGTTATAAGCGGGGGAGTTTTATTTGTGATATCATATTTAATATTTCCTGTTTTTCAAGGCAGCTTTCCAGCAATGATAGGTGCATCTGCTGGAGTTATGTCAGTTTTAATTTTTGTTTGTACTTATTCACCTGATACCGAAGTTAGATTATTATTTTTCAACATTAAACTTAAATATATTGGGATTGGATTAATTGCAGTTGACTTAGTTATGATCCCTTACGGTAATTCGGGTGGAAGGATTTCGCATTTAGGAGGTGCATTTTTAGGGTATATCTATGCAAAAAAAATTTCTAATGGTGAAGATATAGGTGATTTTTTTGAAAAGATCTGGAAANATTTAATTCAATTTTTTTATCGGTCAAAATTGAAAAAAGCATACAAAAAAAATTCTCATTCTCAAATTCGTAAAGACATCAATAATAATCAAGATGAGATAGATAGAATATTAGATAAAATATCCAAGTCTGGTTATGAGAGTCTTACAAAAAATGAGAAGGATACTTTGTTCAATGCGGGTAAATAATTTTNTAAATTGAATTTAGGTACTCATTTGTACGAGGGCCAAGATTAAATATTAAATCAATTATNCTTAAATCGCTTTGAAACCCATTTTTTTTNATAAACACTTGACTATAATTTTTGTAATTTTCTCTTTCTTTTTTTGGATCTAGNATTNTTTTTAATTCTTTATAATCGACAATTTTATNAGTTTCTCTTACACTAATATTTAGTTCGACACATTTNAAAATTTGTAAAAAAATATCATAGTTGAAATTATATAATAATTTATATTCTTTTTTATAAAAATGATAAAAGTCATCCAAATAGTATTCAAAAAAAGGAGATGAATTATAAGCTGACTTAATAGCTTTCCAATGATTTTTTTGCCAGTTTAATTGATTATAAATTTCAGTTTTAGTGTATGATTTGTTATTTTGATTATGTTTTATTGGAATAATTAAATTATGCATTCCATTTGGTGTAGAAATAATGCATCTATTTCTATATGTTTGTTTTTGATAGTTTGTAGACCTAGATAAATGAAGTGTTTTTAAATTAATGATTTTTTTAAAAAAACTTACGGGGGGAAGGTAAGCCGGAACAATAACCATATTTAGTTTGATTTTTTATATTTTTTTCTAATATAAATTATCAATTGCCATACAAAAATAGAAACCAAAAAGTGAGGAAAATATGAAACTCGTTTTCCCTCTCCATTTACTTTTGAAAAAACTCTATTCCATCGAATTTTCCAATTTGTTATCCCGTCGTTAAAATTATCGATGCTCATCCAAATAAAAATTGGTTTTCCCATGATATGGTCCTCAGGAACAAACCCCCAGTATCTACTGTCTTCAGACTTATGTCTATTGTCCCCCATCATCCAGTAATAATTTTGTTTAAAATAATAATGATCAACCTTTTTGTTATTTATAATAAATTCGTTTGATTTTCTGATTACAGAATTATTCTCATATTCTTCGATAATTTTTTTATATAATGGATATGTTTTGTTATCTAGTATAATTTTGCCTCCTTTTTTCGGAATAATGATCGGTCCAAAATTATCTTGATTCCAATTAAAAGTAATTCTATTTGGAAAATAACTTTCATTATAAGTTTTGATTTCGTTAATTTTTCTTGTTATACTATCAAAGTTATTTGATTTTTTTAACGTATTAACTTGATCAATTGTCGTATTTATTATTTTACTATTACCTATTAATTCTTTGACTTCTAGACCTAAATCTGAGATTAATTTAATTGGAAGACCTTTATTTCCTGTAATTACCGAAAAATTATTTATTGAGTTACCTTGAGTACCCATTATGTAGGGGATGAGTTTGTCTAATGAATTTTGAGTGATATTATTTATTTTAAATTTTCTAGTGAAGTCATCTACTCCAAATTCTTTNAATTTTCTTGATGAAACGCCCTCTTTCTTGTAAATNTTATAAGTAAANTGAATTNTTGCCCACTCNGGCATCTTTGACTTTTTGTTATTTATTAATATTTCACTNTTATAAATTTCAAGAGTATCACCAGGCATTCCAACACATCTTTTAACATAATTTGATTTTTTATCAATTGGCTTTTTGACNCCTGTTTCTTTTACAAAAAATTGCCTAACAGTATCTGCAGGCCAATTAAATACTACAATATCATTTCTTTTTATTTTTTGGAATCCTGGAATTCTAANGAAAGGTATTTGGGGTTTTTTTAGATATGATCTTGTCTTTAATAAAGGTATTGTGTCGTGAACCATAGGCATTGCTATTGCAGTAGTGGGTAATCTAGCTCCGTAATGAAACTTGCTAACAAATAAAAAGTCCCCGATAAGCAGCGATTTCTCGAGAGATCCAGTAGGAATAATAAAGGGTTGAATAAAATATGTGTGAACAATNGTTGCAGCTATAATAGCAAAGGTCATTGAGCTCAACCATTCTTCTGTTGTGGAATTAGAGTTAATTACCACAAAATATTTTGTGGATTTGGAATAATTGATAAACATAATGTAAAAACCTAGAGTTAAAATCACTATTAGAGAATCTATTTTTGATCTTTTACCAAAAACTCTAATCGTTTCAATCCATACAATACCAAAAATTAAAATATTGATAACAGGAAAAAATAATAGGACTACCCACCAAGTTGGTTTTTTGATTATTTTCATTAAAATAATAGCATTATAAATTGGAATCAGTGCCTCCCATGACTTTCTTCCAGCTAANGTATATAGTCTCCATGTCCCAACAAAATGAACTATTTGTATTGTCAAAATAAAAAATAACCATTCATTAAAATTCATATCATTTTTTTGTTATGNTTAGAACGTCTGACATTGTGTATATACCTTTTTTTCCTATTAACCATTCAGATGCAATCAAAGCACCAATAGCATAACTAGATCTTGAAAAACTTTCATGAGATATTTTGATTTGATCAAGACTAGATTTAAAGTAAATATCGTGAATGCCAATTGTGTTTCCATTCCTAATGGAGTTAATTCTTAATGAGTCTTTTTCATCAGAGTTTAGAGACCATTTTTCATATTTTGAATTTGAAATAATATCATTAGCAAGTGAAATAGCAGTTCCACTTGGTGAATCAACTTTTTTATTGTGGTGCTCCTCATTTAATTCTACTGAATAGTTTTCATGTCCTTTCATCAGCTTAGTTAAAGACTTGTTTAGTTCAAAAAAAATATTGACTCCAATACTAAAGTTCGAAGAATATAAAAATCCAACATTATTTTTTTTTGAAAGTGATTCAATTATACTATAATTTTTGAGCCATCCTGTTGTTCCGCTTACGACAGGAATACTTAGATTTAATGCCATAGATATATTTGAAACTGCGGCAAAGGGATCACTAAAATTTATAGCAATATCAGCAGAGTTTATTTCACCTTCAATAAAATTCTTATCAACCTTTGAGACAATAGTATGATTTCTTTTTANAGCTATTGATTCGATCTCCTTTCCCATTTTTCCGTATCCTAAAAGAGCAATTTTCATTTATTTAAATTTTTAATTTAAAGACAAAACCAACTGAAGTTGATCTGTTCAAGGGTTCATATTCAATTTTTGGCTTAAAACTAAGATCATTATTTACATTAAATTGCATTAAGTGAGCACTTACATTTGCTTCTAAAATATTTAGCAAATAAGTCCCTATTATAAATATAAAAGACAGATCTCTGTTCCTTTGATGGAATTCCATTCCTTGTAATATTTTATCATTTTGCGGAATTAATTCTGAGTACTCATCATCAAAAAAACCTGATATTCTTCTTTTNTAAATGTTTCTGTATTTAGCATATTCTTTTTTATTAAAGGAATAACTNTAAACTGCAGATCCTATTGCAGCGTAAACTAAAGGAACTTTCCATGTGTTTCTTGTATAAACTTGTCCAAGGCCAGGTACTATTGCTGAATAAAAAGCTGCTTTAGATGGAGCTAAAGGATTTTTAATTAACTCCATTTTTCTTTTTTCTCTTTTACTAATCTTTTGAGATATACAATCATTTGTATTGAGAAAAAAAATAANCAGAAAAAAAATTAAATTATTTATATTCATCTATTCTATCAATTATTTCATTTAAATCCTTTTGTGAATTAAATAAAATATTTACTGAACCTTTCCCATCGTTATTAACTTTAATTTTCACGGAGGTCTTTAATATTTTTTCTAATTTATCTTTTATAATTGAAGCATAATTTAATAGCTTTTTACTTTTTGACTTGGTAGGCTTCTTGTTTTTCTTTTTTCTAATTAAATCNTCGGTTTCTCTCACTGATAATTTATCACTAACAATTTTTTCGTAAATATCGATTTGTAAATTAAAGTCGTCAATATTTATTAATGCTCTTCCGTGTCCCATTGAAATAAACTTATCTCTGATTCCAGTTTGAATAATAGTGTCTAATTTTAATAATCTAATATAATTAGTTATTGTAGATCTTTTTTTTCCTACTCTTNCACTAATTTCACTTTGAGTTAATCCTAAATCATTTATTAGTTTTTCATATGATTTAGCAACCTCTATTGGATCCAGATCTTCCCTTTGAATATTTTCAACTAATGCCATTTCAAGTGATTCTTGTTTTTTATTAGTTCTTATGTAGGCTGGTATTTTTTTTAAGCCAATNGATTTTGATGCACGCAGTCTTCTTTCACCTGAAATTAATTCATAAAATCCATTTTTGATTTTTTTTACTGTTATAGGCTGAATTATTCCATATTTATCAATTGATGAAGCTAATTCATTAATTTTTTCAATGTTAAAATTTGATCTTGGTTGAAAGGGATTATTTTTTATTAAATCTATTTCTAATGAATCTATTTTTTTTAAAAAAACTTTATTTTTCTTTTCTTCATAATTTTGATCATTCTCATTAAGAAGTTCTGATAATCCTCTGCCCAATGCTCTTTTTTTTGACATTTTTAAAATTTATTTTTTTTAATGATTTCATTTCCAAGAGATAAATAGTTTTTAGCTCCTCTACAAGTTGCATCATAAGAAATTATATCTTCACCNTAGCTTGGAGCTTCTCCCAATTTNACATTTCTTTGAATTATAGTTTTAAAAACCATTTTTCCAAAATGTTTTTGAACTTCCTCAACTACCTGGTTTGATAATCTTAATCTGGTATCATACATTGTTAAAAGAAGCCCCTCTATTTCTAAATTTTTATTGTGAATTTTCTGAACACTTTTAATTGTATTGAGTAATTTTCCAAGACCTTCGAGTGCAAAGTATTCGCATTGAATAGGTATTATAATAGAATCAGATGATGCAAGTGCGTTTAATGTAATTAGACCTAAGGATGGTGCACAATCTATGATTATAAAATCATATCTTTTTTTTATACTATTCAATGCTTTTTTTAAAATGTATTCTCTCTCTGGTTGGTCAACTAATTCAATTTCAGCCGCTACAAGATCGATATTTGATGTAATTATATCAAGGTTTGGAATGGATGTTTTAATAATTGCTTCCGATAATAATATTGAAGAATCAAAAATTCTATATNTATTTTTAACCTTATTAATTTCAAAACCCAAAGCTGATGTAGCATTNGCTTGGGGATCCGCATCAATTAAAAGTGTTCTTTTTTCTAAAACAGCAAGGCTAGCTGCTAAATTTACTGATGTAGTTGTTTTCCCTACTCCTCCTTTTTGATTAGCTATTGCAAAGACTTTACCCATTTTTATTATTAATATTTAAAAATACAATTATTTAAGTCCCTATGAAACATTTGTGATTTGATCGTTTAATGTTTTAATTTATTAATCTTCATCAAAGTTTCTTATGTGAAATATGGTCTCATTTTCNTTTTTTAGATTATAGGTTTTTCTTCCNTAANCCTCTAAACTATCTAAGTTTTTTAAATTATCAATCATTTTTTTATCCATAATTATTTTTTTTTCTAATTCTTTTTTTTGGGATTCAAGTACATTTATATCATTATTTAACTCTTTATGAATTAAAAAAGAATTTGTATCCAAAAATATCATCCAAATAAAAAAAAGTAAAAGTAAAAGCATATATCTGAAAACAAATATTTTTTTTGACACATAGAATATTTGGGTTGAAACCTTTTTAATTTTCAGAGAAAGTTTACTAAAGATTTTTTTCATATTTAACAACTCTTTAAATGATTAAATAATGAATACAAAATTACTAAGATCTGAAAACAGAATATATTATCAATAAAAATAGTATTAATTAAATTGCTAACAATAATTATTTTTTTTGAACTATTTTAAAAACACCTTTATTTTCGACCGTAAAATAAAGGAATCCGTCAGGCCCCTCTTTAATACACCTTACTCTTCCGATTTTATCAAAAAGCTTTTCNCTGTAAATTACCTTTTTATCACTAATGACTAATCTTTCTAAATATTGAAATTTCAGTGATCCTACAAATAGATTATTTTTCCAATTCGGGTATATTTCAGATGTTAAAAAAGTCATTCCACTTGGAGCAATTGAAGGAGTCCAGTGATAAAATGGTTGTTCTAAACCATCTTTTTTGGTTTCATCAGTAATTTTTGTCCCAATATAGTTAATACCATATGTGATTTTTGGCCAGCCGTAGTTTTTNCCTTTTTCTGGAAGATTTATTTCATCTCCTCCTCTAGGTCCATGTTCATGAGCCCATAGAGCACCTGTAATAGGATTAATTGTAAGACCTTGAGGATTTCTGTGCCCAAGAGAAAAAATTGCAGATTTAGCACCTTTTACTGATATAAATGGGTTATCAGAAGGTATTGTTCCATCTATATTTAATCTGTATATTTTTCCGCCATCTCTATAAATATNTTGAGGGTTTTCGTCACGATTTCCACGATCACCAATTGAAAAAAATAAGTGACCAGAATTGTCAAAAACTATTCTTGAGCCCCAGTGTTTTCCACTTTTTGAATCAGGTATGCCTTTATAAAGTAATTTTATATCTGATAATTTGGTACCTTGAAGTTTTCCAAGATAAAGCGCAGTGTTACCACCGTTACCCTTTTTTTCTTCAACACTCATGGTTAAATAAATTAAATTATTTTTTTTGAATTCAGGATGAATTGCAACATCTAAAAGACCTCCTTGATCTCTATAATATACTGGTGGAACTCCTTCAACTAAATATTTTTTATAATCAATAACCCTATATAATTTTCCAGATTTTTCTGTTATCAGTATATCATTTGAGCTTATAAAATCCATTCCCCATGGAATTGATAATCCATCAACAATTAATTCAGCTTCATAATTATTGTTTTTTAAGGTTATTACTTTTGGTGGATTTTCCTCTTGACTTGAGCAATTATTAAAAAGGAAGAGTGTGACTAAAAAAAGATTTATAAATTTTTTCATTATTTTAACTTGATTCGAGATACATCATTAAATCCAGTAACATATAAATATTTTTCTTCTTTATCAAAATTACAGTTTGTTAAAGCTTTTCCATAATTTATCATTGCCATGAGNTTTCCTTCAGGTGAAATTATTAATATTCCATTTGGTCCACTGGTAAAAATATTTCCACTACTATGCACTTTTAACCCATCAAAACCTCCTTGATATTTTTTCACTAATTCTTTACCATCAAAAAATAAAGTTCCTTGAAAAGTTGTAGTATCGTATTTCATTATTTTAGGATCATTTTCACGATCTGAGTTGTTAACATATATATATTTTTGATCCAGTGATAATGCAATTCCATTTGGTAATGTCATTTCTTTTGAAATTAANTCCACTTTTCCCTNATTAGAAAGTTTNTATACACCATTAAAATCTATCTCTCTGTACCTGTTGTCAAAGTTTTTTCTGTCATACCAAAAACCATAAGGTGGATCAGTGAAATAGATATCTCCATTTTTGCTTATTGATAAATCATTAGGACTATTAAATCTTTTCCCTTGATATTTGTCAATAATTGTAATAAACTCAGGGTTGTTGCTTTTTATATTAGAAATTTTAGCAACTCTTCTGTCACCGTGTTGGCATAAAATTATATCACCATTTTTATCAAACGTAATTCCATTTGCACCTATTCCTCCCTTTTTAAATGAGGGTGCATAACCTGTTGATCCACTAGGGGCTATGTATTCGTTAATGCCATTTTTTTTATCCCATGTAAATATCTTATTCTGTCGTACATCGGTAAATATTAATTTATTATCATTATCATCCCATAGTGGTCCTTCAGCCACTATAAAATTATTTCCTAAAACTTCAATTTTAGCATTTTTATCAATTATAGATAATATTGAACTGTCATATACTGTTATATCTTTATTCTGATCTTTTTGACAGAAAGAATTAAAAGATATAAGTATAAAAATTAAAATTATTTTTTTCATTCTAACCTAAAATAAATTGAATACTTAATATTAGAATTTTGTGCCTTTTTTACACATAAACTACTTTTATGTCTAAGATTTTTAAATATACAATATATGAAAAGTTATAACCATATACTATGAAATGTAGCTTTAGATATAACCACGAATTATCAACCTTGAACTGATTAAGTATATAGAGTACGAGGTGGTTATATCAAGAACATATTTTTCAAACAACATATTAGATCAAAAAACTATCTTATTGAACTAGATGACTTTACTATTAAAGTTTATTAATAAACCCTTGTTATACAAGGGTTTAAGAAATACTTTAGTCGGGATGACAGGATTTGAACCTACGACCCCACGCACCCCATGCGTGTGCGCTACCAGGCTGCGCCACATCCCGAAAAAACAATTGAACTTAAAAGTTAAAAAATTTTTTAAAACTAAGAAATACTGCTAATGTAAATTAACAATGCTTTCAAAGAGTTATTTTGTCGGGGTGGCAGGATTCGAACCTGCGACCTCCGCGTCCCAAACGCGGCGCGATAACCGGGCTACGCTACACCCCGAAAAGATTTGGCAAATATAGTATTTAATTAACTTTCTACAGTATGTTTTAAAATTTAGATTGAAAATCTTATTTAGGTTGTATTATTTTAACATTTTCAAAAGCAATTAATCCTTTCATAACTGAGTCAATAGTTTTGTTCAATGCATTAATTATAGGAAGTTTTAATTTAGATTTTGAATATACTAAACTTATTTCTCGAGCCGGCACAGGGTCAATAAAGTTTCTTAGATTAGACTTTTTCTTTTCCGATAAAGTTTCTGTATGTAAAAAAGGAAGTAGAGTCATACCTAAACCTTCATCTGCAAGGTTTACCATTGTTTCGAAGCTTCCGCTTCTTATATTAAAATTGTAATTTATTTTTGTTCTATCTCTAGACCAGCATATATTTATTACTTGACTTCTAAAACAATGTCCATCTTCTAATATTAACATCTTATTATTTTCTAAATCATCTATTTCAATTTTTTTCAATCCATGAAGCGGGTGATTTTCGGGAACATATCCAACAAATGGTTCATAGTAAAGCGGATTTTCAATTAATTCGGGGTTTTCGAGAGGAGTTGAACCAATTGCAGCATCTAATCTTCCGTCTGAAATTTGTTCAATGAAGCTTTGAGTATTTAATTCCTCAATCTTTAATATTACTTTGGGAAACTTTTTTGAGAATATCTTCAAAAAAAAAGGAAGAAGTGTTGGCATCACGGTTGGAATTATGCCAAGAGTAAACTCACCATTCACATCCCCTTTTTCAAGATTTATCAAATGTTTCATCTTTATTGATTCATCCAAAATATTCTTTGCTTGGATGATAATTTTTTCTCCAATAGCTGTGAGTTTTATCGGTTTTGTATTTCTATTAAAAATTGAGGAACCTAATTCTTCCTCGAGTTTTTGAATTTGCATGCTAAGGGTAGGCTGAGTTACGTTAGATTTTTCAGCAGCAACCGTGAAATTGCCATGTTTTGATACCGCTAGTGCATATTCGAGCTGTGTTAACGTCATATTTAAAACTTATTAATTATATAAAAGTAATAAGAAAAATCTATTTAATCAAGAATTGAGACCTTAATATATATGTTTTTTTTCGGAGTTTCTCTATTATCGGTTGGTTCTCTATTGATTTTATCGACAACATCAATTCCCTTTATAACTTTTCCAAAAGCTGTATAATCTTTATCAAGGTGATAGGCCCCTGGTTTTTGTTGAACTATAAAAAATTCATAGGGCGATGCGAGTTTGTGCGGGTTATCTATTTCACTACTTGGCATTGATATTACACCTCTATGATGTTTATTACCTTTTCTTGTATCTGGTGGAAGTAAATATTTTCCAATTTTACTTCTTCTAATTAGGATTTTTGAATCATCTGAATTACCACCTTGAATAATAAAATTTGGAACAACCCTGTGAAATATTGTTCCATCATAATATCCTTTTTTTGTAAGGTAAATAAAATTTGATCGATGAATGTGCGTATTTCTATATAACTCTATATCTATATCACCATATTCAGTATGAATTCTGACCTTGTTCTCCTTGTTTTTATTTCCGTATTCAAATAAAAACTTTACCGCATTTTGTTCATTTATCAAATTGCCATTATCTGTGTTTTTTTTTTCCTCGATTTTATTTTTTAAATGTTCATTACTTTTGACTGTTGATTTAATTTTCTTTTTGGATTGACAATTAAATAAAATAATCGTTAGTAAGAGGACTTTATATGGATTTTTCATTTTTTCAAACATCAATACCAAAATTAAAGGAAATAATTTTACCAGGAATCAAAGCCCAGCTTAAAATGGCTTCATCAAAAAGAAATATATTACTTCAAATGAAAAATAAATCACATTTGAAACCAAATAAAGCATCAGTACTAATCTGCATTTATCAAAATATAGACGGTAAAGCATGTTTTGCTTTAATGGAAAGAGCTGATGATAATGGCGTCCATTCTGGACAAATTTGTCTTCCTGGTGGTAAAACTGAAAAATTAGATGAATCAAGTTGGTCTACTGCAGTTAGAGAAACAGAAGAAGAAATAGGAATAAATAAAAGTGATTTATGTTTTGTTAAGGAATTATCTTCAATTTACATTCCTCCAAGTAATTTTATTGTTTATCCATATATAGCTACATACATTAAAACCCCATTATTCATAATTGATAAAAATGAGGTAAAAAAAGTTTTTAATGTATCTTTAGAAGCTTTATTAAGTGAGAAATCTATTGTTGAAATTGATATTCATAATCATTATATGGATGAAAAGGAAATACCTGCCTATAGCTTTAATGGTAATATAGTTTGGGGGGCAACCGCAATGATTTTGTCAGAATTTAAGTTTTTGTTAAAAAGGATAACCATTAATAAACTTTAAATATTTCTTATAAAATGTTATTATTTAAAAAGAACCCCTTTGGTCATTACCTAATACTAAAAAAGTGGTTGATTAGATATATGGGTATTATGACTCATAGAAGATATAGAGGATTTAACAGTCTAAAAATAGAGGGTTCTGAGATAATTAAAAATTTACCAAGTAAGAATGTATTGTTTGTTTCTAATCATCAGACATATTTTGCTGACGTAGTAGCTATGCTTCACGTCTTTAATGCCTCATTACATGGAAGAGTGGACTCAATTAAAAATATTGGATACATATGGCACCCAAAATTAAATATATATTATGTTGCTGCTAAAGAAACCATGAAATCAGGTCTTCTACCAAGACTTTTGTCATATGCTGGATCAATTTCTATAGAAAGAACCTGGAGAGAGAAAGATAAGGCGATCAAAAGAAAGGTAAGATTTTCTGATGTTTCAAATATAGGAAAGGCACTTGACGATGGATGGGTTATTTCTTTTCCACAGGGAACAACTAAACCATTTAATCCAATAAGGAAAGGTACAGCTCACATAATTAAAAAATATAAACCAATTGTTATCCCAATTGTAATTGATGGCTTCAGACGTTCTTTTGACAAAAAAGGAATTATGATTAAAAAAAGAGATATTTTACAAACGATGCAAATTAAGCCTAAATTAGAAATAGATTATGAAAAAGACACTATTGAAAATATTATTAAAAAAATTGAGTATGCGATTGAACAACACCAATCATTTTTAAAAGTTATTCCATTAGAAGAGTTGAAAGCTGAAGAAAAGCTCAACAAAAGTCGTCATTGGTAATTTTTTAAAATATCTATTTTAAAAATACTTTTCTTATTGAAGGATTAAATGGAGTTTTTATCAATTCTCCATTAGAGTCAATCAACTCCAATTTAATTGAAACTTCACCCATGGGAAGCCCTTCGATGTAATATGGTGCCCATTCATCAATCAAAAACTCTGTGTCTTCTATTGTTGCTCTTACTTTATTTCCTTCTGAAGATATTTTAGTATTAATCAAATAAAAGTCCAACAATAATTTTTTTGTGGCTTCTCCCTCATAAGTCCCTTTGGGTCTACTATAAAAAAGTAATTGATTATTAAGATCAATTTTATTATTTTTTCCAATTTTGGTTAAAAAGTATGCGTTCGGATTTTTAACCGATTCATGGTAGGATCTTGATAAAAATGCAAGAATAACATTATTTTCTTCCTCTAGCTTTTGATCAAAATTATTCGAATATTTTGCAAAATAAGGTCCGTTGTTAATAATTAAATGTATGTGTTGACCTTTATCAGAATTTGCAAGCTTGTAATTAAAGTTTTTTGACGTTTGATCTCCTAAGTTATATTCATCTACGTTGAATGAAAAAGAATAACTACCTTCTTTTTTGGATATCGAATCGGATAAAGATAGTTTAGCTTCATCAAAGGATGGAGACCCTTCTACTTTTGATATTGTAATTTTTTTTACAGATTTAATATTTTTTTTCGGCTTCTCATTACAATGCCAAAAAATAATTAATGAAAGAATTAATAATTTTCTCATAAATAACTATTGTTCAATTAATCTCTAAATATAAAAATATATGTAATAAACCTTTGTCTTTTAATTAAATTTAATTTATTCAATTAACATAATTGAATAAAATATTAAGATATTTGTTTATGACTTTTTTTTTAAAAAAATCAACTTTATTATTGATAGTTTATTTTTTATTAAGTGGATGTTCTGTGATAAAAAATTATTCTTTAAAATCTTTTATTTCCCCAGGTTATAAATCTGTTGACTTTTCATATGATAGTTTGCCATTAAAACCAGATTATTCTTCTAATAAATCCTGGGCAGTTTTACCATCAAAATACCCTACCCAACTTTCTGAATTATTAGGAAATTATAATACAGAAAATGCTTTAGTATTTTATATCTATCCAACTTTACTCTTGGATCCGGATGACACGAGTTGGAATTCAGATATTTTTGATCAAAAAGCCCGTAAAGATGTTATTGATAAGGCAATTAAATATCAAGCCTCAGCATGGGCTAGAGCTGGAAAATTATATGCACCATACTATCGCCAAGCTCATATTAGAATTTTTGATAGTAAATATTATAATCAAGGTAAAGAAGCTGGTGAGGTTGCTTACTTTGATTTAAAAGAAGCATTTGAATATTTTTTAAAGAATTATGCTAATAATCAACCCATAATTATCGCTTCGCACAGTCAAGGAACTATCCATGCTAAAAGACTTCTTCAAGAATATTTTGATGGAACTGATATACAAAAATATTTAGTTGCAGCTTATTTAATTGGTGCTAGGATTAAAGAAAATGATTTCAAATTTCTAAAACCAATGACTTCACATGATGAAATTGGCGGATATGTTAGTTGGAATACGTATAAAAAAAATAAATATCCTGAAAAATATGAATCTTGGTTTAAAGGAGGGGTAACATCAAACCCAATAAGTTGGGACAATAAAATTGAGTCTGATTATGAGGATCACTTAGGATTATTGTACATAAATGATAAATTTTACTCTAAGAGTGTAAAAATTAATATAAAAGATGGACTTCTTTGGACATCTATTCCAAGAGTTCCAAATCGGTTTTTATTATCTTTTATTAAAAACTATCATTATGCTGATATTAATCTTTTTTGGCTCGATATTCAACAAAACTCCATTGATAGAATAAAAGCATGGAATTATAAGAATAATTTATAATCAATTCTATATTTTAACTATCTTAAAAAAAAAAACCGATGAGTAGAAAAAAAACTAATTATAAAATCAACAGAAGAGATTTTATAAAAAAAACTTCTTTATTATCAACTTTTATAATAGTTCCTAGACATGTCCTCGGAGGAGTAAATTATTTAGCCCCAAGCGATCAATTAGCCATTGCAGCAATTGGTGCTGGAGGAAAAGGTCAGTCTGATATTCTTCATGCTTCAGTAAATGGAAAAGAAAGAGTTATTGCATTATGTGACGTTGATTCAGGAGATATTGTAAAAAAATCACGTGAAAGATTTCCTAAAGCTAAGTTTTATGAAGATTTTAGGGTCATGCTTGATAAGCACCCTGAAATAGATGCAGTTACTATCTCTACCCCAGATCATACTCATGCTAATGCTGCAATTAATTCTATGGAGAGAAATAAGCATGTTTATGTACAAAAACCAATATCACATAATATTAGAGAAGCAAGAATTATGACTGAAATGGCTAGAGATAAAAAAGTCGTTTCTCAAATGGGAAATCAAGGTGCATCTAATCCATACCAATTATCAATACAAAAATGGATTACAGATGATGAAATAGGCAATGTTCATAAAGTTTATGTATGGACAAATAGACCAATTTGGCCTCAGGGTGTAATGATGCCAAAACCCGATAATTCAAAATTACCTGATAGTTTAAACTGGAATTTATGGCTAGGCCCAGCTAATAAAACTGATTATACTCCTGGAATGCACCCATTTGATTGGAGGGGATGGTGGCAATATGGAACAGGTGCTCTTGGAGATATGGGATGTCATATAATTGATATTCCTTTCAAAGCTCTAGGTTTAAAATACCCCACTGATGTAGAATGTAGTGTTGGAAGTGTGTTTACTAAGAAAGGGACTCCAGAATATATTCCAGAAGGCTGTCCACCTTCTTCATCAGTCACTCTTCATTTTAATCCTACCTCAATTAATAAAAATAAAATTGAAATGATTTGGACTGATGGAGGTATCAGACCATCCCATCCAGATATAATACCTTCAGAATACAATTTAGGTGGATTTGATGGAGATGGGAAAAATGGAATAATGATGATTGGTGAAAAAGGAATAATAAGTTGTGATGAAAAAGCTCGAAATCCAATTTTATTTAAAAACGACGGTTCAATAAAAAAAGCAACTCTCCCTCAGGGAACTGTAAATGAATTAAAAGAATGGGGTCATCAAAAAAAATGGGTTGATGCTTGTAAAGCTGGATATAAAAGTGACGAGCATTTATCTCTAACCTCATCATTTGATTATGCTGGTCCTCTCACAGAAACAGTTTTAATGGGGAATATTGCTATTCGCAGTTATTTGCTTAGAAAAAGAATAAATAAAAGATGGGATTATTTTGGGAGAAAAAAATTATTGTGGGATGGAATAAATATGAAAATCACAAACCTTGATGAGGCTAATCAGTTTACCACCAGAGGTTACAGAGAAGGATGGGAGATATGACAAGTTTTTTTTAAATCATTAGGGTAGCATATATTTAACATGTATAACTTTAAAATTAGCTTTTGAAGATATTAGTTACCGGAGGTTTAGGTTATATTGGCTCTCATGTTGTTTTATCTTTAGTCAATAATGGTTATAAAGTTATAATAATTGATAATCTAAGTAACTGTGGTGTTTCTGTACTATCAAAATTAGAAAAATTAATAAATAGTAAATTAATTTTTGAAAAGCTTGATTTAAGCATAAAAAATCAGGTTAAACTATTTTTTGAAAAGTATTCTAATATTAACGGAATAATCCATTTCGCAGCATTAAAATCGGTGGGTGAGAGTGTTATAAATCCTCTAAAATACTTCGACAATAATCTTAATTCAATGCTAAATATCATTGAATATATGCCTAAAGAAACCCCATTTGTTTTTAGTTCTTCATGTACCGTATACGGAACTGTAAATAAACAGCCAATTACTGAATCAACACCTCATGGTATTGCGGAGTCTCCTTATGGTAAAACAAAACAACTTTGCGAAAAAATAATGGAAAAAGAGTTCCATGGAATTAATAATTTTAAAGCTTTGTCTCTTCGTTATTTTAATCCAGTTGGAGCTCATTCAAGTGGTTTAATTGGAGAAAACCCAAAAAATATACCTGAAAACCTTATTCCTTACTTAACACAAGTTGTAATTGGAAAAAGAGATGTTCTGACTATTTATGGAGATGATTACGATACAAAAGATGGCACATGTATTAGGGACTATATACATATCATGGATTTAGCAGAAGCGCACATAAAGTCTCTTGAATATTTATTTAGAATAAAAGATAAAAATTATATAGATTATTTAAATATAGGGACAGGTATTGGTGTTAGTGTATTAGAATTGATTCAAACATTCGAAAAGGCTACCGGTATGAAAGTAAATTACATAATAGGAAAAAGAAGACCGGGTGATATTGAAAAAGCATATGCAGAAACAAAAAAAGCCAAAAAAATTATAGGTTGGGAATCAAAATATTCTTTATCTAGTGCCCTTAATTCTGCATGGAATTGGGAAAAGAAAAGTTTAGATTAATTTTATTAAATTGTATTAAACATAATTTAGGTATGAATAGAAGAAAAGTATTAAAAACTTTTGGAACAGGAATTGCTGGAATAGGAATGAGCCCCATATTAAATGCTCAGAGTGATATGAAAAGAGAATCAAATAATTTAAAAGGAAATATAAATCATTCAGTAAGTGCCTGGTGTTACAGCAAAATACCATTTGAAGAATTGGTAATTCAATCAAAAAAAATAGGATTGGTAGGAATTGATTTGGTTGGATCCGAGAATTGGGATATTTTAAAAAAGCATGATATGATTTCAACTATGTGTTATGGAGATCTTAAGGGGAAATCTACTAGAAGTTTAATAAATGGTTGGTGTGACAAACAATTCCACGATGAATTAATATCAAATTATACTCGACATATTAAATTAGTTTCAGATGCTGGCTGGAAAAACTTAATATGTTTTAGTGGAAGTAGAAGAGGAATTAGTAATGAAGAGGGTTTAAGAAATTGTGTTAAGGGTTTAAGTAAAATTTTACCAATCGCAGAAAAGCATAATGTTATAATTCAAATGGAACTTTTAAATTCTAAAGTTGACCATGAAGATTATATGTGTGATAATTCTAGATGGGGGGTAGAATTATGTAAAAGGTTAAATTCAAAAAACTTTAAACTTCTTTATGACATATACCATATGCAAATAATGGAGGGAGATGTAATAAGAACCATAAAAAATAATCATAAATTCATTGGACACTATCATACTGCAGGAGTTCCTGGACGTAATGAAATAGATGAAACACAGGAGTTGTTTTACCCTGCCATAATGAAAGCAATTGCATCTACTGGTTTTAAGGGTGTTGTTGCACAAGAATTTAAACCAACTAGAGAAGATCTCATCAAAGGTCTAGCTGAAGCTATTAGAATTTGTGATATATAAATATCAACTTATTCCTAAATTATTCAATAAGCAATATTAATTAAGCTACTTTTGTCCCTTAATTGTTTATATGTCCTCATTTAAAGACATAGGTCTTAAACCCTTTTTAATTCAAGCAATTGAAGATTTGGGTTTTCAAAAACCTACGGATGTTCAAAAAGAATGTATACCACTGCTTTTAGAAACTGATCTTGATCTTGTTGCTTTGGCTCAAACGGGAACAGGAAAAACTGCAGCCTTTGGAATGCCTTTATTACAAAAGATTAATATTAATTCTAATTATACTCAGGGATTGATTCTTTCTCCTACAAGAGAGCTTTGTATTCAAATCACTAAAGAAATTCAATCTTATGCCAAGCATCTTCCAAATGTTAATGTAGTTGCTGTATATGGTGGTTCAAACATCCAAGAGCAGTCAAAAAGAATTAAAAAAGGTGCGCATATTATTGTGGCAACCCCGGGAAGAATGCAAGATATGCAAAGACGGAAAATCGTTAATATTAGTAAAATAGACTACTGTGTACTTGACGAAGCTGATGAAATGTTAAATATGGGTTTTTATGAGGATATAATCAAAATATTATCAAAAGCCCCTAAGCAAAAGAATACATGGTTATTTTCAGCAACAATGCCCTTATCGGTTTCAAAGATTGCAGAAAAATTTATGAACTCTCCTAATGAGATAGTAATTGGAAACAAAAATTCTGGAGCAAAAAATGTATCTCACGAATATTACACTGTTAGTGGTCGTCAGAGATTTGAAGCATTAAAACGCTTAGTAGATGTGAATCCGACAATATTTGGTTGTATCTTTTGTAGAACAAAGCGGGAAACTCAAAAAGTTGCTGAAAATCTTATTGAATCAGGGTATAATGCTTCTGCTTTACATGGAGACTTAAGTCAGAATCAGAGGGATACTGTAATGAATTCTTTTAGAAAAAAACAAATCCAACTTTTGGTTGCTACTGATGTTGCCGCTCGTGGTATAGATGTTGATAATATAACGCATGTAATTAATTATCAGTTGCCTGATGAAAATGAAGTTTACACTCATAGGAGTGGAAGGACAGGTAGAGCTGAAAAAAAAGGTATTTCAATAATTATTGTAACTCAAAGTGAGCAACGAAAAATTCGATCCATAGAAAAACTAATACAATCGAAAATAACTCACAAAAATATTCCAGATACGGATGAAATATGTAGAATTCAGATGTTGTCTTTGGCTAAGAAAATAAGTAATGTAGAGCCCTCTCTCTCAGCTGAGAAACTTATTCCAGATTTTACCAATGAACTAAACAATTTGACTAAAGAAGATATTCTGAAAAGACTAATTACTGTTGAGCTAGATAGATTTTATAATTATTACAGTGATAAATCCAAAAAGTTAGATACACCCAAAAAGGGTAGTAGTAACAAAAATTTAGTAGAAAGAATAAATAAAAAAGATGAAATCCGTTATCACATAAATATTGGGGAAAGAGATAAATACGATTGGCGATCATTAAAAGACTTGATTAAATCATCTCTTGGTTTTAATGGAGATGAAATTTTTCATGTTGATACAATGAGAAATTTTTCATTTTTTTCGTCAGGTCCAAATGAAAAAAGTAAAATATTAAAAGGTTTTAATTCTTTAAAAATAAATAATAGGGACATAGATGTTTCAGTTACCGAGAAATTTGATTCAAAAAGAGCGAAAAAATCAAAAACTAGAAAAAAAGATCGAAGTTTTTTGAAAAAAAAATCAGTAAAAAAAAATAAGATTAACCCATTTAAATATAAAGCCAAAAAAAGTAAACAGTGAAACTTACGTATATGTAAAAAAAAACCTCTCAGTGAGAGGTTTTTTTTATTAATTATAAGTATAAAATGTTAATTATCTATTTACCTCTATTAAATTCAACTCTTCGACTCGATTTTCTGTCTGAGGCAGGTTTTGTTTCACCGAAACCTTCAGTAGTTATTCGACTGCTTTCTACACCTTCAGCCTCAAGTAAAGCCTTTACTTTTTCAGCACGTTTGATAGAAAGTTTCATATTGTAACTTGCGGAACCATCCTCGGATGCGTGACCTTGAATAATTATGTTAACATCAGAGTACTCATCTAGTAGTTCTTTAAGTTTCATTACAAGTTCTTTTCCACTTTTACCTATGTAAACGCTTGAGGAGCCAAAGTAAATTTTTGATTCACTGTTCGCAATAAAGTCGATTAGTTTTGTCGGTTCTGCAGCACAACCTCCATTTTCTGCCACACCAGCAACATCAGGGCATAAGTCGTCTTTGTCAAGTACACCATCTCCATCAGTGTCGGGCCACGGACATCCGTTATTAGCCATTTCTCCTGCGACATCTGGACATTTATCATCTTTATCTGCAACTTTATCTCCATCGCTATCTGGACATCCATTCATCTCAGAACTTCCAGCTGCGTTTGGACACGCATCATCTCCATCGGCTATTCCATCACCATCAGAATCAGGACAACCATTCATTTCAGCAGTACCTGCTTCTTCTGGACAGGAATCTTTATTATCTGGAATACCATCACCATCAGTGTCAGGACAACCATCAAACTCTTTCAATCCAGGTACATCAGGACAAATATCTTTTTTATCTGAAACCCCATCCCCATCAGAATCACCTGAGCCGAACAAATATGTTAGTCCAATTACATGTTGAAGTTGGTTGGCTGAACCCTTTTCGGATGCATTACGCATTGATGTACTTAAATTAGCAGCCCATTTATCATTAAGCTTAACGTTAATTCCAGCTCCACCAAGTGTCGTTCTAGCAGACTCTTCGGATGGAAACATTCCTTCTTTAGTGGTTCCATCTCCGAATCTTGACAATCCATATCCAGCAAATAGGTATGGTATTACGTTTCCTTCTTCAACAATGTTGTATTTAATTATACCATCAATAGTGTAGTATTCTTCAGCAGACTTATCAACGCTGTTCGAAGAATATTGAGCACCAATTGAAAAACCCCCACCTAAATATCGGGTAAGGCTTAGGGCAGGAACCCCAGTTCCTGATCCATCATTTGCATCATCAATACTGACAATATTTGCACCAAAACCAATTGCCCATGGGTTTTCGGCAGTTTGAGCTATAAGACCATTTGATGTAAAAATCCAAGCAAATATAGCTATTGCAAGAGTAATATGTTTTTTCATTTTTTGTTTTAATTATATTCAAATATACTAAAAAAGCTAATATCTTATATAAGACAAGATATGCAAATCTAAATCAAGCTCCATAATTCCTTATGGTTAGTGTAAATTTGTTTTTTCCTGGTTTTTGAAGACGGTAGTATATGTTTGATAAAATTGTAGCTTTTGAAAATTTTTCGTTGACTAATGGAATATTTTGTTTTGTCCAGGTTTTTATTTTTTCAATATCTACCTGAGGGATTCGTATTGATACAGCTTTAATTAGAAAATTTAATTCAGATTCATTAATTTCTAATTCAGATTCAACCGTAAATTGAAGTGATTTAATTTTTGAATTTCCTTCCACATTAATTAGGTAAGATACAGTAGAATTTTTTTTAATGAATTCTTTGTTTATTATTTTTTCGGAAGAAAAGCTTTGTTTGTTACTAGTAAATCTCCATTCATTAAGAAAGTCCTCAAAGACTAATGGATCAAGACCCTCNATAAACTTTGTATTCAATTGTGTTGCATTTCTATTGATAGTCAATTTATTAAAATTGAAATTTTCAAAAGATTGATTATAACATGACATCAAGATAATTGAAAGTAATACAAAAAAATTTTTTTTATTAAACATTTTATTATCGTTTTTAAGTTTTATNNAGACTTAAGTTGATTTAATTGCAAAATATACTAAAAATAACTACTTTGATNAGAAAAATAGAAATGAAATATAGATTTATTTTAATNTTATTGCTTCTAATTGGAGGTTTAACATATGCTCAGATTGAAGTAAATGGAGTCGTTAAAGATGAAAAAACTAATACACCTCTGGAAGAGGTTAGAATTCAGCTAAAACCAATTAGCAATAAAGGTGCAGGTTATTGGACTGGAACAATGACTAAGGAGAATGGAAAATATAGAGTGTCAACAACAATGAGTCTTCCTGCTATTATTTCTTATCAAAAACAAGGATGTGGAAAAAAATCTATAAAAATCAAAAAAGGAGATGAAGTTCCTCAAGAAGTTTTTTTAGACTGCACAGATGAGGCAATCAAAGCTATTATAATTGAACAGACATTGGATACAGATGGTGATGGGTTAGTTGATAAAAACGATAAATGTCCAAAAGAATTTGGAACTGAGGAAAATGAAGGCTGCCCAGACAAGACCGCATCAAAAGAAAATTTGCTTGAAGAAAAAGATGAATTAAATTCTGAAAATGATACAAAAAAAGAGAAGTACATAAAATCTGATGTTGAAAAGATGATAGCATCAAACATCTATTTTGAGCTTAACCTTTTTAGTATTAATCCAGCCGAAAGAAGTAAGTTAAATGATATTAAAAACCTTCTTAATTCTTATCCAGATATAAAAATAAATATAGTCGGTCATGCGTCTAGTGATGGTCCTTCAGATTATAATATGTTATTATCAGAGAAAAGGGCGAATATGGTCAAAATGACATTAATTAATTTAGGTCTAGATTCCTCTAGATTAAAAGTTAGTTTTTCAGGAGAAAATAAACCAACTTTCAGTAATATAAGTAATAAGGGAAAATCTAAAAACAGAAGAGTCGAAATTTCCATTCAGTAATTAAAAATTAATTTATGAAATTATTTGATCTGTCACATTTTAAAGAACATTGTCCAGTTGAAGCAAAAAATTATTTTAAGGAAATACTAGATAGGCTTGAGAAAATTGAAAAACGAATCGATTCCATTGATGAAAAAATAAGTAAGTCTTGAAAATTCAATCTTACAAAAAATATCTTTTCGAAGGATTAGTAATATTCTTCAGTGTTTTTTTATCACTCTATGTTGGAAATTTAAATGAAAAGAGAACAAATTTCGAAAAAAAACAACAATATATAATTGATTTAATTGAGATTTTAAATCAGGATATTTTTCAAGTAGAAAAATTAATGGATCAACTCAATAAATCTGAAAAATTTATCAATTCTATTCAAAATGATATTGACTCTCAGCACAATTTACTTTCTGATAGCGAAGTGATAGATATGTTAATTGATATTGAAGTTGGTTTTTCTTTTTTTCCTAAAGATGGCATCTTTAATCAAATGATTTCAACTGGAACATTTGAGTTGATTAAAAATAATGATTTAAAGATGATTTTACTTGAAATGTATAATCATCAAAAAGAGAGAAATTTTGCTACTTCAAAAGAAATTGACGAATTTAATTTAATGTTTAGGAACTTACCTTATTCGAAATTTAAAATTCGATTTGATTATAATTTATTAGATGGTGAGTTTTATGGAAAGAGGAATCTAACTAGTTTTAAATTTGACAATGAATTTTATCTATCCAATGAGTTTTATGGTTTATTATCCCAAGCAAAGATTTATTCAAATATGTATAAAAGACAGCTAAACGACATACTTAAATCAAACAAGGAATCACTTTTACTTTCTAAAGAGGAGGTTAAGAATTAAAGAAGAGAATTGCACGATTCTTAATCCTTCCTTTATCAGTAAATTGGTGACCTCGGCAGGATTCAAACCTGCAACCTCTTGAGCCGTAATCAAGTGCACTATTCAGTTATGCTACGAGGCCTTTATTAGTAATAATAATACTTTGCAAAGGTTTTATGTTACGACCTAAAATATTTGTTTCCACCTGTGTTTCCAATAAATCATAATATTTTAAAAACATACTTAAAGTATCTGTGGCAAATATATGTAATTCAAGTGCACTACCCAAGAAGCCCTCAGGTTNGAATCTTATATTTATTTGATAAGTTATTGTCTCCTATTCAACAACAATTCGATTCAGGATTACAGCTTTAACCACTTGTGGTGGATTGTTTTTTTCTTTGTGCAAGGAAATCTGTTACACAAGACCAATCACTTCCATCACATACTTTACTTAAGTTTCCTGACTTACCACAAAAACAAATAATATTATCGTTATATTTTTTCAACTTATTTTATTTAAAATATTNNAATCGAAATAAATANAAAATTTTGCTGTTTGAAAGAATTTTTAATTAGTAGTTCTTATCTTACTATTAGTTTTTCTTATAGTGAAGAATATCTATAATAGATAATATCTATTTTATTATAATTTATAAGTATAAAGAATATTAAAATTTATTAGTTATTAAAAATAAATTTGTGATGTAGAAAGTTTGTTTGGTTTGAAGCCTTGGGATTTGANTATAAATTTTACTTTATATAATAAATAGTGTTTGGTTAGTTTTAGATGATTATGTCATTTCCCAAGGNATATCAANACAACATTTTTAATTAGTTATGAAGACTTCAATTCAAACTAAGGCTTTAATGACAAAATTAATTACCCTTTTCAAAATAATTCATAACAATCCATAATTAAATATTAAATTTTTTTAAAATTTCGTATTAGTTTTTTGTAAAGCTCTTACACTAAAATTATTTTTTTCTTTTAAATATATACCTTGTATATATAATTCCATTTGGGTCATCATAACCACTCATTGCTTCTGCCGACCCTGATACAAATGCTAATTCCCATCCTTGAGATGCCAAATCATTTATTTTTGAAGTGATAATTGCATCATTAGTGGCTATATTTTGAAATCTAATTCCAAATTGGTTATAAAAATTTAAAAGTAAAGTTTCTTCGTATTGCTTTGTTCTTATTTCACTTCTATCAAGATTTTCTCCTTTTTTCTTTTTTTGCTGCTTTTCTTCTTCTTGGTCCGCAAGCCTTAGAGTTGTAGTTTCTCTAAAATTTACCCCTTCAGCCTCAGCAATCATTCTTGACCTTTCTGCTATTAATCCCCCAAGACCTAGTTTTTTTGTTTTAACAACTGATTCAATTGTTGAGATTGTTTTGTATTCATATTCTTGTGAATAATTTTTTTGGAATAACATGATACATATAATTGTAATAAATAATTTAAATTTCATAATGATTAGTGTTTGATTTATTATGAATGTAATGAAATTTAACTCATAAATAAACATATTGAATATTAATTAAGTTTAAAAGGTTCTTAAATCATATATTTGAAAAAATTT
>PAHL01000024.1 GCA_002711185.1 Flavobacteriaceae bacterium
AAGCCTCTTTATGTAACAAATACATTGGATACAATTTTATATAACTTTCAAAATTTGCGTGAAGATAAATACCAAATAATCGCAATTAAAGACTATGGTAAAAATTATTTCTATGATCAAGGTGTAGATAAAATTGGATTCGTTAGTGATACAGTTGATCTTCCTGGGGATACCTTATTTGACTTTAGATTATTTAAAGAAGATTTTAACTTTAGATGGGAAAGACCTCAATACGTTAATGATCATCATATTAGATTTCCTTACTATGGAATTCCAGAAATAAATCCAATAAAATTGGTTACCCCAGTACCAAAAAAATTTAAAACATTAATAACCAAAGAAAAAAATAAAGACACATTGAATTTTTGGTTTCCAGAAATTGAGGCAGATTCATTACAGTTTGAACTCAAAACTAAAGACACAATAATTAAAACAAATGTTGTTTTTTATAGACCGGAGTTAGATTCCTTTTATATTACCCCCGTTCAAAATAATTTATTTGACCTTAACGACACATTAAGATTTAATAGCTCTTTACCATTATCCAAGATTAATTCAAAATTTATAAGTCTTCAAAATAAAGATTCTGTTGAAATCCCATTTGAATCTAGTATTAATAAAAACAAAGACTTAGCATATTTATTTTTCAAAACTGAACCAAACGACAAATATGACATTGAATTACTTCCTCAGACATTTATAGATTTTTGGGGAAGTACTAATGATACAATTAAGTTAAAATTAACAACTAAATCCCAAGACTCTTATGGTATAATTAATATTCAACTTAATTGGAAAATTAAAAAACAAAAATTTATTTTAGAACTTATAAATGATAAAAATGAGGTTTCAAAAAGAATTTCTAAAAGTAATTTAATCGATCTTTATAAATTTGAAAATTTGAATCCTGGAAATTATAAAGTAAGATTAATTTTTGATGAAAATGATAATCAAAAATGGGATTCGGGAAACTATTTAAAAAAAATCCAGCCCGAAAAAGTTATTTATTTAGATGAAGAAATTGAATTAAGAGAGAACTGGGAAGTAAATCAAGTTTTTATTTTAAAATAAAATTGTCTTTGTCGTCAAGAAAAGGAAGATCATTTCTTTTTAATTGAATGAATTCTTTGTCCAAAATAAAGCTATGAATTCCAGGCTCATCTTTTAAATCACAAATTTTTTTACCAAAAAGATCAATTGCCAAAGAATGTCCTGGGTAATAGTTATTGTTTTTATCTTTTCCTAATCTATTTACACCTACACAATAACACATGTTTTCGATAGCTCTAGAGACTAATAAATTATCCCATGCATTTATTCTAGGTGAAGGCCAATTTGCGACATATATTAATAAATCGTAATCATGAATATTCCTTGACCAAACTGGAAATCTTAAATCATAACAAACTCTCAGTAGTATTTTCCAGCCTTTATATTTTACTAGTCCTGTATTATTTCCTGAACAATACGAATTACCTTCTCCAACTAAATTAAATGTATGTCTTTTATCATAAAATTGAATATTTCCGTTAGGTTCTATAAAAATGAAACGATTATAATAACAACTAGCTTCTTTTATTATTAAACTTCCGCAAATTGCAGAATTTACTGTTTTTGAAAGTTTCATTATAGAGTTTATTGTTTCACCATCCATGGTCTCCGCTACTTCATTAGGATTCATAGTAAACCCTGTGGTAAACATCTCAGGAAGAATAAATAAATCTGTTTTTTTTTGATGATTACTGATTATATTCTCAAATAATTTTATGTTGGACTTTGGCTTTCTCCAAAATAAATCCGCCTGAATTAGAGCAATAGATAGTTTAGATGACATAATAAGGTATCCTAATAAAGATAAGGTTTATCACTTTAATGAAGCCTTGAGCATTTCTCTATTCATTCTGGCTATATTCTCAATTGAAATCCCTTTTGGACATTCTACTTCACAGGCACCGGTATTAGTACAATTTCCGAATCCTTCTTCGTCCATTTGATTGACCATGTTTAAAACTCTATCAGTTGCTTCAACTTTTCCTTGAGGCAATAAAGAATATTGAGAAACTTTTGCAGATACAAAGAGCATAGCTGACGCATTTTTACAGCTTGCTACGCAGGCTCCACAACCTATGCATGTTGCTGCATCAAAAGCGCGATCAGCATCGTTTTTTTCTATAGGAATTGAGTTTGCATCTTGAGTATTACCTGATGTATTAACACTTATAAATCCGCCAGCTTGCTGTATTCTGTCAAATGAAGATCTATCAACAACTAAATCTTTAATAACTGGAAATGCATTTGCTCTAAAGGGTTCAATAGTAATTGTTTGACCGTTTTTAAACTTTCTCATGTGTAATTGACAAGTTGTAACTAATCTATCTGGACCGTGAGCTTCACCATTTATAAACATTGAACACATCCCACATATCCCCTCTCTACAATCATGATCAAAAGCAATTGGATCCTGGTCCTTCCCTATTAATTCATTATTTAGAACATCCATCATTTCTAGAAAAGACATATCGGGGGAAATATCTGAAATGTTATATGTTACCATTTTACCCTTTGAATTAGAGTTTTGTTGACGCCAAACTTTAAGTTTTAAATTCATTTTTTTATTTATAAGATCTGGTTTTAACCTCTATTTCTTGATAATATAGCATTTCTTTAACAAGTTCTGCATCAGAAGGTTCTCCATTATACTTCCATGCAGATACAAAGTTAAAATAATCATCATCCCTTAAAGCTTCTCCCTCAGGTGTTTGTGATTCCTCTCTAAAATGTCCCCCGCAAGATTCGGTCCTTTCCAATGCATCCTTAGCAAAAAGTTCTCCAAGCTCAAGAAAGTCAGCTACTCTTCCAGCTTTGGAAAGTTCTTCATTAAATCCATCTAATTTTCCAGGAACTTTTACATTTTCATAAAAATCCTTTCTAAGAGATTTTATACTATCCATAGCCTGTTTGAGCTCTTTTTCATTTCTTGACATTCCACATTGATTCCACATAATCTTTCCTAGTTTTTTGTGGTAATAATCGACAGAGTTCTTTCCTTTATTGTATATAAATTTTGCTAATCTAACCCTAATCTCTTCTTCTGCAGTCACAAATTCAGGAGCATCCGTAGAAATTTTTCCTGTTCTAATATCTTCTGATAAATAGTCCCCGATTGTATAAGGCAGAACAAAATATCCATCTGCTAGCCCTTGCATCAGAGCTGATGCACCAAGTCTATTTGCTCCATGATCAGAAAAATTAGCCTCTCCAATGGCATAACATCCGGGAATAGATGTCATCAGATTATAATCTACCCAAACACCTCCCATTGTGTAATGAACAGCTGGGTAAATCATCATGGGAGTTTCATAGGGATTTTGATCGACAATTTTTTCATACATCTGAAATAAATTTCCATATTTGGAACGAACTATTTCTTGACCTAATTTTTTTACAAGATTATTATCATTTTCATTTAATCCTTTCACATGCGCTTCTTCCTTACCATACCTATATATTGCTGAGGTAAAATCTAGAAAAACTGCTTCACCTGTTTTGTTAACACCGTAACCAGCATCACATCTTTCTTTTGCTGCCCTCGAAGCAACATCTCTGGGGACAAGATTACCAAAAGCTGGGTATCTTCTTTCAAGATAATAATCTCGATTCTCTTCACTAATATCTATTGGATTCAATTTTCCTTCTCTTACAAGAATAACATCCTCTAAATTCTTTGGAACCCATATTCTGCCATCATTACGCAAAGACTCTGACATTAGAGTTAATTTAGATTGGTGGTCACCTGAAACTGGTATACATGTTGGGTGAATTTGAGTAAAACATGGATTTGCAAAAAAGGCACCTCTTTTATGAATTTTCCATGCTGCAGTTACGTTTGAACCCATTGCATTAGTCGATAAAAAAAATACATTTCCATATCCTCCTGATGCAATTACAACTGCATGAGCACCATGTCTTTCTAATTTACCATTAATTAGGTTTCTAGTAATAATTCCTCTAGCTTTTCCTTTAACTAAAACTAAATCCATCATCTCATGACGACTATACATTTTGATTTTTCCTCTACCAATTTGACGATTCATTGCCGAATAAGCACCAAGAAGTAATTGCTGTCCGGTCTGACCTTTTGCATAAAATGTTCTAGAGACTTGGACTCCTCCAAATGATCTATTATCTAATAACCCTCCATAATCTCTTGCAAAAGGTACTCCTTGAGCAACACATTGATCAATGATGTTTGACGAAACTTCTGCCAGCCTGTATACATTTGCTTCTCTAGATCGATAGTCTCCACCTTTTATGGTATCGTAAAAAAGTCTGTATGTTGAGTCTCCGTCTCCTTGATAATTTTTTGCAGCATTTATTCCTCCTTGTGCAGCAATTGAATGAGCCCTTCTTGGAGAATCTTGAAAACAAAAGGCCTTCACATTATATCCTAACTCTGCCAATGTTGCTGCAGCTGATGCTCCAGCCAATCCAGTTCCTACCACAATAATATCAATTAGCCTTTTGTTAGCAGGACTAACCAAATTGACTTTACTTTTATGGTTTGTCCATTTATTTGAAAGGTTGCCATCAGGTATTTTTGAATCGATTTTTGTCATTGCCTAACTATTTATATAATGATAAATTGCTATGTAAACAAAACCAACTGGAATTAAAACTGAAAAAGCAGTTGTAAACTTATTTATTACAATCGAGAACTTATTATTGAGTCCAACCGATTGGAATGATGAACTAAATCCGTGATATAAATGAAGTCCTAAAAAAATAAAAGATAATGAATAAAGAGATACTCTAATTGGACTATGAAACTTGTGGACTAGTTCATGATAATATCTATTTGGATCCTCTGGTAATATTTCTATGTATTTATAGTTTATCTCCGGGATCCAAAAATCATAAAAATGAAGCCCTAAAAATGAAAGAATTACCAATCCCGATACAATCATATTTCTTGATGTCCAATCAGCATTCGCTGAACCCTTGAATGAGACATAAGATACTCTTCTTGATTTTCTATTTTGAATCTCTAATATAAATCCCATAACAAAATGAAAAACTACACCAAAGATCAGTATGGGTTGTAATACGAATTGAACTAAAGGATTTGTTCCCATAAAATGAGACAAAAAATTAAAGGTTTCTTCGCTAAAAACTGATGTTATGTTAATTGTGAAATGTTGGGCAAGAAAAACAACTAAAAACAACCCAGAAAGTGCCATAGCAACCTTTCGTAAAATTGATGTTAAATACATATAAATTACTTCAAAACTTAGGCAAAATTAAGTCACAAACACTAGACCACCAACACAGATAAGTTATTTTTAATCATTCTTCATAATAATTTCTTCATTCGCTCTTTATCGTAAATTTATACTCTTGTTCTTTTTGACCTCTTTTTATTTTTAAACTATAATTTCCGGGGGTTAAATAATAAAAGTTATCATCACCCAAATGAATTTTATTTTTCTTTTTTTTATATTTTTTATGAATTAAATTATGTCTAAGATTATAATTTATGGTATTAAATCCTTTGTCCAAGGAATAAGTTTTCTCGAAAACCTTACCTCCAGAATTTGATGAAATAATGATTTGATAATTTCCTTCCTCACTAGTCCATAATTCCCAATTTACTGATGGAATATTAAAATCAGCCCAAACTCTTCCTTTTTTTCCCCATGATTTTGAATATTTAATATCATTAATATCAAAAAAATAAATAGACTTATTAATTATATCTGAGTTTAAACTCTGAATATTTTTAAGACTGGTTTTATAAATTGACCTTCCATGTGTCCCAATTAATAAATCATTTTCTTTTTCTTGAATAACTATATCATGCACAGCAGCAGTCGTTAGACCACTTTTAAAAGCTTCCCATGATTTTCCAAGATCTATTGATATATAAGTTCCAATGTCAGTACCTACATATAAAATATCTTTATTTACAGGATCTTCCTTAATCACATTTACAGAACTATTTGGAAGATTATTAGAAATATTTTTCCATGATTTTCCATAATCATCACTCAAATACAAATATGACTTAAAATCATCCCATCTATATCCGTTTAAGGCAACGTATACCCTGTTCTTTTTATGTTTTGAAGCAATAACTCTGCTTACCCAAAGATTTTTTGGAAAACTATTCGAGATAATACTCCAACTTTCACCGCCATCTTTAGTGATACTTAATTTTCCATCATCACTTCCAACGTAAATTAATCCAAATTTAAAAATTGATTCATCAAAAGCGGTAATAGTCCCATAAGGCACATTTCCTATCCTACCCCCAAAAGTTAGATCGTTAGAAATAGTATTCCACGTCTCTCCTTTATCAAAAGATTGATGTAATTTATTGCTTCCAAGATAAATTATATCTTGATTGTGCTTAGAAATTAGTATTGGTGTTTGCCAGTTAAACCTCAAAGGGAGTTCTCCTAATTCATGTTTTGGTTTTATTGGATTTTGATAATTCGAAGATTTTTTTGATGGATCTAGATTTAGTCTGAAATAGTTCCCAAATTGAAATCCGGTGTAAACAATATTTGAATTTCTTCTATCAATCTGAATTTGCATTCCATCTCCCCCCATTATAGATTGCCATGGATTTCTTCCTGAAGCCTGCCATCGAGAATCTTCTTTAGAATTATTTGCTCCTTTCCAAACCCCGTTATCTTGCAGCCCTCCATAAACATTATATGGCTCCTCATAATCAATATTTATAGCATAAAATTGTCCAACATTGGGAGAATTATTTTTGATCCAATTTTTTCCATCATTGTAGGTTATATTAATACCGCCATCATTTCCATTTATTAAATGACCAGGTTTCTTCGGGTTTATCCAAAGAGCATGATGATCCGAATGAACATTATTTTTGGATATGGACTTAAATGATTTACCTCCATTCTCTGACCTAAGTAAAGGAACTCCATATATGTAAATTTTATTTGAATCGTATGGAGCTACATGAATATGTCCAAAATAATAACCATAACTATAATACAATCCATCCAAAAATCCTTCATGTGTTTTCTTCCAAGTTGATCCCCCATCAATACTTTTGTAAACCTCTGCCCCTATAACTGGTGAATCAAAAAGTTGACTATTAGAATCCTCTATGTAGAGAGCAACATCACTTGGTTTAACTTTACCTTCATTTATCATTTCCTTGATTGTCTTCGCTGTATATTTTTTTGGAAACGAATTTTCTCTTAAAAATTCATTTATTTTTTTATCATCAAGGGATATAAAATCAGAAGCAGACATATTATTAAAGTCAGATTTTAAGATTCCTTCTTTTAATTCATTTTTTTTCTTTCTTCTAAACTGATTGTCATGAATTGCGTAAATTATATTTTTATCAAAAACTGCTATTCCAATTCTTCCAACACCATCCCCCTTAGGAAAACCATTACCTGATTTTGTTATTAATTCCCAGGTTTGACCATAATCAATACTTTTATATATTCCAGAGGATTTCCCACTTCCTGAAAAATTCCACGCCTTTCTTTCCTTTTCCCAAGTACTAGCATAAATAATTTCAGGACTCTCTGGTACCTGAACCATATCTATTATTCCTGTTTTGTTATCTACATATAGTGTTTTTTTCCAAGTCTCTCCATTATCTTTTGAAACAAATACTCCCCTTTCTTCTCCTTTAGAATATAATGGGCCTGTAGATCCAACTATCACATGTCCTGGTTTTTTAGAATCAATTATTATTTTTCCTATGTGGTGTGTTTCTGATAATCCGTGATGAGTCCATGTTTTCCCATTATTATTAGTTTTCAAAATACCTATACCAGCATATGAAGATCTAGAGGAGTTGTTTTCACCAGTTCCAACCCATATTTCTTTTGTTGACCAATTAACTTTAATTTCACCAATATTTTGAGTTAATGCATTTTCCATAATAGGTATAAAACTAATACCATTATCCTCAGTGTGCCAGATACCTCCCGAAGCATATGCAACATAAAACTCGTTTGGGTTTATTGGATTTACATCCACTGCAACTACTCTTCCGCTCATTATTGCGGGTCCTATAGATTCAAAATGAACATTTTTAAACCTGGAGTTTTTCTGATTATCAATATGAGATTTACTTATTTCATATAAATTAGAATCATTTAAATTGGTTTGAGCCTTTACAAAAAAGCAAACTATAAAGCTTAAAAAAAAATTTCTTATCATAACATTGATTAAATTCGTTTGTGTTAAATTAATAAAAAATTGATAACATTATTTTGTTTAAAAAGACATTATCTTAGTCAATAAAAAAATGCGTTACAAGCCACTTCCTTTTTTAGTATACAAGAATAATAGAAAATCATTTTCAAAACATATTGAAGGTATGGGCTTAGCTGTTTTTAACTCAAATGATATTTATCCTGTAAGTGCAGATTCAACTCTCCCTTTCTCTCAACATAGGGATATATTTTATCTCAGTGGCATTGATCAAGAGGAGACTATTTTAGTCCTTTTCCCAGGCGCAAAAAACCCAATAAATAGAGAAATATTATTTATAAAAAAAACTAATGAGCAGATTGCAATCTGGGAAGGCGAAAAACTTTCAAAAGAAAAGGCAAAGAAATTATCTGGAATTGAAAACATAAAATGGCTTTCAGAATTTGAATCTACTTTTTATGATTTGGCATCAGAATCTGACTTATTATATTTTAACACAAATGAGCACTACAGAGCAAAAAATGAAACTGAAACTAGGGAAGACAGGTTCATTAAATGGGCCAAAAATAAATACCCTGCTCACAAAGTTGGGAAAAGTAATCCAATTCTCCAGAGACTAAGAGCAATTAAATCTAACGAAGAGATTAACCAAATAAAAAAAGCATGTGAAATAACTGAAAAAGGAATTAATAGAATAATTAATTTTATAAAACCTGGAGTATGGGAGTATGAAATTGAAGCTGAACTTATTCATGAGTTTACTAAAAATCAATCCAAAGGGTTTGCTTATTCTCCAATAATTGCTTCAGGTAAAAATACCAATATTCTTCATTATGAATTAAATAATCAAAAATGTTATAGTGGCGATTTGATACTTCTAGACGTTGCTGCGGAATATGGAAATTATTCTAGTGATTTAACTAGAACACTTCCAATTTCTGGAAAATACAGTGACCGACAAAAAAAAGTATATAACTCAGTATTGAATGTAAAAAATCTGGCAACTAAACTACTCACCCCTGGAATATTGATAGCTGACTATCATAAAGAGGTGGGAGAAATAATGACTTCAGAATTATTAAAATTAGGGCTTTTAAAAAAAGTTGATATTCAAAATCAAAGTGCTAAAAATCCTGCATATAAAAAATATTTTATGCATGGGACTTCACACCATATGGGTTTAGACACCCATGATTATGGTCTTTTAAGCGAGCCTTTAAAACCAAATATGGTTTTAACAGTTGAGCCTGGAATTTATATACCTGAAGAGGGTTTTGGAATTCGTTTAGAGGATGATATTGTTATTAAGGAAAATGGAGAGCCAGTTAATTTAATGCGAGACATCCCAATAGAGGCCGAAGAAATTGAAACTCTTATGAACAGTTAAAAATTATCTTCTGCTTGCTTTTGCAATTTCAAAAAAACTTATTTTTTCATAACTAAACCTCTTTTTATCAAAAAGGACTTTAGAAAAATTATCCGCCCAGTCCTTATGAAAAGACAACTCATATTGCCCTGGAGGGTTGACACCAAAGTCTACATCATAAAAATCATCTATTTTACCAGGTAATGCTATATTTCTTGCATAATGAAAATTATCCACCAAATTTATATGTGGAATTAAGTCAATAAAAGTTTTTAATCCAGTTTTTCTGTTTGTAACAGTTGCCATTATCCTCATATATGGAACAAATCCCCCTTTTGGTGTTCCTTTTGGGACATCAACAAAATCCCAATTGACTCGGGCTTCTATATGGACATTAGTTGAATTTTGATTCAAATTAATTGACTGGGGATAAACTATATCCTTAATTGCCCCTTCAAAAATAAATATAATTCCCGGTTCAACTCTTTCCTTCCCAATAACTAACTCTTGAGAAATTATAGAATTAGATATAAAAAAAAGAAGAAATACTATACATAGTTTTTTAATTATCATTTTAAATTAAATTTTTAATTGTTCCTGTTTCAAGATTAAAATATCATTAATTAAATCGTTAACTGAGTCTATATTTGTTCCGTCGTAAAATCCTCTTATTCTTCTTTGTTTGTCAATTAAAACAAAATTTTCAGTATGAATCATCCCATGCTCTTTATTATCCCCTCTGGATTTAACAGCAAGATATGACTCCCTAGCTAATTTATATATTTCATTTTTTGATCCTGTTACTAAATGCCATTTATTATCAATAACCTTTTTTTCAATTGCATACTTTTTGAGTGTAGGAACTGAATCAATATTTGGAGTTACTGAGTGGGATAAAAGTAAAATATCAGGATCATTTATAAATTCATTTTGAATTAAACGCATATTGTCGGTCATTATAGGACAAATTGTTGGACACGTAGTAAAGAAAAAATCTGCAACGTATATTTTATTTGAAAAAGTATTATTTGTAATTGTTTTTCCGTTTTGATTAGTTAAACTAAACTTAGCTATTTTATGATATTTTTTTACATGTTGAATTTTACTATCTACTAATTCATAATTAACCATTGATGGGCTATATATCGGTAGGATCTTTTCTTGTTTCAATGCATCATAAAACAATAGAAAAATGATAACAGATATAAATAAAAATAGCGTTAAGAAAATTTTATACTTGTAAAAAAAGTTTTTCATTAATTTTAATAATTTGACATATACAAAGATAAATAAAAGCAACTATGTTAAACTAAAATTAAAGGTTTAAGAAATTTCATTCATGTATTAAAAAAGATTATTTTTGGCGTCAAATAAAATCAATGAGCATTTTTTTAATTAAGGGTTTACAATTATTATTGAGTCTTTCAATTTTAATTGTTTTACATGAATTAGGGCATTTTATTCCTGCAAAAATATTTAAAACAAGAGTAGAAAAATTTTACTTATTCTTTGATGTAAAATTTTCATTATTCAAGAAAAAAATTGGGGAAACAGTTTATGGAATTGGATGGCTTCCATTGGGTGGATATGTCAAAATATCAGGAATGATTGATGAGAGTATGGATACTGAACATTTAACTAAAGACCCTGAGCCTTGGGAGTTTAGATCAAAACCACCTTGGCAAAGATTAATAATAATGTTAGGGGGAGTAACAGTCAATCTTATTCTTGGATTTTTAATATACATGATGATTTTATTTGTTTGGGGGAAAAATACTTTAGACCAAAAAGACCTTCCATCTGGATTATTTTACTCAGAATTAGCAAAATCTATTGGCTTTGAATCGGGGGATGAAATATTATCTGTTGATGGTGAAAATCTTGATAATATTTTAGATGTAAACAAGTATTTATTTTTAAGAGATGTTTCAGTTATTTCAGTTAAAAAAATTAATGGAAGCAGAATAGATTTAAATATTCCTGAAAATATCGGAACAAAGATGATGAATTCAGGAGATTTAAGACCTATAAGCGTTAACCTACCATCAATAATTGATAGTGTAATTCCTAATTCAGTTGCTGAAAAAATAGATCTTCAAAAGGGGGATAAAATTATAGGGACATCCACCAAAAAATTTCAAGGACTTTTTGATTTTAGAGAGTTTATTTCTAATACTAAATCCGGTAACTTTGATTTAATATACGAAAGGAAAAAAAGATTAGATACCGTAAATGTTAATTTAAATAGTGATGGAAAACTTGGTATTTATAATTTAACTGATTTTGATGTAAAATTCGAAACTAAAAAACTAGGAATTTCAGAAAGTATAAATCAAGGCTTTTATAAGGGTTATTGGACTTTATATGATTACATTTCGCAATTCAAATATGTTTTTTCGAAAAAAGGGGCATCTCAACTAGGTGGATTTGGTGCTATTGGGAGTCTATTCCCCCCTACGTGGGATTGGCAAGGATTTTGGTCTAGTACCGCTTTAATATCAATAATACTTGCCTTTATGAATTTACTCCCGATTCCTGCATTAGATGGTGGTCATGTTATGTTTTTGATATACGAAATAATTTCTGGTCGAAAACCAAATGATAAGTTTATGGAGTATGCACAAATATTTGGATTTTTTCTCCTAATGTCACTCGTAATATATGCAAATGGAAATGATATCTACAGAGCTCTTTTTAATTAATAATTTTTTTCATTAAAAAATAATATTTATCTTTTAATTTATAAAAATGAGAAGAAGATTAGCAATAAAAAAAATTGGAATAATTGTTGGGGGCGTGTCATTCCTTCCATATGCATGTTCTAATGAACAACAATTGTTATATCCAAACTTAACACCATATTTAAAATCAAAACAACTTGAACTTATTGGGTTAATCTCTGACTTAATTTTACCAAAAGATAATTCAACCTTTCCTACAAAAGAATCTCGTAAAGAATTTATTTTAACTATGATAAATGATTGTTATTCTGAGTCTAATACGAAAAAATTTATCGCTAGCTTTCAGTCTTTTGAAAGTAGCATAATTGAATTTTATAAGAAAAGCTTTTTTGATCTATCTTTTAACGAGCAGATGAATTTTTTAACTAGTGAATATGAATCTAAAAGTAATTCATTATTTTTCTTAGATACTTTAAAAAACTATTCTATCCTACATTTTGAAACCTCTGAAAATTATATGTTAGACTATTTGAAATTTGAATTTATTCCAGGAAGATATGAGGGGAAAGTTTTAATTTAAATTATGATTAAAAATACATACGATGCGATAGTTGTTGGTGCTGGCATGTCGGGAGGCTGGGCTGCTAAAGAATTTTGTGATCAAGGAATAAAGACTTTATTGTTAGAAAGAGGTCCAAATGTTGAGCATATTAAAGATTATCCAACTGCTAATACCATGCCTTGGGAGTTTAAACACAGACGTAGACTTACTGAAAAGGAAATTAAAGAAAATCCAATAATAAGTAAATGTTATGCTTTTAAAGAAGATTCAAAACATTTTTTTGTCAAAGATGATCACCACAAGTATATTCAAAAAAAACCCTTTGACTGGCTAAGAGGCTATCAAGTTGGAGGAAAGTCAATCATGTGGGCAAGACAAGTTCAAAGGTGGAGTAAATACGACTTCGAAGGACCAGCTAGAGATGGATATGCAGTTGAATGGCCAATAGGTTATGATGATATTAAAGACTGGTACACGCATGTAGAAAAGTTTGTTGGAGTGAGTGGAAACAAAGATGGTCTGGATACCCTTCCTGATGGGGATTTTCTTAAAACTTGGGAAGCTAACGCTGTTGAAGAATATTTTAGTAAAACCATTAAAAAAAATTACTCTGATAGACATGTTATACATGGAAGAGCTGCTCACCTTACTGAAAGTAAACCTATTTTTATAAAACAAGGAAGGGGGCTTTGTATGAGTAGAACCATTTGTCAAAGGGGTTGTCCGTTGGGAGGATATTTTAATGCTAATTCAACACTTATCCCTTGGGCCTCTCGAACTGGCAACTTAGATTTAAAGCCTAATTCAGTAGTTCATTCTGTTATATATGATGATAAAAAAAATAAGGCTGTTGGTGTAAGAGTAATTAATAACATCACCAAAAAAACAGAAGAATACTATTCTAAAGTAATTTTTGTAACTGCAGCAACTTTAAATACAAATCTTATTTTACTAAATTCAAAATCATCAAGATTTCCAGAAGGTTTGGGAAATGACAATGGATTATTAGGAAAATATATTGCATTTCATAATTATAGAGGAGTGATAAGGGCAAAGTTTGAAGGAATGAGAAACTATACGGTTAAAGGAAGAAAACCTACCTCACATTATTTACCTCGATTTAGAAATGTATATAAACAAGAGACTGACTTTTTAAGGGGTTATGCGGCGGGATTTTCAGCAAAACCAGAAAGAGAAACAATTAGAACAGGAATAGGTAAAAATCTTCTAGAAAATATTTTAAAAACTAAAGAAACTGGAGTTTGGAATGTTAGCTCTCATATGATGGGTGAAACAATCCCTAAAATAACAAACCAAGTTTACTTGGATTCTGAAAAAGTTGATCAATGGGGAATTCCACTATTAAATATTGACGTTGACTATGACGAAAATGATGAAAAAATGGTAAAAGATTTTTTTGAACAATTTGAAGAGATGTTTACAATAGCTGGTTTTAAAAATATTAAGATTAAAGATAATAGAAAGCTCAGAAACCCTGGTAATGATATTCATGAAATGGGAGGAGTAAGAATGGGCAATAACCCTAAAACTTCCTTATTAAATAAGTGGAATCAACTTCATAATTGTAAAAATGTTTTTGTTTCGGATGGTGCATGCATGACATCAACATCGACTCAAAACCCGTCTTTGACTTTTATGGCTATTTCAGCAAGAGCTGCTAATTATGCAATTAAAGAGCTCAAAAAAAATAATATATAACTATTTAATTTCGATAATTTTTACTGGTCGATTTTCTAACAAAGATTTTTTTGCAGCTAGACCAATTTGTAAAGATTTAAGTCCATCAATTCCTGTGACTGAAACTCCTCTGTTATTAATAACTGAATCAACAAAATCTTGAATTTCAATTTTATACGCTTCCATATACCTTTCTAAAAAAAAATCCATTGGTAATGATGAGATAATTCCATTTTGATTGTAAAGTTTACTATTATCAACTTTTATGTTATTTGCTTGAACCATTCCTTTTGATCCAAAAACTTCAATTCGTTGATCATAACCGTAAGCTGCCTTTCTACTATTATCAATTACTGCAAGAGTTGAATCTACATATTTCATAAGAACCACAGCGGTATCTATATCTCCTACTTTTTGAATTTCTTGATCAATTAAAGCTTCTCCTTTAACATATATTTCATCTATTTCTTTGTCAACTATAAATCGTGCCATATCAAAATCATGAATAGTCATATCTAAAAAAAGCCCTCCAGAGTTTTTAATATATTCTAGGGGGGGAGGTGAGGGATCCCTACTTGTTATCTTAACAATATAGGGATTTCCAATTTTGCCATTATTTATGGATGTTTTGACTTTTCTATACTCATTATCAAACCTTCTATTAAATCCAATCATTAATTTAACTTTTGATTTATCAACAACCTTTAAAACATCTTTTACTCTCTGCATATTCAAATCAAGTGGTTTTTCACAAAATATTTGTATTCCTAATTTAGCTGAAGCTTCAACATAATTTGCATGAGTATTTGTTGGTGTACAAATAACTATTGCATCGAGTTGATTATTAGTCACCAGTTCGTTGAATTTTGTATATGTATTTTCTACACCTTTTAATTTAGCATATTCAACAGCTTCAGTGGATGGATCCATTACCCCTATTACTTCAACATTACTCAATTGCAATAAATTATTTAGATGAATTTTACCTATTCTGCCTAATCCTGCTACTCCAATTTTTAATTTTTTCATTTTATTTGTTTTTTGAAATTACATCCTCAATTTTAATAATCCCTTTTGTTTGAAATGAAGTTGTCATAGCAGTCGTAATGATAGTTGCATTAGTTGCATTAGAGAGATTACACTCGGGTTGTTTATTTATTATTACCGAGTCAACAAAATCTTGAATTTGAATTAGAAATGCATTTTTAAATCTATCAAAAAAAGTCTCATTACACTCTTGCCTTACCCCATATTTATCTGAAATTTGAACTTGATTTTTTGATGGAGGACTTCCTATAGTAAGTTTGCCTTCAGTAGCAATTATTTCTGTGAAAGTGTCATGCCCATGTGGAGCTGTTCTGGATGCTCCTATTAATGCCATAGATCCATTTTTAAATTCACAAAAAGAAAAGGTGTTATCCGCATCATTAACTTTTCCAAATTCTTCGAAACGATAAGCACCTCCTTGGGACCATACCCTCTCAACTTCACTCTCAATAAACCATCTAGCAAGATCTACGTCATGTACATTAAAATCATGGAAAATACCTCCACCTGTTTTTACAAACTCTAATTGAAAAGGAGCCCAAATATCCTTATCGACGGTTTGAGATCTAACAAAAAAAGGAGCACCAACTTTATTTTCTAGAATTGTTTTTTTAGCATATTTATAACTTGGGTCATATCTTCTTACAAAACCAACCATAATTATTAAATCAGAATATTTTTTTGCCTCCTCCTCAACCATTAAACATTCTTTTATATCTATACCTAAGGGTTTTTCACAAAAAACATGTAAACCCTTATTCATTGCTTTGATTATTTGTTCAGCATGAACATTTGTTGATGAAATTATCACAATTGCCTCAAGATTTGAATTAGTTAACATTTTATCAAAATCAGAATATGTTTTTTCAACCTCAAGCTTATTTCTAGCAAATTCTATTTCTTCTTTATTCAAACTGCAAGCAGCAATTAAATTTGCATTTGGAACTTTATATTGTATATTATTTGCGTATTCCCTTCCTAATCTTCCGAGGCCTACAATACCAATATTTAATTTTTTCATATTTAAATCATTATTTAAAGTTTTCAATCATATTCTTTATCCCAGGTATTGTTTCTAGTTGATATGAATGGCTCGGTTCAAAATATTGGATTAGAGATCGGTGGTTTTTCCCAACTATTATGGTAAAATAATACATCTGATATCCTGGAGCAGCTACAGACGGATGATACCCCTTGTTAATGAGAATTGTGCTTCCGTCTTTGACATGATATATTGGTCCTAAAGAATTCTGGTCTGGGTATAAAAACTGTGCTCCAAAACCATTTGATGGATTGAAACGAAATTGGTATACTTCCTCGAATTTAGTTTCATGAGGCAGTCTGTCTGTATCATGTTTGTGTGGTGGAAATCCAGACCATCCTCCAGCTCCTATAGTAAAAAGCTCACTAACTAAAAGCCTTCCAGATTTTCCTTCACCATTTTTTCCAAGAATATGATAAATTTTTCTGTGGGTCTTGGTTTCATCACTTCCATACTGTACTTTTTGAACTTCTTTTTGATTAATTTTAAAAGGTTCAAATTTTTTTTCAATTATTCCCCCTGCAATGTATAACTCTGATCCCTTTTTTGAGTTACATTTAATCATAACCTTAGAGCTTTTACCAACATATATTCCCTCTGGTTTTCCACTCCACAAGTCTTCTCTTCTTCCAATGTTTAAAAAAGAATTGTCGTCAATATAAACGTCTATTTTCCCATTAACTACTGCAATTACAGATTCATGATTCTCAAGATAATAGTTGTAGGATTCTCTGGGCTTTAATTTAATATGATTAAAATAAATTAGTGGAACGGTTTTATTTCCAACATCTACAATTGGACTATTTTTATTTTCATACGGCTCAATATGTTGCTGCATTATATTAAAATTTTAGTTCATTTTTTAAAAACTCATAACCTTTTTTTGCATATTCGAATGGATTAGCATTATTTGGATCTTGTTCTGCTTCTACAACTAACCATCCTTGATAATTGTTTTTTTGAACAACCTTTGCTATTGACTTGATTTCTATATCTCCATCTCCAGGAACAGTAAAAACCCCTTTTTTTACAGCCATTAAAAAACTAAGGTCATCTTTTGAAATTTTATCCATAATTTTTTTTCTTACATCTTTGAAATGAATATGTGAAGTTCGAGTTATAAATTTATTAATAGCCTCAAGAGGATCCTCGCCTACAAGATAAAAATGACCACAATCATAGTTTAAATTAACATATTTTTCATCGGTTTCATTTAATAATCTTTCAACCTCAGAAATTGATTCAATCATTGTCCCTGTGTGATGATGATAGGAAAGTTTAATTCCATATTGATTAAATGAAATTTTCCCTAATTCATTTAACCCTTTTATCAATTTATCCCATGTTTCATTTGAAGCCATAGTTCTTTTTGTCAGTGGGACATCATAGGCTCCATGAATGGAATTACCAGTTTCAGCACCCCCAATAACCTTAGCACCAAAAAAACTTAAAAAATCTACTTGCTTAATAAAATTATTTTTTACTTCATCAAAAGGTTTTGATGAAAACTCATAACTAAACCATTGATTACAAATGGACAAACCCCTTATATCAAGCATGTGTTTTAATAAAACTCTATCATGAACAGGATATTTGTTTCCAACTTCACAGCCTTTATATCCTGCAAGTGCCATTTCACTGATACATTGCTCAAAAGTAATTTTACCTCCTAGTTCAGGCATATCGTCATTAGTCCAACCAATCGGTGCAATTCCTAGTTTTATCATATTAATTTATTTAAAAACTACCTAACATAATATATATTAACACAGTTATAAAACATAGACTTATTGATAGCGGTTTTGTATACCTCCACTGGATCATATCATCAATTTGTAATTCTGAAAATTTAAAACTATTAGTCGAGGGATAAAATATAGAAACTAAAAGCATCGTTGCCATATTTATTAAAAATTCTATTCCCCAAATATGAACAAAATGAATTTTAGTTTCAATAATAAAAGTCATTGTTAAATAAAAAATTAGTCCTACAAATAAAGAAACTTTTGCTCCGCTAGCAGATATTTTTTTTATGAAAAACCCTGCAATCATAATTGAAGCAATTGGAATAAAAAATATACCATTTAATTGTTGTAAAAGCTGATAAAGTCCATCGGGAGCATTAGCAACAAAGGGTGCTGCAGCTATAGAAAAAATAGCTAGTATTGATGAAGTTATTTTTCCTGTTTTAACTAATTTTTTTTCATCAGATGAGGTTGAAAAAACTCCTTTATAAATATCTATACTAAATATAGTTGCAGCACTATTTAAAACACTATTAAATGTACTTAAAACAGCCCCCATAACAATAGCTGCAAAGACTCCTACCAAGCTCAAGGGTAAAACTTTTTTAATTAATTCTGGGTAAATCATGTCTTGAGTTTCGTATAAAGAGTCACCATAGTAATAAAAGCCAATAACTCCAGGTAAAATAATTATAAGTGGAACTAATATTTTTAGTATTCCAGTATACAATAATCCTTTTTGTGCCTCAACCAAATTCTTTGCTCCTAATGCTCTTTGAATTATTGTTTGATTCATCGCCCAAAAATATATTTGGTTAATAATTAGGCCAGTAAAAAGAACTTCAAATGGCATTATTGAATCTTTAGCACCTATAACGTTGAATTTTTCTGGGCTATTATTATATACTTTTACAAGCCCTTTAATCACATCACCACCTCCAATAGATAAAAGGGCTATAAAAGGGATAGCTAGCCCACCTAATAATAAACCATATCCATTAATGGTGTCTGAAATAGCTACGGCTTTTAAGCCTCCAAATATTGCATAAATAGATCCGATTACACCTATAGAAACTACTGTTATCCATAATCCCTGTCCTTTTGTAACTCCCAAAACCTCTGATATATTAAAAATACTTTCTAAATTAATTGCACCAGTGTAGAGAACAATTGGAAGAAGAGTCACAACAAATGAAATAATTAAAAAAAAAGCAACTAAAAGCCTAGTATTTTTATCAAATCTTCTCTCTAGAAATTCAGGTATGGTTGTCAATCCCATTTTTAAATATCTTGGAACAAAATAAATAGCTGCCGCAACCAAGGCTAAAGCTGACGTAACTTCCCATGCAATAATTATGAGTCCATTTTTATATGAGGAACCATTTAAGCCAATAAGGTGTTCTGTTGATATATTAGTCAATAGCATTGATCCTGCAATAACAACACCCGTTAAACTTCTACCTCCTAGAAAATAACCTTGAGGTGAATCAAGTTTCTCATTTCTTAGTTTTGAGTATGAATAAATAGCTACAAAAGCTAAAAATCCAACAAACGTAATAAAAGTGAGCATAAGGGATAAATTTATTCAACTAGGTTTAATATATTTTTTTTGAGATTTTTTATCAATTTCATATTTTTCTCTGACCTTTTGAACCTTTGTAGATTTGGAAATCTCTGGAACAGGAACTTCCCACCATGAATAACCATAACCNGACATTTTTCTATCACGAATAGTTTCCANATANATTANTGTTGTTCTATCATTTTTTTTNGCNTTGGATAANGACTCANTATATTCTTTAATTCCTTTTGGTTTATATACAATAGCTCCTAAGCTTTCAGCATTTTTTGCTAAATCAACTGGTAAAAAATCACCATCCAATTGACCGGTTTTAGGATTTCTATATTTAAAATGGGTGCCAAATCCTTCCCCTCCAACAGATTCTGAGAGACCTCCAATGCTTGCATATCCCTCATTATTGATCAAAATGATTGTTATTTTATAACCTTCTTGAATTGTTGTTATAATATCAGAGGGAAGCATTAGATAACTAGCATCTCCACATATTACATAAACCTCTCTTGACTTATCGGCCATTTTAACGCCTAATCCACCAGGAATTTCATAGCCCATGCATGAATTTCCATATTCCAAATGAAATCCTTTAGAGCTTTTTGTCCTCCATAATTTATGGAGATCACCTGGGGCACTTCCTGCAGCACAAACAACAACATCATTATCATCTATGAAGGTGTTTAAAGCTCCTAAAATTTCCGCTTGAACAGGTTTATCAAAATCAACAGGTGAATATACTTTATCAACTATTTTATCCCACTCATTACTTAGTGATTTGATTTTATTAATATATCTATTATCTGTACAAAATCCATCTAATTCTTTACTAATTATTTTTAATGTTTCTTTAGCATCCCCCTGAAGTGGAATAGCAGATTGTTTATAAGCATCTAGTTCAGTGACATTGATATTTATAAAAGTTACGTTAGAATTTTGCCATGCTGATTTTGATGCAGAAGTAAAATCACCATATCTCGTTCCAATACCAATTACTAGATCTGCATCTTTTGAAATCTCGTTTGCTCCCTTTGTTCCTGTCGCTCCCATTGCACCAAGATTTAGTTCGTGTTTATAATGAAGGGCCCCTTTTCCTGCAAAAGTTTCAGCAACCGGAATACCTGTTTTCTTAATAAATTTTTCTAGTTCTTTCTCTGCCTCAGAATAAATAACTCCTCCTCCTGAAATTATCATTGGTCGTTTTGATTTTCTTATAGCCTCTATAGCTTTACTAATTGAAAATCGGTCAGGAGTTAAACGAGGAATATTCCATGTTCTTTTTTGAAAAAATTCATCTGGAAACTCATAGGTTTCTGCTTGTACGTCGTGGGGTAAAGCAATTGTAACTGCTCCTGTTTCCGAAGGAGATGTTAATACCCTCATTGCCTCCAGCATTGATGAAATTAATTGCTCAGGTCGATTAATTCTATCCCAATATTTTGAGATAGGCTTAAAACAATCATTCACTGACATATCTTGAGTAAAACTGTATTCTGTTTGTTGTAATAAAGGAGAAGCTGTTCTTTTAGAAAAAAAATCTCCTGGAAGTAATAAGACTGGTATTCGGTTGATAGTTGCTGATGCAGCTGCTGTTATCATATTTGTTGCTCCAGGACCAATTGAACTGGTACAAACAAAAGTTTGAAGTCTGTTTTTCATTTTTGCATAAGCAGCGGTTGTATGCACCATAGCCTGTTCATTTCTTGTTTGATAGTAGATAAAATCTGGGTTTTGTTTCAATGCCTCTCCCAATCCAACAACATTTCCATGGCCAAAAATACCAAAACATCCAGCAAAAAATTTATTTTCTCTCCCATCTCTACTTACATATTGATTTTTTAAAAACTTGATTATAGCTTGAGCTACAGTTAATTTAATTGTTTTCATATTTTATTAAAATCCTCCTTTACTTTTTATAAAATGCATAGATTCTTCAATTGTAGGCATGAAATTTGCGCATCCTTTTTTTGTAACAACTTGAGCTCCACTTGCGTTTCCCATTCTACATGATTTGTATAAATCCCATCCATTCAAAATTCCGTACAAAAAACCTCCTGCAAATGCATCTCCAGCACCTAATACATTTAATATTTTTACAGGAAATCCTGGAACATCAGTTGGTTTAGAGTTTTGCTGAAAAATACTAACACCTTTTTCACCCCTCTTGACTATAAGAGTTTCTATACCNAGAGATAATAATTGAGAAATTGAATTATTAATATCTCCACTAATCTTAGGTGAAGAAATTTGTTGGTTTTTAATTTTCAGTTGTGATTTATCAGTCAATGTAGCAGCTAAAATTTCTTCTTCGGTACCAATTACAATTTTAATATTAGGAAGAAGAGATCTAACCATCAAGCCATATGATCTAATATCCTTCCATTGATCAGCCCTAAAATCAAGATCTAAAACAACATCTACATTACTTTTTTTCGCTTCCTCAACTGAAAAAAAAGTTGCACTTCTACTTGGTTCAATATTTAATGCAGTACCACTTATAACGAGAATTTTGTAATTTGAAATTTTAGCATTAATGACATCATCGATCTCAATTTTACTATCTGCAGCATTATCTCGATAAAAAACAAGTGGAAAGTTATCTGGTGGTTGGATTCCTAGAACTGCAGCACTTGTTCTNGACCCTTTTTTTACTGGTATNGTTTTANTATTTACTTTTTCTNTTTTTAAAAAATCAATAATAAATTCCCCTANCTTATCATTACCAACAGCNGTNAANAGACTCGTATTAATTCCTAATCTTGAAGNGGCTACAGCTATNTTTAANGGNGANCCTCCTACAAAAGCATCAAAACCAGTTATTTCNTTAAAAGGAGCTCCAACATTTTGAGAGTAAAGATCAATACATGATCTTCCGAGTGTTATTAAATCATATTTTTCAGCATCCATAGTAACTAAATTNTATTTTCATTATTCATAAGTGGCGTTACTAAAGGTAATCTTTTGTCTTTAGTTTTCCANGAGTTATATATCCACTNATGNTCTGGATCNGTTGTATTTGCAAGACATTGGTCTGTTCCTGCTAGGAAATTAAGATAATAACAATGNAAACCNTGTTCTGCAACAACTGGGTGAAACCCTTTAGGAATTATGACNANATCATTATTTCTAGCTCTAATNATCTCATCCAAAGATTTATCTTTAGTATAAACTTGTTGTATAGCATATGCCTCTGGTTTTTGAAATTTATAAAAATATGTTTCTTCCTGTATTGGTTCTAACACGTTACCTTTTACATCTAAAATTCTTTCATCATGTTTATGAGCAGGAAAAGAACTCCAGTTTCCAGAGGGAGTATATACCTCTCTGACAACAATTTTACTACATCCAAATCCAGGAGGTATAAGATCGTTAAATTGTCTGGTCGCATTATCACCTCCAAATATTACTGTTTGTGTATCATCAGGTTTGATAAGTTTCAATGGGTAATCCATATCAGACTTGCACCATCCGTATGCGATATCTAGTTGCTTTGATGTGGCTGTGATAGATATTTTTGTTCTTCTTGGAATATAAAGTGTGTGAGCAACTCCTTGGAAGACATTTTTTCTGCCATTTGTAGTTTCGAAATTTTGAGAATTACTTTTAAATTTATAATTACCACTTAAAAGAACAACTACCATTTCATTTTCATGAGTATTCCAAATAAATTCTTCATTAAGATTAAGTTTTCTTGCCTCAAAATTTAAATATTTCCAACCAACTGATTCCTTTGTTATACTTTGATAAACACTTGAATTAAGTTTTGGCTTTATTAATAAATGAGAATTATTTTTTTCCATTTTTAATTTTTTGATATTTTACTTGCTTTACAATATCCACCAAGTAATTTGAATTTATTAATCATAAATTCTTCAAACTCTTCGATATATTTTTTTCCTGGAATTGTTGGATCAAATAGACTTGGTGAGTACATAAAAAACTCTCTATGGACTCTGGCCCATAATAATCTTAAATCTGTGGCAATATTTATTTTACATACACCGTAAGAAATTGACTTTATAATTTGATCGGAGGAAACCCCAGCAGCTCCGTCATCTAAATTTCCACCACTTTTATTAATCCTATTTATTTCTTCAATATTTACAGCAGATCCTCCATGCAGAACAATCGGAAATCCTGGTAGGTTTTTTTGAATTTCACTTAAAATATTGAATTGTATTCCCTCTGAGCCTTTAAACTTATATGCGCCATGACTAGTTCCAACAGCAACTGCCAAAGAATCACATCTTGTCTTATTAACAAAAGAAAATACTTCAGAGGGTTTAGTGAATTTTGCCATTCCCTCATCAATAGAAATATCATCCTCTTTTCCACTGAGTACGCCAAGCTCAGCTTCAACAAAAATATTTTTTTTGTGTGCCTCAGTTACTACAGATGAAGTTCTTTCAACATTTTTTTCAAAAGTATCGTGAGATGCATCAATCATCACAGAATTATATTTGTTGGATTTAATTGCATCAAATGCATGCATTTCATTCCCATGGTCCAAATGAACAAAATATACAGCTTTAGGGTATAACTTAGATGCCTCTTCAATTATTGATAATAAAATATTTGAATTTGCGTAATCTCTAGCAGCTGGAGTTATTTGAACTATGAATGGGGCATCCGCTTTTTCANCAGATCTAAATAATGCTATTATCTGTTCCATAGTAAATACATTTACTGCTGGAATTGCATATNTACCGTAACAATNGCTATACAATATTTTTGGGGAAATAAGCATCTAATATTTTATAGTATAATTTATGAATTAATATCTTTATAAAGACAAGTAAAAACAAAAAAACCCTATGTAGATTAATTTTTAAATTCTAATCCAAGGGATATCTTAATTCAATTTGTAATTTGTATAAAAACCAATAATGCTACCGTAATATGAAATCTTTAAAATCAATATCATTTTTTTTAATTTTTACATTAATTATTTCTAATATATTAAACGCTCAAAATCTAAATTTAAAATCTCCAAATAATGAAATTGAAGTCACAATCAAAACTTCAAATAATTTTAGCTTCAATGTAAAACTCAAAAATAACATTGTGATTGAAAATNTTGATTTAGGTATAAAAATGAGTGATGGAAGAGCAATTGGTAAAAATTCTATAGTTAAAGAAGCTTANATCAGATCAAAAAATGAAACAAGAAATATTCCTGTTCCAAATAAGGACAGAAAAATAATNTCTAAATACAATGAATTAAATTTAAAATTAAATAAAGGTTTAGAAGTTATCTTTAGAGCATATGATGACGGAGTAGCTTATAGAATAAAGGATAACAAAAAAAATAGGAAAAATATTGAATATGAAAAAATGGACTTGAAACTGCCTGAAGGCACATCAACATTTTTTCCATGGGAGGAATCTATGTATTCTCACAATGAAAGATTATATAATAGAACGGAAATAGCTAATTTATCAAATGGGGATTTTTGTAGTCTTCCTGTAATGTTTGAAACTCAAAATGCCAAGGTATTATATACTGAAGCTTCATTATATAACTATCCAGGGATGTTTTTAGAAAAGGGGGCAAATAATATTCTTTCATCAAAATTCCCAAATTTTGTTTTAAAAGCTATTCCAGCAGGCCAAGGCTCAGATAGAACTCAGGAGATAGTTGAAGAAGCAGATTACATTGCCGAGATTAATGGTAAAAAAAGTTTGCCCTGGAGGGTTTTCATTATATCTAATGATGATAAAACTTTTATTGAAAGTAACTTAGTTACCCTGCTTTCTGAAAAATCTAAAATTGAAGANGCTTCCTGGATAAAACCTGGTAAAGTTGCATGGGATTGGTGGAATGCCAATAATGTGTATGGAGTTGATTTTAAGGCTGGAATAAATCAAGAAACTTATAAATATTATATTGACTTTGCTTCAGATAATAAAATTGAATACATACTTCTTGATGAAGGGTGGACAAAATCAACAACTGAAATTTATCAGGCTAATCCAAATATTGATATAGTTGAACTTATTAAATATGCTAAATCTAAAAATGTAGGTGTTTTACTGTGGGTTCTTTGGAAACCTTTAAATGAGGATACAGAAGGACTTATAAATCTTTATTCTAGCTGGGGAGCATCAGGAGTAAAAGTTGATTTTATGCAAAGAAATGATCAATATATGGTCAACTCGTATGAATTAATAGCTGAAATAGCAGCAAAATATAAGTTTTTAGTTGACTATCATGGTGCATTTAAACCTGCAGGAATTGAAAAAATCTGGCCTAATCTACTTACATATGAAGGGGTAATGGGGAATGAACAAAGTAAGTGGAAAGTAAGTCATTTCCCATACTCCAAGGATATTTATCCTATAAACCCTGAACATAATTTAACTATTCCATTCATAAGAATGGCTGCAGGAGCTATGGATTTCACGCCAGGCGGAATGAATAATGTCAATCAATTTGATTATAAGTGGGACCCCTCAGATACTAGTCCCGCTGGTTTTAATTCTGGTGGACAACCTCTAAGCACTGAAGACAACATGCATGCGTTCAATACACGTCCAATGGTATTGGGATCTCGAGCTCATCAAGTTGCTATGTATACTGTATTTGAATCCCCACTTCAAATGATGTGTGATTCTCCAACAATTTATAAAAAAGAACAAGAAACAGTCAACTTCATCACTCAAATTCCAACTGTTTGGGATGAAACTCTAGTCATTGAAGCAGCTGTTTCAGACTATATTGTTCTTGCAAGAAGAAATGGAGAAAATTGGTATTTAGGAGCGATGACTGATTGGACAGCAAGAGAATTTACTATTGATTTGTCTTTTTTGGAAGAAAACTTTAATTATAATGTTCAGATATTCAAAGATGGATTAAATACAGACAGAAATGCAATGGATTATAAATTTGAAAAACAAAATTTAAATTCAAATTCTAAATTGAAAATATCTATGTCAAGTGGTGGCGGATTTTCAGCAATTATAAAAAAATCTAATGTCTTAAATTATTAATTATAAACTTCTTTGTCAGACGGAAGATCCTTTAATTTATATTCTCCAAAATCAAAAAGATCTATCTTATCATCAGGTATTACATCAGTTATAAGGCTTCTACTCTCCTGAAACAAATAAACTTTTTCGAGAGATTTAAATTGAGTTAAAGATTTCAAAAATGCAGTATCAAATTCTGTATTTACAAGATTTATTCTTTTTAAATTTTCTAAAACAGATAATTTTTCNATCCCCTCNCCTCTCACTTTTGTGTCTGTTAATCTNAGTACCGTTAAATTAGGGAATTCTGAAAGTCTTAAAAAAATAGAATCAGTTATTGAACTTTTACTAAAGTCTATGGTTACAATGTTGTCTTTAATTTCTAGTAATTTATCAATATCCTTATCGTTAAAATCTTTTTTATTTATTGTACTGACTGATAGAAAGTTAGAGCTCTTATTTATTGGAGAAACAAATATTTTTTGAGATTTTAATTCTTTGATTTTTTCAAAATCAACTGCTAGAATCTTAACATCGGGAAAAAAGTTGGTTTTAGTCATAAAAAAATAACTTTTCAAATTCTCATCTAATTTAAGTTCAGCGACACTTTGAGCTGGACTACTTCCAGAAGCTATCCAATTACCAATAATTTCTATTTCCTCCTTAGATAATTGTTTGCCACCACTTGGAGGCATATGCTTTTTTTCAGATTTCGGAAGGTGAATTCTTACTAATATTTCACTCANNTCAGGATTTTCAAAATCAAGTACCTTACCATTTCTTCCTCCTTTTTTTAAGACTTCAAAATTATGCATTTGAAGACCCCCTTTAGTTTTTTTCGNATTATGACATTTTACACATTTATTATTAATGATAGGTTGAATTAAATTAACATATACTGACTTATCACTGTAGTCTTTATAATTCATACTTTCTTTCATGTCCTCATTTGACATCCCAACCATATTATATATTGGCTCAGTAAGGTGATCTTCTCCATGGGTAATATTTCCACCTAAGTGTCCTGTTATTGAAAGTATTACAAGATGACCAATAGTATAAACTTTTCTCGGTACAGAAATTAAATAATTGACACCATTTAGATATAAGTAAAAACAAAAAGAAAGTAAAACAGTTGAAATCCCCGCATAAAGATGTAAATCAATTGTATCCCATAGGTATCCAGCTTTTTGATATTGAAAATATCCGCTAATTATAGAAAGTATCCCACTTATTGTTGCCCAAAAAAAAATAAATTTTAGAGCATCATTCGACCACTTAAATTTTTTTTTATTTATCTCGATTAAAAGCCCCATTACAATAAATCCAATTGGTAAATGAATAATCAAAGGGTGAAAACGTCCAACTAAAGATAATAAGCTGTCGATCATATATTTAATTTTTGATTTTTTTTATTCTATCTTTTAGAGAATTCATAATAAATACATTCACCTCCCATTGGTTACTCATTGGCCTTCTGGTTATTGGTTCAGTGGGCATATAGTTGGGTGGGCCAAATTCGGTTGTAATAGTTACAACCTTTTTTTCATTCCATTGCTTAAGAATTACAGATTCCCATATATCAAAATGCCTATCAACAGTATTTTTCCACTCCGGGGCCGTTGGATCATTTACCTGTGGTCCTTCTTCAAAACCGACTCTTGCATGAATATGATTTGTGTTTTGTATTACCTTATCAAGTAATTTTTTTTGCTTGTTTAATAGGGATTCATGAACTACCATCCAGTGACTTATATCTAGAGTCAAATTAATTTCATTTTTTTCAAGATACTTAATGGTTTCTGGAAGGGAATAACTGAATCTACCCCTGTGTGTTTCATGATAGATAGGAATGTTATATAACTTACTTAACTTATCAGCCTCGGAAATAAAAGTCATATTTTGCTCAAAAGTATAAAAGTCACTTCCAGTATGAGAATTAATGGCAATTGGATTTTGTTCTAAAGTGTTTTTTAAATATCCTATATATTCCTCTAAACTTTTTTCATATGGTAAATTTGGATTAGATCCGCATAAAAAAATTACTTTCATATCAAACATTTTCAGCGCCTGAGAAATTGTTTTTTGTTGAATCGGAATATTACTTGCCCATATTTCAATTCCATCGTAACCTGAATCTTTTGCCTTCTTAATAAAATCAATAGTTTTTCCACTGTAGCCCCAATTGGTTTGAAAAAATAAAACATCTTCCTGGGCACTAGAATAATGAATAAACAATAAAATAAAACAAGGAAATAAAAAATTTTTCATAAATCTATGCTAAGATTTCACGAATTACTTCACCCTCAACATCAGTTAATCGAAAAGGCCTTCCTTGGAATTCATAAGTAAACTGCTCATGATCAAAACCTAATAAATGAAGAATGGTAGCTTGAACGTCATGTACTGATACTTTTCCGTTGATTGCACTGTAGCCTATTTCATCAGTTTCTCCGTGTGTATATCCTTTTTTCACTCCTCCCCCAGCCATCCACATGGTAAAAGCATCACCATGGTGATCTCTACCCATGAATAAATTCTCTTTTCCATTCCTGTTTTCCTGCATTGGAGTTCGTCCAAACTCACCTCCCCATACTACTAAAGTTTCATCTAATAAACCTCTTTGTTTTAAATCGAGTAAAAGAGCTGTTACGGGTCGATCCATTTGTCTACATTTTTCTCTAAAACCAATATTTAAAGCATTGCTGTCTGCATCACCATGACTATCCCATCCCCAATCGTACAGCTGAACAAAACGAACACCATTTGAAACCAATTTTCTCGCCAAAAGACAATTATTAGCAAAAGATTCTTTACCAGGAGTTATACCATACATTTTTTTTATTGATTCTGGCTCATCATTAATATTCATAACTTCAGGAACGGCAATTTGCATTCTGTATGCCATTTCATATTGATTAATTCTTGTTAAAATTTCAGGATCATTAAAGTTATTATGTTCCTCAAGGTTAATTTTATTTATTGAAGAGATCAAATTCTCCTTAATATTTCTTGAAATTCCCTTAGGGTCTTTAAGATATAAAACTGGATCACCAACTGAACGACATTGAACNCCCTGGTAAACTGANGGAATAAATCCACTTCCCCANAAGCTTTTTCCACCATCAGGGTTGTTNCCTCCTGATGTTAATACNACAAAACCAGGTAAGTCTTGATTTTCAGAACCAAGTCCATAAGTTGCCCAAGAGCCAAGACTTGGTCGTCCCAAACGAGGACTTCCAGTATGCATAAATAATTGCGCAGGCCCATGGTTAAATTGATCTGTATGGACAGCTTTTAAAAATGAAACATCATCAATTACATTTTTAAAATGTGGTAAATTATCCGAAACCCAGCTTCTAGACTCACCTTCTTTTGTAAAGGTTGCCTGGTGCCCTAGCATATTTGGGGTACCTGTTATAAAAGCAAATTTTTTCCCATCCAGTAAAGATTGTGGACAGGGTTTATTATGAAGTTTTTCGAGTTCTGGTTTATATTCAAATAACTCTAATTGAGAAGGTGCTCCTACCATATGTAAATAAATTACACTTTTAGCATTTGCAAAACCAGGAGGAGGTATTGGAGCAAGGGGATTTAACGCTCTTTCACTGTCGTATAAATATTTTTTTGGAGTTGTTGTATTACAGCTGGCTAAAAAATTTGAAAGTGCAATTCCTCCGATTCCAAGTGAACAATTCTTTAAGAATTGCCTTCGGCTATTTAAAGATGAGTTTTTTAATAATAATTGTTTATATAATTCCTTGTTATCCATTATTTAGGAGTGTGTTAAAAATTCATCTAAATTCATTATTGCATTTGCAACTAGTGTCAAAGCAGCATGGTTAATTTTTGTTTTACCAAGTTCTAAAAAATCATTTATTAATTCAGGGCTTTTTTTGAATTGATTTATGGAATTGGTGTATAGCTCCAACAGAGCATCAAGCGTGATTTGATTTATGTCTTTGTAAGTTGATTTTAAATACATCTTTTTTATACTATTTTCTGCAGACTTATCATTTTGATATATTGAAGCCAAATGATAAGCAGCTTCTAAATAAACTGGATCATTCAAAGTAATTAAAGCTTGTAAAGGGGTGTTAGTAGTAACTCTATTAACTAGACATACCTCACGAGAACCAGCATCAAAAGTTACAAAAGAAGGATAAGTTGCAGTTCTTTTTATGTAAGTATAAACAGCTCTCCTATATCTATCTTCTCCCTTACTTTCAATCCACTTTTCTCCATTGTACGGGCTTTGCCATACACCATCTGGTTGTGGTGGCATAACTCCAATCCCACCCATCTTTCTACTTAAAAGTCCAGATACGGCAAGTGCTTGATCCCTAACCTCCTCTGCTTTTAACCTGATTTTTGGGCCTCTGGAGTAGAGTATATTATTAGGATCCAAAGCATATTTTTCCTCAGATATAATTGAACTCTGTTTGTATGTTGATGAAAGGACTATAGATTTAATCAATTTTTTTAAACTCCATTTTTGATCTTCCATTAAATTCACGGACATCCAATCCAAAAGTTTAGGGTGCGTTGGTGGCTCGGATTGAGTCCCCATATCCTCAATAGTTGAAACAATTCCTGTTCCAAAAATTTGATGCCATATTCTATTAACTAATGTCCTTGATGTTAAAGAATTTTCCTTGTCCATTAACCATTGTGCAAGTCCTAACCTGTTTGGCTCCCAATTTGGGTTCCAATCACTAAAACTCTCAGGTACATCAGACGTAACTTTTTCTGTTGGGCTAAGCCAGCTTCCTCTTTCAAACATATAAGTTGATCTAGAATTATGATTTTTATTTTCAAGCATTATTGGTGTAGTGTTGACATGGGTAAATAGTAATTCGGAAACATGTTTTTTAATTTTTGAATACCCTTTTTTATTTTTTCCAGGAAGATCTGGCATGAAAGCTAACCAGTGAAGATGTATGAGTCTTCCATCATTAATTTTAAGATCTGTATCTGATAAATTATCATTTTTTACTTCAATATGTAAATCGATCGTACCATCAATTTCCTTTAGTGGGAAATCGATTATAAAACCTGGTTTACCTGGGATCAAATCGGTAGGATCTGGATCTGACATCCAACCACTTTTAAATGGATTTTTAAATTCCGCCAATATTTCCCCAGTACTTGAGCCATTTCTTAAAATAACTTCTGTACCCTTAATTCCAAAACTAAAAAGAGCAACCATTCTTTTATTTCTCTCTGTGTTTATGTCTCTTATTAAGGCGGTTCCACGATTAAAAAAATACAATTCATGACCTGTATTTACGTTACCTGAATTTGAAATAGGTTCCACATACCTTTCATTTGCAAGAACTTTAGGCTTAAGAAGATAAAGAAAGTCCTCATATTTATTTTTTAAGGTTTCATCACCATATTTATCTATCCAACTAAAAACTTCGTTAATCTTATATTGATCTTTCTTCTGATAAAATCTATATTTGGGTTCCTCTGTAGCATGATCAGCATCCTGTGTGTTATTAAAAAATGACATTATTTCATAATATTCTTTGTGACGAATTGGATCATAAGGGTGAGCATGACATTGGACACAACTAATAGTTGTTCCCTGCCACACATCAAATGTTGTATTTACCCTATCTATTACTGAGGCAACTCTGTATTCTTCATTAGGAGTTCCCCCTTCATCATTTGTCATTGTATTTCTATGAAAACCTGTGGCAACATAATTATCAACCGTTGGGTTTTCTAAAAGATCACCAGCAAGCTGATTGATTGTAAATTCATCAAAAGGCATATCATCATTTAATGAATTAATTACCCAATCACGGTATTTCCATATTAACCGACCTAGATCTGACTCATATCCCTTGGTGTCTGCATACCTGGCCAAATCTAGCCACCAACTTGCCCATTTTTCACCGTAAGACTTTGACGAGAGTAGTGAGTCAACGAAATTTTCATAAGAAATTTTATTGTTTAAATATGAATTAAAAAGATCCTGACTAGGAGGAAGTCCTGTAATATCTAGTGCAACTCTTCTAGCAAGAATATTCTTAGATGCTGGTTTATTTGGTAATAATTTTTTTTGATCCAATTTCTCAGCTACAAAATTATCAATTGGTGTTTTAATAAACTCAATATCTTGAAACTTTTTACTTGCTTTAGGAAGTTTAGATTTTATTGGTGGGATATATGCCCAATGAGTTCCCCACTCAGCGCCTTGATCAATCCATTTAGTAAACAGTACTATTTCCTCCTCACTCAAGGCTGGTTTTTCAAATGGCATTCTAAGTTCGAGATCCGTTTCATGAAGTCTTTGAATTAGCCTACTTTTTTTTGCATTTCCGGGAATTATTGCAGGTGACCCCTCATCAGTATTACCTAAAGCCTCTTCTTTAAATAAAAAGCTAAATCCAGCTGTTTTCTTTACACCCCCATGGCATGAAATACATTTTTTATTGATTATTGGTTTTATCTGAGTATTAAAGTCAACCTGTTNATTTGACTGACAAGAAAGAAGCAGGCAGACAGCGAANATGTTTAATAAAGATTTCCTTAAAGTAAGCTTCAAAATTTAAAAAATGAATTTTTTAAAATTACAGTTGAAAATTAATAAACCCTCGGTTATTAATAACTAATTTGAAAATTTAAACCAGGTCTCAGTAGTATAATTCTCTTTAGGAGATAAAATTACACTTGGGAAATTAGATTGGTTTGGAGAGTTTGGAAAGTGCTGAGTCTCTAGACAAAAACCATTTCTTTTTTCATAAGATTTTCCTTCTTTCGATACTAANGTACCATCTAGAAAGTTCCCTGTGTAAAATTGAATGCCAGGTTGGTCTGAAAAAACTTCCAATAAAATACCTGTCGAGTTACTTTTAGCTTGTGCAACTTTTCTTAATCCCTTTCCATAATCATTTAGTACCCAACAGTGATCATATCCAATACCATAATCTAGTTGTTTACTATCTAAATTGATATCCTGTCCTATTTTTTTTTCATTTCTAAAGTCAAAAGGAGTATTCGTAACTTTTCTAATTTCTCCAGTAGGAATTAATCCGCTATCTACCGGTAGAAAATTGTCTCCATTGATAATCACCTCATGATCTAATATATCACCTGAACTCTCACCTGATAAATTAAAATAAGAATGTTGAGTTAAATTTAAAATTGTTGTAGCATCAGTATTTGCTGTATATAATATTTTAAATTCATTTTTATCGTTCAAAATATAATTTACCTCTNCATTTAAGTTTCCTGGGTAACCCTCTTCCATGTGCTGGGATAAATAATTTAATTTTAACCCTATAAAATTATTTCCTTTTAACTCTTTCACAGACCAAATAACTTTATCAAACCCCTTAATTCCTCCATGAAGTGAATGTTCTCCATTATTAATCTCNAGATTATATTCATTTCCATCGATATTAAATTTTCCATTTTTAATTCTATTTCCGTATCTACCAATGATTGCACCAAAGTATGGATGTTCNTTTATATAACCCTCAATATTATTAAATCCTAGAGCAATATCTTTTCTATTTCCTTTAGAATCAGGTACTCTAATATTGGTTATGATACCTCCATAGTTAATTACCTCTAATGATATTATAGAATTGGATAATTTATATTTGTCTACTTTTTCTCCAGTGGGTAGTTTACCAAAATCAGTTTTATCAATTGTCATTCTAGATTTATTTTCATTAAAGTTACACGAGGATATTATAATAATGAACAGTAAAAACAGATGATTATTGAATATGAAGTTTATAATATTTTTTTTCATTATTTATTTTATTCAATTACTGGAAAAGAACTAATTCTTAATCTTGCCGCACCCATTGGAATAAGTTCAATCGATTCTGTTAANTCATCCGATTTTACAGGACTATCCATGAGCTCACCAGCTAGACCAGTTTCATCGATTTTCCAATTTTTAATTTTTTTACCTTTAGCTTTTATAACTATTGGTGAATCTTGTTGTGTAAATGGAAAATTATTTTTTGGCCATTTTTTTTCTACTACTTCAAAATACTTATTAATACTGTCTCCTATTATTAATCCGTAATTCCATGCAGAGCCAGGATATATTTCATAAGTGGGCCAGTTGTCTTTATCAACATCACTTTGCCATTTAGAATCGAAAATAGCACTTTTATCACTTGGCTTATTAACATAATTTTCTTTAATCTTTAAAGAAAAAGTTAAAGGGCCATAATTTANNGAAACACTNTTATGATTTTTCTCCCANGTNNTTANGNTTAATTTTTTNGGAAGNTTTAAATTAACTAAATCACCATTTGACCACCTACGATTAATCCTTAGATATTTTCCTTTCTCAGCTNTNNTANTAATTTTTTTNCCGTTTANAANAATTTCTGANTTTTNAGCCCAAGATGGAATTCTAAAGTANANAGGAAAAACATCGGANTTATTNANTTTNANTTCAAATAATAGATTATCNTCGAATGGATATTTTGTTTTATTNTTTATTGAAANTTCNGTNNCATNNCCAACTTTTGCATTTANAATTGANGGTGCATAAACAACNGNAGCNAATCCATTATCNGGANTAGCCATCCANANGTTTTCAGTAAAATANGGCCATCCTTGGGTATGATTNTGCTGACAACANCTTGAACTAAAAGGATTAAANTTTAANAAAGATGGNNNCCAATTTGCAATTCCTGGACCATGACTTTCTGAGTCACTTATAACCATGTTTGGACTTGTAATGTATCTAACAGCTTTAAAATCAGGAGATACAGTGGCGGGATAAGAATTAAATGCTATATCCTCTAAATGGTCAGCCCAAAAAATATCTCCAGTTATTCTCAGTAGATGTTCATCCGAATTCATTTGTTCAACAACTCCACAAAGCTCAATTCCTTGTCTAGGATCGTCATAACCAGGTCTTGAATTTTCATCACTACCAAACATCCCACCAGGAACTTGACCAAAATATTCTCTTACAATATTGAAATTTTCATAGGTTGCATTTAAGTATTTTTCATCTCCATTTAAAAGATAATATTGTGCCGGTGCTCTAAATCCTTGAGCGATATTTACATTATGCCAATCAATTATATCTGTAAACCATTCTGGATATTCGACTCCATCTCTTTTGGCTTTTGAACTTTCTATATCCTTTAAATCGTGTCCTCTACTTGTCCACGAGGCAGTCCTTCTGTATATCTTTTCGGCAAGTTCCAACAACCATTTTTCTCCAGTTCTATTGTACAACCATATCACGCTGTGTAAATTATCTCCGCCACGAATTCTATGCCAATAATGCTTATCTGAAAGAAGTTCATTTTCTTCGATATTCAATTGAAATTTAAAGTACTTTGTCATAAGATCAATAACCCTTTGATCATTAGAATATTCGTAATAAGATTGAAGGCAATAGAGCATAATCATATTGGGCCAAAAATCAATTGCTTTTTTCTTTTTCTGCTCTTCTTCTTTAGTCCTGTACTCATCGGAAATATAACTTTCCCATGCAAAAGAAGGACCAAAAAAGCCATCATCTCGCTGACTACTCAGAACCGATTCAATCCATATTTTAGCCTCATCAATCATTTCTTTATCCTTTGTGATGTATCCAATATTTGCATAACCTTTTAACCAATATGGTACTTCTTCCCATCCCCACTTACCTTCACCACCTTTAGAAAGCCAAGCATTATCTTTTTTATCTAGCCAGGCGCTTATTTTTCCTAAATTTCCAGTAAGACCACTTTTTTGTCTATTAAAATATTCTAGTAGCCATCCATCTGGTTGAATTGATCCAACAGGAAGCTTAATTAAACTACTGGGAACTAGTGGCTCTCTGTTAGAAACGTAATGCTGGTTTTTGAAATTAGTATCTGGTTTATCTACAACAGTAATTTGATCTGCATTATTTGAACAACTAGCAATAATAAAAAGTAAAAAAATTATTTTAATTTTCATTAATAGAGTTAAAAGACGAGGCTGGTAACCCTTCTTTATTAAATAAAGTTCCAAGAACCCAATTTTTCCATCCATACCTGATATGTTTTGGATGTTTTACATTTGCATTGGAAAATACCCTTACTTTATTATTAACTATTTGAGCCAATGCAGTGTAAAAGATTTTATCTTCACCAGCAATTTCAAAATCTTTTAATTCACCTCTAGAATTTAGTCCAGAACCTTTGTGATCAAAATCAATCTCTAGATAATCTTTAAAAATTTTATGTGATGCATATAATGGACCTGAAGAAACTATATCAAAATTATAATCGTTATTTAAAGCCAATAATGCAAGTCTTTTTCCAACAGGCTGTTTTTTTGGTGAGTGGTTGTTATTCTCTAGTCCAACATCCAGAAGAGATGCCATTCCTGTTTTAAAAGTATTTTTTAAAGCTAACCTTTGAACATCTCTTAATTCATGTGATAGAAGACTATCATCGTATATATTTGGAGTAATTTGAGCATAATAAAATGGGAAATCGTATCCCCAATTCTCTCTCCAATCATCTATCATACCAGAGAAAAGTTCTAAATATTCTTTATACTCATTAACATTATTTTCTCCTTGATACCATATTACTCCCTTAATAGTGTATGGAATAANTGGTTTAAGCATTTTTTCGAATGAAATAGAATTACCATATGGAGAACTTGTTACATATCCTCTATGGATTTTNTTATCAATATTTTTATAATTATCTACAAGCTCAACGTAATTATAGTCATGTACAATGATTGAACTTCCNTTAGTTAAAAACGCATGATGCTTATATTTAAATTTACTCAAATCTATTTCATTCGAANTAACATCATTTTTTAAAATAACAGGACTTCTAAATCCCCCATCGCCAGCAATATTGGTCACTCTAATAGCAATTAAGTTTTCTCCCTTTTTTAAAATTTCCTTTGGAATTTTATAGTTTCTTTTTCCATCAATAGAAAATGTNTTTCCTATTAAATTTTCATTAAAAAATGTTTGGTCAACACGATTAATTCCTCTTTCTACATTTAAATAATAATCACTACTTATATCATCAATTTTTATTTTTGCTCTNANCCAAATAACTCCAGTTGATAAAAAAGAANTATTAGATTTAAAAATATAATTGAATACCCCATCTTTAATCTTTGATCTGTCATTTTNCTTTATTTTTNGAATGTAGTCCCACTTAGAATCATCAAAGTTTATTTTCTTATAGTTAATATCGTTGAAGTCCAAATCCTCCCAGTCGTTTTTAAATTTTTTCCATAAATCAACATTCCAAACAATATTTTCATTCCANAAAAAATATGGTTTCGGTAAATTGAATGTTNTAAGACCATATTGCTTCTCATTTAACTTTGCTATTGANTCATTATATCTTAATCTTTCAAATTGAACTAAATCATTCTCTTCACTTTTTGGAACCTGATTTTTAGTTGGAGTAAGAGTTTTTAATTTTTTATTACTAATCCAGTTCTTAATGTTAGTCCCTCCCCAACTAGAACTTATTATACCTATTGGAATATTTAACTTTATATGAAGCTCTCTTGCAAAAAAATATGCAGCAGCGCTGTATTTTGAAGCATTTTTAGGNTTTGTTTTTACCCATTTTTGTTGTTTAATACTTTCTCCCGTTAAATCCTCTAAAACACTAAAAAAACGAATGTCATTGAAATTAGCATTTTTGATTTCCTCCTCTTGATTCTCAATTCCATCTGATAAAATCATTCCCATATTTGATTGACCAGAGGCAAGCCAAACTTCTCCAATTAAAACGTCATTAAAAACTATAGATTGTCTGTCATTTTTGACTTCAATGCTGTATGGTCCTCCAGCTTTTGGTGTAGCTAGGGATAATTGCCATTTACCATTATTGTCAGCTTTAGTTGATAAAGTTTCACCCCAACTAGCGCTAATAGTTATTTTATCATTTAAATTAGATTCGCCCCAAAAAGAAACATTTGATTTTTGTTGCAAAACCATATGATCTGAAAATACTGAGGGTAAGTTTAGATCCCCATATTGATTATTACATGAAGTAATAAAAATTGCTAAGATTAAAAATAGAAATTTTTTAATTTTCATATTTTAATAACTCAGTTTATGGAACTAAATGAAGATGCAGGTAACCCTTCTTTGTTAAATAGTGTTCCCACTGTCCAGTTTCTCCAGCCATATCTAACATTTTTGGGATTTTTCACATTTTTCGAATAAACTCTAATTTTGTTATCCACTATTTCAGCAGTTGCGGGAAAAAACTGATTGTCCATGCCAGCGATTTCAAAACCGTTTTTTCCATTCATAAACTTTAGTCCAGAACCCTTACTATCAAAATCAACATAAAGAAATTCTCCTTCAGCTTCATGCTTTTTATACAAAGGTCCCGAGGAAACAAAATTAAATCCATAATCTTTATCCAATGCCAAAAGTGCAAGTCTTTTCCCTACATCCTGCTTATTGTGTGGGTGAATGTCATCTCTTTCTCCAATATCCATTAAAACCACCATTCCTGTATTTTCTGTGGTTTCAAGAGTTTTTCTTTGAGCCTCGCGAACACCAACATTACCCTCTTCCGTGAAAGGAGCTATCTGAACATAATAAAAAGGAAACTCATAACCCCAGCTTTCCCTCCAATCTTTAATCAATGCTGAAAAAAGCGTTTGGTATTCATCATAATTGATGACATTAGCTTCTCCTTGATACCAAATAGTGCCTTTTATTGTGAAAGGCATAACATTTGATAAAATACGATCAAATAAAATGGAATACTCATTAGGGGTGTCAACTGCAAAACCACGAATAATATTTTCCTTAAGGTATTCTGATTTTTCAATTAATTCTTGATTTTTTAAGCCATGAACAAGAAGTTTACCATCAAGTAAAAAAGCTTGGTGCTTATACTTAAAATTCCTCATTAAAATCTCATTTTTAGATTTATCATTTTTAAGCAGTATTCTACCATTAAATCCACCTGGACCATCTAAATCTGATAATCGTATAGCTAAAATATTTTTTCCTTTTTTTAATAATGATTTATTGATATTATATTTTCGCTCTTTGCTCCAACTGAAAGTATTACCAATTAGCTCTCCATTAAAATAAGTTTGATCCGTATCATCTGCTCCTTTTTCAAAAATTAATTCATAATCCGACGAAATATCGTTAAGTTCTATTTCAGTTCTAAACCATATCGTTCCATTATTAAGAAGAAAATCCTTGGGATCAAAAATACTTTCAAACCTTCCTTTAAGGTCTTCATAACCAGGGGCAAAATAATTATTTTTCCAATTATTCCAGTTTGAGTCATCATAGTCATATTTTGAATAATCCTGATCATTTAAATTAAGTTTTTCCCAATTTTCCTCAATAGATGATTCAACTGTTATTCTGGGTAAATCAAAAGATTGGAAACCAAAAAGTTTATAATTTACCTCAGCTACAGAATCATTATATTTTCTATAGTATTCTTGCAATTCTTCGACATCTTTGATGGATAGTTGTTTTTGGCTTATTGAAGGTAATTTTACAGAGGTGATCTCACTAAGTTTATTTCTACTTGTCCAAGCCTCCACTCTTGTTCCTCCCCATGAAGAACCAATTATACCAATTGGAACACTAAGCTCATTATATAATTCTCTTGCAAAAAAATATCCAGCAGCACTATAACTTTCGACACTAAAAGCATCTTCCATTTCTCCAGCAAATTCAGATGTTACGGGTCTCCATTTTTGAGATTTAACAACTGTTCTTGAGAGGTCCATTGGATTATTAAAAAATCTGATCTCGTTATAATTGGCGTTTGCTATTTCCTCTTCTTGATTATCGATACAACCCTCACATTGATTTAGTTTCCAAACCATATTTGATTGTCCTGATGCAAGCCAAACTTCTCCTATTAAAACATCTTCGTATTTAATGGTCTCGTATGAGCTATTCACATTCACTTCAAATGGCCCCCCAGCAGAGGGAGTAGGAAGTTTTAATTCCCATTCTCCTATATCGTCAGTTATTATTGAATTAGACTCTCCCCAACTACCAGAAATAATAATTTTCTCATTTGGTCTTGACCTTCCCCAAAAGACTACATCTGTTTTTTGTTGTAAGACCATATGGTCAGAAAAAACAGAAGGTAAAACTAACTGATTTTCTTCATTTTTTGAATTACAGGATAATAAGACAAAAAGTAATAATACAAACTTGAATTTGTTAAATAAAGTTTTCACTTGGCTTAATTATTATTTATTGAGAAAATTGTCTCTTTTATGAATTCAATTTCTTGCTCAGAGAACGGATCACCATTTTCGTAAAATAAATCATGATGCCATAATTTTGGTGGTTCAGTAAAGGTTGAGTCCCAACTTTTCCAAGGATAAATTGTACCTGATTTTCCTGAAACAAATCCCCAATTAAAAGCAGCTATTTTATTTTCCTTAAAAATTGGTAAAATATCCTCAAATGTACTTTTAGCACCACGAGCTATATATTCAGAACAAAGAAGAGGTCTATTGTAATTTTTCAGTTCTTTAATTCTTTTCAATACACTTTCTTTACCAGAATATTCATGAAATGATATAATATCAGAGCTGTTAATTATGAATTGATCTAACTCAGACAGATCATTNAAAGGTGCCCAATCTATATCCCANTTATATATNCCAATTGTAANCGGNTGAGANGGATTAGATTCTCGGACCCAATTCACAGTTTTTTTTAATAAAGAAAGAGTGTACGTTTTTTTGATTGACTTTGGATCAATCTCATTTAGGTTGTAAGTAGAATAATTATCATCTGTAATTTCTATTCCAATTTTTCCATATAATTCTATAGCTCTTTCCTTTGAGATATCATGAGATGCTATTCCTGTTGCACCAGCCTCATTATAAAGATCCCAAGCAAGAATTCTTGAATCATCAGCAAACCGACTTACAACCCCTTTTATGTAGGGTTCTAGCTTATTATGACTCAACGTATCATATAAAATTTTTGCTCCAGGAGATTGAACCCATCCAGAATTATGAACATTTGGAATAGGCTCAGGTTGTTTNCCAAGTTTAGGTACTGGATGCCAAACATCATCAAAAAAAACAAACATTATTTTGATCCCATATTTTTCCGAGATATCTAAAAATTTGTCAATTCTATTTAAAAATCCAATTGAATCTTGTTCCCAAAGAAGGTCATGTAAATAAACGCGATGCACATTCATGCCTATGCTTGCAGACAACTCAAGCTCCTTATCAATTAGTTCAAGGTCGAATGTTTCTTCTTGCCAGAATTCAAGCTGATTAATTGATGAACTGGTTATGAAATTTGTCCCAACAAGCCAGGGTTGCTCTGAATACCATTTCCATGCTTTTTCTTCAGACCATCTTTTTGAGTAATTAATTTCCTTTGGAGAATCACAAGAAATGATCATTAATGAGGTTAATAATAAGATTATTACAATTGAGTTAATTTTAATAGTTTTCATAAGTTTAATTTATNNGNTTTTTTAGTCACACCAAAGGCAGTCNCCCTCAAAATCATATCCTAACANAAGGGTGTCTTGTCTAATATCATTTATTATTTTTGAAAGCTTTAAATCATTTTTCTCGACCCTGGGAAAAAACTCTTCAAATGGGATTTTTTGTTGATTGTTCCATGTTCTTTCAATAAAAACAGGTAGTCTTTTTCTAAGTGTTGGTATCTCTGCTTCCCCAGCCTGCTCCCATGAGCACATCTGAGCACCTATTATTTGTGAAGTTTCTTCCAATTGCATAGGTTTTTTATATACTGGTGTATTTTCCCACCAGTGTTCCCATCTCCATATATTCCAAGAATAAATTTTTTCTGGAGACCAAACTGCTCTCCTTGATCTTGGCTGTTTTAATCCACCACTAACAAGATAAAGNGGCTGCCAAGAAGTGTTCACCACGGTAAAACCATCCTCAATNAGATGATTCGGAAGATGATACATAGTTTCAAATTCAAAAACTACAACATCTCTTGGTATTTCAATTTTACCTTCGCGTCTAAAACCCTCCCATAAAAACATTTTTTTATTATGTTTCTTTACTATTCCATTCATTCGAACCAAAAAATATCTAAATAACTCATGTACATCATTTTCAATACCATTCTTTTTCATAAAAGCTTTTATCTCAGGAACATTTTTATATAAATCAAGATTTGCTTCATCTCCACCAATGTGAAAGTATGGAGAAGTATGAAAAACCTCAACCAGTTCACCAATCATATCATCAATAGCGCTATAAACCTTTTCGCTTGCAATATTTATAACGTTGGATTTCCATGGATTTATCTGTAAAAACCCATTATTCACTCCAAAAATTTCTGGGTATATTTCAACTAATTGTCTTGAGTGACCTGGAACATCCAGTTCAGGTATTATAATTATTCCCCTTTCATCTGCATATTTGACTAAGTCTCTAAAGTCCTGTTTTGAATATGGCCTATCAGGGGTAGCTATTTTAGGGAATTTTTCCATGGGAAATGTAAAAGATTGATCGTCACTTAAATGCAATTGAAGATAATTTATCTTATAAAATGCAGCCATATCAATTACGTTTTTTAGTGTAGGAACATCATGCCACATTCGAGCTAAATCAATCAATAATCCTCTGTATTCTGAGTCAGGATTATCATTAATTTCAACTAATGGGAAAACTAAGAATTCATTCTTTTTATTAATTATTTGAAGCAGTGAACTCTTAGCCATAGCAAGTGCTCTGTAACTTCCTCCTTTGATATGTATTTTTTCATTTACATGAATTGAGTACTGCTCATCTTGATAATTTTCTTGAATATCAAAAACCATATTCGCGTCTTCTTTGGAAGTAATTGAAAAATCAATATTTAGAGAGCTAACATTTTTTATGTCTTTTTTAAATACTTTAAGTAATTTTTCAATTTCAGGCTGATTAGAAAAAACTAAAATTTTCTTCTCAAAAGCTAATCCTTTATTATCTTGAATTACTTTTATTTCCTTGGGAATTGGAATAATATCATAGTTTAGCTCCATATCAATAATTTCATTATTCTTTTGACATGAACTGCAAAGGATAAAAAATAAAAGTAATTTAAAGTAATTTTTCATTGTTCTATTTTTAGTTAATAATCTCTCTTTCAAACATCCATTCCTCGCATATTTGGGCCCAGCTTTTAAATGAATACCCGTCTTTTCCAAAAGCCAATCCATGTTCCCCTTTTTCCCATATATGAATAGCAGCTGGAATATTATATTTTCTGAGTGCTAAATAATATAAAATACTATTTTCGGGGGGAACATCAGAATCCTCGTTAGTGTGAATCATAATTGCCGGGGGAGTGTCTGCTTTTACCTGTAATTCATTTGAAAAATAATCTATGTATTCTTTCGAGGGTTTTTTCCCTATTAAATTTTCTCTGGATCCATAATGAGTGGCCTGGGAATTTTGCATTGTGACCACCGGATAAATTAAAACTGTGAAGTCTGGTCTAGAACTTGTATTTTTTTCCATCTCAATAGAAGATTTTGATAATCCATTATCATAATGCGTTGATATCGATGACGCCAAATGTCCTCCAGCAGAAAATCCTAGTACACCAATTTTATTTGGATTAATAGACCATTTCTTTGAATTACTTCTTATGATCCTCATCGCCCTTTGAGCGTCCATAAGTGCAACTTTACTCTTACATTCCTCAGACTCCCAGTGTGGAAGTCTATATTTTAATACAAATGCAGTAACTCCTAGACTATTTAACCACTTGGCTACATCAACCCCTTCCTTATCAAACCATAAATCAAAATAACCTCCTCCTGGCATGACGAGAACTGCTGGTTTATTTTTATTTATTTCTTTTGCTGGAAAGTGCCAAATTTCAGGATTTGCAATTTTTTTAAATGTTCTTCCCGTTGAATTATAATCCACTAAAGTTTCCAAATTACTTTTACATGGTATTACATTAGAATATAGATTTATTCTTTCGGCCTCTTTATAAAAATTAATGGTCTTCTTTTGAGCAAGAGCAAAAAATAGACCCAAGAAATAAATCAATATAAAGTTTTTCATTTTTTTATCCAGTTTTTTTATTTACCCCTTCTTACTATACAAACAAATTTAATGGAACCCTGTTTTGTTAAGATTATTAGAAGTCACTATAAAATCATTTTAGAAAATATTTCTTGCCATAATTATATGCATTTATTCCAATTTTTTCTCCTATAACTCTTCCAGGAAGGTCATCTACAGGAGGATGAATTCCTCCCCATATTCTGGATAAGCTACATTGATTACTTGCATCTCTGTATGTAGCCCATTGAATTTTAATGTCTTGGGTTGGACCTTTTTCAAAAACCAAAAACTTATTTTTTTTGGCTATAAATTCACCCATACCACCAGGAAAAAAAGCATTCCCTGTTAGCAGAGTTAAAACCTCTGCTGCTGCTCTTGAGTAAGTAGAATGACCTGAGACATAGCCCGAAAAATTAGGGGTAACAAAAGTTGGTCTTTGGTATGGAAACCAATTCTCAGCGAGTATCCATCCAACACCTGCATAATCTTTTTTAGGATCATTTATGAAGTTATGACCTCTCCAAGAATAAACTTTAATTTTTCCAATATTCTCTCCATTCTTTCCTGAAAGAGGATCTCCTTTTTTAACCAACTCAATTAAATTATCAACTAATTTTATTCCTAATGGGTTATATCCTGGTAATTTAGGATCAGAAGATTGTCCTTTAGAAGACATAAAACGTATGGCACTTATTGGCCTTATATAATCGTAATAGCCCTTTAGTCCCCATGCAGCAATTGCAGCATCGTGCATAGCTCCTCCTAATAAAAAATATGCCTTTACGTCCCACTCAACTGGATCAATTATTTCATTAGTTCCCTCAAACCTTCTTTCAAAAAGTTGATGATAAGAAACATAGTTTAAAATTGTAAACCAATGTCCCGGGGGAGTTTCTGAATCAGGTCCATCTGCCCAGAATTCGGCAATAACTCTCGTGTAGTCACCCCTAGGAACAATTTGCTTCGTGTATGGTTTTTTGGTGTAAGGGTTTATTTTGTATCCGTTGGATCTGTCTCCACCTTTGATAGGTTTAAATTTTGTTTTTAGTGAACTTACGGTTAAATCCTTGTAGTCAGTATTTAAGTTACCAATATTATTTGGTGAAATATCCCATAAAATACCGTCATTAGGATCATGATGAGAACCCCAAATTGAAACAAAACTGTGGTTCCAAGAATATTCATTATTTAATTTATTTTCGGAATCTAAAAGTTGTGGAGGAGAACCTGGCTCGAAATAAATGGGATATTCATACCCATCTCTTTTCATTGT
>PAHL01000025.1 GCA_002711185.1 Flavobacteriaceae bacterium
CATAGTCAGTGTAGCTTATGTTTTTTTAAATAAATTTAAAGTAAAACATCGTGACTGGAATTTTTTTATCTCAGGAGCGGCTGCCGGAATATCTCTTGTATTTATTTTAGAAAATAAAATCTGGTAAAGACAGACCAAAACAAAAATTAATAAACTAACAATTTTTTATATTTGATTATCTTAATGAGCAAATAATGCTAGTTAATTATCCATGAATAAAAATTTAATTTTTCGAAAATCATATGTTGATGGAAATTGGACTACTGATGGAAAAAAAACTTTTAAAGTTACTAACCCTGCTAATGGAAAAACTATTGCCTCTGTATACGATGGTGGTATTAAAATAACCAAAAAAGCAATTAAATCTGCCAATAAAGCGTCTAATAATTGGAGTAAATACACGGCCAAAGAAAGGTCTAAAATACTTGAAAAATGGAATGATCTAATATTAGAATACACAGAAAGTCTGGCAGAAATAATGACTTTAGAATCCGGTAAACCAATAAATGAAAGTAAAGGAGAGGTTGAATATGGTGCTTCCTTTGTTAAATGGTTTGCTGAGGAAGGTAAAAGAGCATATGGGGATGTTATTCCATCCCATACAAAAAGCCAAAGAGTTATAGTAATTAAACAACCAATTGGTGTGGTTGCTGCAATTACTCCTTGGAATTTTCCTTTAGCTATGATAACTAGAAAGGTTGCTCCTGCCCTCGCAGTGGGATGTACAATCATTATAAAACCAGCAGATGAAACTCCACTTACTGCAATTGCATTAGCTCATCTTGCTGATAAAGCTGGTTTTCCTCCTGGAGTTTTTAATTTAATTGTAGGAACAGATTCAGCTGGAATGGGTAAAACTTTATGTGATAGTAATCTAGTTAAAAAAATATCCTTTACAGGATCTACCGAGATTGGACAACTATTAATGTCTCGAAGTTCGAAAACACTAAAAAAATTAAGTCTTGAACTAGGTGGAAATGCTCCATTTATCGTTTTCGAAGATGCGGATATTGAAAAAGCTGTAGAGGGTGCTATTTTATCTAAATTTAGAAATTCGGGTCAAACATGTATTTGCGTTAATCGGTTCATCGTTCATAATAAGGTTTACGATGAATTTACTTCAAAATTTTTATTGGCAGTTTCAGAGCTTAAAATGGGTGACGGAATGGATAAGAATGTCAATATAGGTCCTTTAATTTCTCAAGAAGCAATTAAAAAAACCGAGTCTTTTGTTAAAGATGCTTTAAAAAATGGAGGAAAATTAATTACTGGGGGAAATTCAATTGATAAATATTTCTTTGAACCAACAATTATTGGTAATGTAAATTTAGAGATGAAATTAGCCAAAGAAGAAATATTTGGACCAGTGGCTCCTATTTTTAAGTTTTCTTCAGATAAGGAGGCAATTGATATAGCTAATGATACTATTTATGGCTTAGCCTCATATTTTTATTCAAAAGACATTAATAGATGTTGGAATATTGCTGAAAAACTTCAATATGGTATGGTTGGAATAAATGAAGGACTGATTTCAACAGAGGTTGCTCCTTTTGGTGGGATCAAATCCTCAGGGCAAGGAAGAGAGGGTTCAAAATACGGTATAGAAGATTATCTTGAAATAAAATATATGTGTTTTGGAAATATTAAATAAAAATAAATGAATAAAATAAAACTCATAAATAAATCAGATTACAAGTATTTTTATCCAATAGTGACCCGTTGGATGGACAATGACATCTATGGTCATATAAATAATGTTAACTACTATTCTTATTTTGACACTACAGTAAATCAATATCTAATTGATAAAGGAAAATTAGATATTAAAAAAGGATTGGTTGTAGGTTTTGTTGTTCACTCAAGTTGTGACTATTTAAATCCAATTTCTCATCCAGAAAAAATTGAGGCTGGATTAGTCGTAAAGAAAATTGGAAATAGTTCAGTAACCTATGGTATAGGAATATTTAAGGAAGATGAAGACAAGGTATCTGCTTATGGAGAATTTATTCATGTTTTTGTTAATAGAAGTAATAATAAATCTGTTTCTATACCAAAAAAAATTATTGAGTCCCTAAAAGAAATATTATTGTAGAAAAAAGCCCCAAATTTCTCTGGGGCTAAATAATATATTAATCTGTTAACACATCGGGTGCATTAATAGATTCTAAATTTGCTTTAATTAATGGTAGTGTTTCATTTTTCATTTTCATAATCATTACCTTAATTTTTTCGGCCATTTGAATAGCAATATTTAAACTTCTTTCATGGGATCCAGTTGGACCATAAGTAGTTCTTACACCAGAATATGCGTTCCTGTAATGAGTCCTAATTGAAGGAGGATTATTTTCCCCTATTTCTGATCTAGAAGAATTTCCATTCATTTTTTTCTCAATTTCCAATTGAGTATTATGAGCAGCAAATAATTCATTAGACATTTTACCTGGTTCACTCAGTGATCTTTCAGCCGCTTTTTTATATGCATCTATAAGTTTTGAGTTTTCATCCATAATTTTAATTAATGAACTATACTCTTTTTCAAAAACTAGTAATTTTTTTCTGTAGGAATTATAAGTTTTAAAATCAGTGCCTTTTAAAACACCATCATAAATTGATTTGACTTGAAAATTTACAGGTCCATCTAATAATTTATAGGAACCATTGTTTTCTAGGTAAATAGATGCGTTATAATCTCCAGGCCTAACATAAGCGCCATATACCCTTCTGCTTGATATTCTGTCAGGATCAATCGAATTTGAACTGGAGTAACGAAGATTCCATGCAATTCTTCCTGAACCACTTCTTGCGGTTTTTTTAGTATTACTAATTACATTGCCTTCAGAATCCTTAATGTTTAACCAAATCATTTGTCTTGACTCATTTTTTTCATCATCCAATGCATCCCAACCAGGAAAAGGAATGTTAGCTCGAATCTTATTTAATTTACTTTCAGCAAGCTGTCTTTTCTGTTTAATTGTGTTAAAATCTCCATTAAGATGATATGTAAACACGGCTCCAAAAGTTGGGTTTTCAGCAAAATAATAATCTGATCCAGTGTTTCCAGTTTTACTTTTTGGTATATACCATTTAGCAGGTCTTGGAGTATATAATTTAGCATCCTTTTTTAAATTTTCTTCTGTCATCTCCCTTAGAGCACGGTAATCATCTAATACATAGAACCCTCTTCCAAAGGATGCTGCTACAAGATCTACCTCATCTTTTTGAATAACTAAATCTCTTATACCCATGTTTGGGATTCCATCTAGTTTACTCCAAGTTTGTCCTGAATTAATTGATANATATACACCNAATTCAGTNGCAATAAAAAGTAAATTTTTTGCNACTGGNTCCTGAACCAGTCTCCATANAAGNGTTCTGTCTGGGAGATTNCCCTTAATTGATTTCCATGTCATCCCCCTGTCAGTACTNTTAAATANGTAAGGGTTAAAATCACCTTCTTTATGATTATCTAAACTAACATAAACNGTATTTTCATCAAATAAATCTGCTTTAATNTCATTAATAAATGTTCTACCTGGNAATCCCAACTTAGTTACNGAGATTTTTGTCCAAGTATTNCCGTCATTTGAAGTCACTTGAATATANCCATCATCTGTTCCAGCNTAAATTAAACCTTCTTTTACAGGAGACTCTGAAAGTGAAGTTATNGTATTATAAGTNGACATCGCTTTTACATCCCATGGATTATCCCAGCTTTGCTGACGTCCCATGATTGGNAGTTTTATTCTCTCTTCATTTCNAGTTAANTCACCNGAAATTGGNGTCCAATCATCTCCTCTATTATCNGACTTCCAAACTCTTTGTGATGCAAAATAAATTCTTGATGNTTTATGTGGGCTTACTATAATCGGAGCNTCCCAATTNTATCTTTCATATGGATCNTCCATTCCNGGTTGAGGTTGAATGAAAACTTGATCTCCNGTNATTAAATCNACCCTNTGCATTCCTCCTTTTTGAGTTTCAGCATAAATAATATTATTAAATTCAGGATCAGTTGCAGACTGATGACCATCTGCACCAAGTGTTTTATACCAATGGTTATTACTTATCCCCTCGATCTCATCAGTGGCAGAAGGTCCTCCGGCAGATCCATTATCTTGTGTACCTCCAAAAATATGATAAAATGGTTTTTGATTATTAACTGCCACTTTATAAAATTGGGTTAATGGAAGGTTTTTTATATAACGCCATGTTTCAGCTAGATCAAAACTTTCATATATTCCTGCATCAGTTCCAATCATTATGTAGTCAGGATCATCATCCTTGAAAAGAATTACATGATTATCTGAATGTTTATCTTTTTCCTTTAATTGAACAAAATTATCTCCACCATCCTCTGATGTAAGAACCCTGTTATTCATTAAATATAGCCTATCAAATTTGTGAGGGCTTGCATANAGCTCCTGATAATAATGAGGTCCTGTAGCNCCAGCAACTGCATCAGACATCTTCTTCCAAGATTCACCTTGATCTTCTGATCTGTAAACTCCTCCCTTAGTTCTTTGAAGTTCAATAGCAGCATATACCACGTCAGGGTCCTGNGGAGAAATTGCTAATCCTATTTTACCCATGTTTATAACAGGATCATCATCCTCATCAATTTCNCCATCACCATTGCTGTCTCTNTCATTTGGTAACCCTCTGTAAAGTTTTTTCCAGGTTTCTCCTCCGTCTAAAGACTTATAGATTCCTGAACCTGGACCACCTCCCATNAGAGCAGCAACTGTTCTATGTCTATCCCAGGTAGCAGCATATAATACATTTGGATCTCTAGGATCAATCATAATATCAGTAACACCTGTCCATGTATTATTTCCAAGTGTTTTCTTCCAAGTTTTACCTCCATTTGATGTTTTATAAAAACCTCTTTCTCCTCCTTTATTCCACAATGGACCTTGCACAGCTACCCAAACTATATCTGAGTTATTTGGATGAATTAATATTTCTGATATGTGTTCTGAGTTTTTAAGTCCCATATTTTTCCATGACTTACCTTCATCGTCAGATCTATAAATTCCATCTCCATAAGCTACATGCCTCCCACCAACATTTTCTCCAGTTCCAACCCAAACTGTTGATGGATTATTAGAATCTACTGTAACACACCCTGTTGAGTATGATGATTCATCGTCAAATAGGGGTGTCCATGTAGTTCCTGAATTAACTGTTTTCCATAAACCACCTGAGCCTACAGCAACATACCAGGTATTTTGATCAGTTGGATGAATTGCTATATCTGCAATTCTACCTGAAAGGAAAGCAGGTCCAACATTTCTAAAANTAAAAGCAGATAANTCTACTNTAGATTTTAATTTATAACTTTTCTTGTTTCTTTTCTTCTGAGCNGATAGAGAAGAAATACTAAATAATATTANNAGGGATAATAGTAAAGAACTAAATTTTTTCATGATTTTTTTTAATTGTTTTTTAAATAAAATATTTAGTGTATATAATTATATTTAATTAATAATTAAACATAAATTGATCTTATTTTAACCTAATAAATATATGAAATATGTTCATATTTGTAATTTAAAACATGATTAAGTTTAGTTATTTTAAATATAATGGATAACATAATAGCTTATTTTGAAAATATTCCAACTTTGCATAGAGCTATAATTATAGTTGGGGGGATATCTTTTTTTTGGTTTTTGGAAGGTGTAGTTCCTCTATTCTATTTCAAATACAAAAAATGGAGTCATGCGATACCAAATTTTTTTTTCACATCGACAACAATAATTATAAATTTTTTATTGGCTTTTTTACTTTTATCAACCTCTGATTGGGTTGTCAGCAATAGGTTCGGATTTATTCATATTTTTGATAATCTTCCTTTAATTTTTGAGGTTTTTATATCTATACTATTACTTGATTTTATTGGTGCTTTTCTTGCTCATTACATAGAACATAAATTTAATCCTTTGTGGATGATTCATTTAGTCCATCATTCTGACCACAACGTCGATACCACCACTGGAAATAGACACCATCCATTAGAAAGCCTTGTTAGATTTACGTTTACATTAATTGCAGTATTAATAGTTGGAGCTCCAATAGCATATGTTATGCTCTACCAATCTCTTTCTGTTATGCTAACCCAATTTAACCATGCAAATATTAAGCTTCCTAAAAAAATTGATAAATGGTTAAGCTATTTAATTGTTTCACCAGATATGCACAAAATCCATCATCACTATCAATTACCTTACACCGATGCTAATTATGGAAATATTTTTTCAGTTTGGGATAGACTTTTTGGAACCTACATGTACTTAGACAGAGAAAAAATCATTTATGGTGTAGATGTCTTTCCTGATGAACAAAAAAATTCAAATATTAAAGAGCTTTTGAAACAACCTTTTCAAAAATACCAAAGACCCACCAAATCTAGTAAATTATAGATTTTTCCAGTTGGCTTAACAAAATTTGGGCTTGTTCTCCAGTACTCATGTTTTTTAAGGTGATTTTTTTATTTTTAATTTCTTCATCACCAATAATTACAACAAAAGGAATTTTCTTTTTGTTTGCATAGTTAAGCTGTTTACTTAATTTGATATTACTGGGATATATTTCACTAATTACTCCCTTTAATCTTAGTTTATTTATTTTATTTAAAGCAATCTCAACAGATTCGTTGCCAAGATTTACAAATAAAACTTCAGTGTTTAAGTTTATATTGATTGGGAATAAATCTAATTCGTCCAAAACAAGATATAGACGATCAAAACCAAAAGAAACCCCAATACCACTCATGTTTTTAAGACCAAAAGAATTTGTCAAGTCATCATATCTTCCACCACCTCCAATCGATCCCATTTTTACATTTTCAGGACCCATTACTTCAACGATCGTTCCAGTGTAATAATTTAATCCTCTGGCAAGAGTTAGGTCAATTTTAATATTTATTGATTTAAACTCAAAACAATTTAGTTTTGAAAAAATATATCTTAACTCATTTATACCTTCTAGCCCTTTATTAGAATCTTTTAAAGCGTCTTCTAATTCATCTAAAATTATTTCAGGACTCCCCTCTAACTTGATTATATTTTTAATTTTATCTATATCTGATTCTCTGAAACCCTTTGAAATAAGTTCTTTTTCAACCCCCTCGATTCCGACTTTTTCTAATTTATCTATAGCTACAGTGTAATCAACTAATTTATTTTTATTTTCAGTTAAGTTTACAATACCCTCAATAATCTTCCTATGATTAATTTTAACAGTAACTCCTTTTAAATTAACATCATTAAAAATATGATCGAAAAGAGATATCATTTCAATTTCTTGTAGTAATGATTTAACACCAACTATATCTGCATCACATTGACAAAACTCTTGAAATCTTCCGTGTTGTGGCCTGTCAGCTCGCCAAACATTTTGCATTTGATATCGTCTAAAAGGAAAAATCAAATCATTTTGATTTCCAGCAACATATCTTGCTAGCGGAACAGTCAAATCATAACGAAGAGCTTTTTCGCTTATTGAGAACGAGAATTTCTTTAAGTCATTTTCTTTAAAAGAATTCAAATCAGCTTTTTTTAATTTTTCACCAGAATTTAGAATTTTAAAAATTAATCTATCTCCCTCATCACCATATTTTCCTGTAAGAGTAGATAATTTTTCAAAAGAAGTTGTTTCTAGTGGTTCAAAGGCAAATGACTCAAATGCTTTTTGTAAAATTTTCTTAAGATAATTTCTTTTTAACAAGACTTCAGATGAATAGTCTCTAGTACCTTTTGGTGTGTTTGGATTTATTGACATAAAAAAAATCTACTAAACAAATATCTTACTTTTCCCTCTATTATGAAAGTCTTTGATCATAGATGTCAAATAGCTCTCCTTCTGAAATATAAGACCCACTAATAATTATATTGTGTATTTCTTTGTATAGCTTATTTTTATTAAATTTTTTATTAGATCTAAAAATTTCAATTTTATTTGAATTTAAATTATTTAAAATGAAAGAATGGGATTTTTTATCGTTCAGATCAATTGATTTATCATTGGATTTAATAATAATTGATTCAATTGAATAATTACTAGACTTAAAAAGAAAAAGATGAGTTGAATTAATGTTAGTTAAATAATTTACCTTGGATATAATTTTATTCCAAACTATATCACTGAATGAATCTAGAATCATTTCTGCTTTATCAATAGATTTTGACTTNATATAGTTCCACTGTTTTGAATCTATAGAATTGGAGGCAAGGAAGAGTGTGAACTCTCCGCTTAATTCTTCAAACTGCTCCTTTGTTAATCTAGAAAATCTCAAATTTACTTTAAATCAAAAATGGGATGAAAAANTATAACTAAGCTTTTTCTGGAACCACTTCAAANGGGTATTGAATGATAACACTCCTATGAAGACGAATTGAAGCCTCATATTTACCANTTCTCTTAATTGATCTACCAGGAATACTTATGAGTAACTTATCAATTAATTCTCCTTTAGCCTCAAAAGCTGAGGACAAATCATTGGATGTAACTGATCCAAAAAGACGATCACCACTGGATACTTTTGAAGAAATTTTTATTTCANTTTTTAAGAGTTTTTTTCCCAAAGATTCAGCTTCTTTGATAATTTTCTTTTCCTTAAATGCTTTTTGTTTTAAATTCTCATCTAAAACTTTTTTTGCAGAATTAGTTGCTATAATTGCTTTTCCTTGTGGAATTAAAAAATTTCTGGCGTAGCCATTTTTAACCTCAACTAAGTCATCTTTAAAGCCTACGTTTTGAATATCTTCTTTTAAAATTATTTCCATTGTATGTAATTTATTTCAGCATATCACCAACATAAGGTAATATAGCAAGATGTCTGGCTCTTTTAATTGCAACAGATACTTTACGTTGATATTTAAGAGAAGTACCTGTCAAACGTCTAGGTAATATTTTACCCTGCTCATTAACAAATTTCATTAAAAAGTTGGAATCCTTGTAATCAACATATTTAATTCCCGTTCTTTTGAATCTGCAATATTTTTTTTTGGTTGAAGTATCAATATTTAAAGGTGTCAAATATCTTATTTCACCTTCTTTCTTTCCACTATTTTGTTCATCTATTTTGGACATATCAAGCTTTTTTTAATTTATTTTTCTTAATTCTTTTATCTGCCCATGCTAGTGAATGTTTGTCTAGCTTTACTGTTAAGTATCTCATAACCCTTTCATCACGTAAAAAAAATAGCTCTAACTCTTTTATTGTATCACCTGAGGCGGTATACTGAAAAAGATGATAAAAAGCACTTTTTTTGTTCTGTATGGGATAGGCAAGTTTTTTTAGCCCCCAATTTTCTTTATTTATAATGCTTCCACCTTTGGAAGTCAGAAATTTTTCATATTTCTGAACTGCTTCCTCTATCTGATTTTCAGAAAGAACGGGATTTAATATGAAAACAGTTTCATAATTATTCATAATTTTTATTTTAGTTTGCAAAAATAGATTAACATAATTGCATCACCAAAACTTTGATATGTTTTTTTATAATTCTAGCATTAATAAGGATCTACGTCTACAATAACTTTTGTACTTCTAAAAATACTAATACTTTCGAAACTCTGAATAGACTTATTTAGTAATTGTTTAAAAAATATTCTGGAATTGTTAGATTCTATTTTTACTAGCATTTCCTTAATGTAGTTATTTCTAACCTTACTAACTAAAGGGGATACAGGCCCTAAAATTTTACCCTGATAAGATTGTCTTAGTACATTTGAAAACCACTCAGAGGCTGAATTTAAATTATGCATATTTCTATTTTTTAGTGTAATTTTTATTAGCTTAATGTAAGGAGGATAAATATTATATTTTCTGTCATTTAGCTCCGATTTTACAAATGAATCAATATCATTATTTATTACACTTTTTAAAACATTATGGTCAGGTTGATAACTTTGGATTATTACTTTTCCTTGATCACCCGATCTTCCTGACCTACCTGCTACTTGCGTTAACATTTGAAAAGATCTTTCAAATGACCTAAAATCAGGAAAATTAATTAAATGATCAGCATTTAAAACTCCGACTAAATGGACATTTTTAAAATCAAGACCCTTAATTATCATTTGTGTGCCAACTAAGATTTTAATTTTTTGTTGAGAAAATAACTCAATTATACGATCAAAATCATTTTTTCCACGAGTTGTATCCCAATCCATTCTGCCAATTGGAACATTTGGAAAAAATTCTTCCAATTGCTTTTCAATTTGCTGAGTCCCCGATCCTTTTGTTGAGAGTTTTGTTGAAGAACAAGAACTACAAGCTTTTGGAATAGGTATACTATAACCNCAATANTGGCATTGTAATTTTCCAGAATTGATGTGGTGAGTTAAGGTNACATCACATTGAATACAACTTGGCATATGACCGCAAGTTAGACACTCTAAAACGGGTGCATATCCTCTTCTGTTTTGAAATAAAATTATTTGTTTACCTTGATCTAAAGTATTCGAAATTGAACTAATTAAATCCTGAGAAAAATCTCCTTTAATTAATTTTCGTTTATGAGAATCTCTTAAATCAACTACTTTAATTTTTGGAAGTTTTACTCCTCCATATCTCTCATTCAAATATACAATACCATATTTTTTTTTCTTAACATTGATNAGTGATTCAAGACTAGGGGTCGCTGAACCAAGTATCACTTTTGAACCTAGTATACTTGATAAATATATAGCCGAATCCCTAGCATGATATCTNGGAGCTGGATCAAATTGTTTATATGATGTTTCATGTTCCTCATCAACTATAATAAGATCAAGTTTTTTAAAAGGTAAAAAAAGAGAAGATCTTGCACCAATAATTACCTTNGCATTATCGTTACCCTGATATACATTTTTCCATATTTCGGTTCTCTCATTCAAATTAAATTTAGAGTGATAAACCTGNACGGCATTAGAAAAAAAATTATTAAAACGGGTAACCATTTGAGAAGTAATAGAAATTTCTGGAAGCAAAAATAAAACCTGCCCTCCTTTATTAATTAGATCCTTAATTAATCTCATGTAAATTGGNGTTTTACCAGATGATGTTACACCCTGCAAGAGGACAACATTTTGTTTTGATAACTCTTTTTTTAGTTCATTAAGAGCCTTCGTTTGTGTTTGAGATAAATCTTGGAGTGAATTAGAGGCTTTATCAAGATTAATTAATCTATCTATTTGAATTGTTTTAATCTCAATTATTTCTTTTTCCGTTAGTTTGTTGGCAATTTGTATGCTTGTATTCGATTTACTAAGTATTTTTTTTGCGCTAATCCATTTTTTGCCAGACTTATCGAAATTATATAATGATAATAAAAAGTCCTTTTGTTTTGGTGATCTTTTTAATGCATCTAAAATATTGTTTAACTGATTTAAATTTTTAATCCTAAATACACGTTCGGTTTTTGGTTTATATTTCTCTTGAATCTTTTGATATAATGAAATNGCTCCAATATTAATTAATGATTGAATTAACTTCATTGGGTTTTTATTACCTGATATTTTTATCATATCGTCAATTTTCAAAACTGACTTCTCAAGTGCTTCATATATCAAAAATTGTTGATCTGATAAAATAGTCTTATCGATTTCAATATCAGGATTAACTGCCATTCTAGTTTGACTTTCTAAAAGTAAGGTTGATGGAATTGATGCTTTCATTACATTCCCAAAGGAACAGTGGTAATAATCTGCAATCCATTTCCAAAATTCAATTTGATAATCATATATTAAAGGCTTATCATCTAATATTAGATCTATAGGTTTTACCTTATAATTTTGTGGTGCTAGATTATGTTTTTTTACAACTAAACCNGTATAAATTTTTGATTTACCAAAAGGTACAGTAACTCTTGATCCTTTTGAAATTAAATCAAATTCATCTTTTGTTACTGAATATATAAAAGGTCTTTTTAATGGTATTGGTAAATAAACATCAATAAAAAAATGCATATTCAAAACTAATGAAACTTTGTGTTTTAGTTGTTTTTCTTTGATTTGTTTTTTAAACTCGTTATTGTGGCATTTAACTCGAAACCTAGAAGAAGAACGTTAGAGTTTAGCCATATATATAACATGAATATTAATAGCGCACCAATCGATCCGTATAATTGATTATACGTTGAAAAATTATCAATATAAATTCCAAATGCCCAGGTTGTGATCATTATTAAAATGGTTGTCATTACTGCGCCAGGTGAAAAAAAACTTGATTTTCTCCCTTCAATTGTTCCAAAATAATATAAAATTGAAACCGAAAAATATATTAATATAATATAGAATAATGATTGTCCTAATCTAATCCAATCTAAAGTATCTTGCAGTAGTTCTTTTATATTACTAAATATATAAATTTCAAAATAGACTGCTACAATAACTGCAATTAATAATGTTAATGCTAATAAAATTGCTACTCCCATGGAGTATAGATATTGTTTAAAAAAATTCCTTGATAATTCAATATGATAAGATTCTTCAAAACTAGCAAAAACAGCACTCACCCCGTTTGCAGTTAAAATAANGGATANTAAAAANACTGAAGACAATAAACCTCCTCTTGGTTTATTTTGTATGTCTAGAAATATTTCAGAAAAAAAATCTTCGCTATTGCTTGGAACCAAAATTTCAATAAAATTTAACAAAATTGAATCAAAATTATCAATAGGTATGAAAGGAATTAAATTTAAAATAAATAAGAGGAAAGGAAAAATAGCCATGAAAAAACTGAAAGAAATACTACCTGCACGGGCTGTTAATGCACCTTTAATTATTCCAAGAAAATACATTTCAATAAGATCATATAAAGAAAAGCCATTAAAACCTGGTAACTTAATAGAGTCTAAAAAGTTTTTTAATAATTTCAAGTTTTATTTATTTATTAGTATCAAAGATAATATTGATTTGAATATTTTATAAATTAATATAAAATACACAAAAATAAACGAATGGAGGTTATTTTATTGAGTATTAACGAAACAAAAAATCCATATTTAGAAAAGCTAATAATTGATTATTCAAAAAGAATAAATCACTACATTAAGTTTACGAATATAGAAATTCAAAAAATAAAGTCATCAAGGAAAAATAATATAGAAGAGCAAAAAAACAAAGAGGGAATCCAAATAAAAAAATTTTTAAAAAAAAGTGACATCTGTGTATTATTAGATGAGACAGGGAGAAGTTTAAATTCTGTTGAATTTGCAAAATCGTTAAATAATTATTATTGCAGTAATAAAAAAAGGTTGGTATTTATTATTGGCGGGGCATTTGGGTTCTCAAAAGAAATTTATTCAATAATTTTTGAAAAATTTTCTCTTTCAAAAATGACTTTTAATCACCAAATGGTAAAACTTTTTTTTTGTGAGCAATTATATCGGGCTAATACAATTCTTAACAATGAAAAATATCACAACAAATAAATTAAATTTAATTTTTGCTACACATAACCAAAATAAAATCGAGGAGATAAAAAATTATATTCCTAATGAAATCAATTTACTGAGTTTAGATGATATTAATTTTAAAAGCCAAATAAAAGAAACTGGAAACTCTTTTTATGAAAATGCACTCATAAAAGCAAGNCATATAAGTATTAAATATGGTATTGATTGCTTTTCGGATGATAGTGGCCTGGAGGTTGATTGTCTTGANGGGGAACCAGGAATATTTTCTGCACGCTATGCAGGAAAACCNTATAACAGTGAAAAAAATATTGATTTTTTATTAGATAAAATAAAAAGTTCGAAATCTAGAGATGCTAGTTTTAAAACTTGCATAGTATTAATACATAACAATGATGAAAAAATTTTTGAAGGAAAAGTTCAAGGACAAATCTTATTCAAAAGAAAGGGTGTAAAAGGTTTTGGATATGATTCTATTTTTAGACCTAAAGGNTTTGAAAGTTCTTTTGCGGAAATTAGTTTGGCTGAAAAAAATAAAATAAGTCANAGAGGAATTGCTACTAGAAAACTTGTAAAATATTTAATAAATAATTTTCATTGAAATTTAAACACAATTAAATATACTTTTGATTTATTCTTTGTTACTTTAGATAATGTAAATGAAAAATTTATTCTGTTTTTTTGTTCTTATCCCCTTTTTTTTAATCTCTCAAAATGAATTTTCTGTACTAAAAGGTTCTGTAGAAAATGAAATTACAGAGTTACCTATGCAAAGTGTTCATGTGATAAATCTAACCAGGGTTATTGGAACTATTACTGATGATAAAGGTCAATTTGAAATTGAAGTATCTGTTAATGACACTCTTTATTTTTCATATGTCGGCTACAAGCCAATTAAAGTATTTGTAACGAGTGATATGATAAAATTTAAAAATTCTAAATTTAGATTAACTGGATTGGCTTTCGCTCTTGAAGAAATTATTTTAAGACCNTATGAGCTTACAGGTTATCTTGAAATTGATGTTAAAAATGCCCCCATAAATTCAGCAGGTAGATATAAAATAACTGGTTTGCCAAACTCTGGATATGAAGCTGGAAACAGAAATAAAAATGCAATAAGTAAAGCCTTAGGAGCTTTATTTAACCCAGCAGACTTTTTGTATAATTTTTTTGGAAAGAATCCAAAACAGCTAAAAAAACTAAAACAAATGAGAGTTGATAATGAAATAAAAAATTTATTAGCATCAAAATTTGATAGACAAGTACTAATCGAAATCCTTGGAATTGAAAAAATTGATTTAGAAGAGATAATCAGAAATTGTAATTATTCTGATACATTTATCAAAGAATCGAATGATTTGCAGATTTTAGAAGCAATGACTGGATGCTATGAAGAATTTAGAATCATTCAAAACCTAGAATAATTTAATTAAGGTAAAAGAAATGTATCTTTGTAATTGAATATATTCTCAAAAATATGCTGTTGACTGACCTAAATGCAATTTCTCCCATTGATGGAAGATATAGATCAAAAACTAAATCACTGGCAAACTATTTCTCTGAACAGGCTTTAATTAAGTATAGGGTTATGGTTGAGATAGAATATTTTATTTCTCTGTGTAAAATACCATTAAAACAGCTTTCAAATATAGATATATCTTTTTTCGGGGATCTTAGAAAGATTCATGAAAACTTTAATTCTGAGGATGCCAGAGAAATCAAAAACATAGAAAAAACAACTAACCATGACGTGAAGGCAGTAGAATATTTCTTAAAGAAAGAGTTTGATAAGCTTGGTTTAGAAAATTACAAAGAATTTATTCATTTTGGGCTAACATCCCAAGACATCAATAATACCGCAATACCACTTCTTATAAAAGATTCCATAAATTTAGTTTATATGCCTGAACTGAATAAGGTTTTAAAATCGATGGTAACACTTNCTAAAGATTACAAAGAAATACCCTTAATCTCAAGAACACATGGTCAGCCTGCATCTCCTACCAGATTGGGAAAAGAGTTTTTAGTTTTTATAAAACGAATTGAAATACAAAAACAAATATTGTTAGATATTCCTCATGCAGCAAAATTTGCTGGTGCAACAGGAAATTTTAATGCTCANAAAGTAGCATATCCTGAGATAGATTGGAAAACTTTTGGCCTAAACTTTGTTGAGTCTNCTCTAAACTTAAAATACTCATTTCCTACTACCCAAATTGAACACTATGATTCGTTTGCATCACTCTGTGATTCGTTAAAAAGAATAAACACAATTTTAATTGATTTTAATAGAGATCTATGGTCTTACATTTCTTTAGATTATTTTAAACAAAAAATAAGTGTTGGTGAAGTGGGTTCATCTGCAATGCCTCATAAAGTTAATCCTATTGATTTTGAAAATTCTGAAGGAAATTTAGGAATTGCCAATTCAATTTTTGAATTTTTCTCTAGAAAACTTCCTATATCTAGAATGCAAAGGGATTTGACTGATAGCACGGTGCTAAGAAATGTTGGTGTGCCAATTGGACANACNATAATAGGTCTGAAATCAACACTTAACGGTTTGTCGAAGTTAATTGTTAATATGGAAAAAATNAACTCTGATTTAAATGATAATTGGTCAGTNATAGCTGAGGCTATTCAGACAATTTTAAGAAGGGAAAAATATCCAAACCCATACGAAGCCTTGAAAAAATTAACTAGAACTAACAAAAAAATCGATAAAAAAAGTATTCATAATTTTATAGACGAATTAAAAGTTAGTGACGAAATTAAAAANGAATTAAAAGCGATAACTCCNTTTAATTTTACTGGTATANNATAAAATATGAAGAATAAAATTAGTTTTTTGTTGATAATATTCATTCTCCTTAGTTGCTCTAAAGACAGAGATGATGAGATAGTTGAATTAACTGGAGACTATGAAATAAGCGACTTTATTTGGAAAGGCTTGAATGAGTTTTACTATTGGCAAGAGAGTATAACTATGCTTNCTGATAGTATCGATGATAATAAAAACACTTACACAAAACTTATTTCTGAAAATTCTGATCCAAAACCTTTTTTTAACTCACTNTTATCTCCCAAGGATAGATTTAGTATANTTGTTGATGACTATGTTGAATTACAAAACACGCTNCAAGGGATAGTAGCCTCTAATGGTATGGAGTTTGGATTGTCATTGCAATGTTCAGACTGTGAAGAAGTTTTTGGCTTTGTAAAATATGTTCATCCAGATTCCGATGCATTTAATAAAAATATAAAAAGAGGAGATCTATTCACCCATATCAATGGAATAAAATTAAATAAAAATAATTACNGGGAATTATTATATAATGATGGATTAGTATATGAAATTAGTTTATCAGTTTATGAAAATGGGATTTTCAATTTAACGGGAGATAAAATTGANTTAATTAAAGAAGAAAACTTTCAAAAAAANCCGATTCACGTGAATAAAATAATTAATTATGAATCAAANTCTATTGGTTATTTAATGTATAATCAATTTCTGTCAGATTATAATGAAGAGCTAAATGAGGTNTTTAGTAATTTTAAATCTGGNAATATAACAGATTTGATTCTTGATCTTAGATACAATGGAGGGGGATCAGTTAGTAACTGTGTAATATTGTCAAGTTTAATCACAGGTCAATTTACAGGTGAAGTTTTTTCAAAACAAAACTGGAATTCAAAACTTAACGATTATTGGAATTCTCAAAATCCTGACCAACTAATAAATAAGTTTGTAAGTTCACTCTCAACCGGAGAATCTTTAAATAGCCTAAATCTCCAAAATATATATATCATTACATCAAATCAATCAGCATCTGCTAGTGAATTATTAATAAATGGTTTAGATTCTCATATACAAGTTATTCAAGTTGGTGATAAAACCGTAGGTAAGAATGTAGCTTCTATAACTATACATGANTATATAGACAACGATGGTAANAAAAACCCCAATCATACCTATGCAATGCAACCAATTGTGTTAGCAATTGAAAACAGTGCTGGTTTCTCTGACTACCAAGATGGTTTAGAACCTGACCATTTTATAAAAGAAGTATCAAATAATTTNGGTGTTCTGGGAAGTATCAGTGATCCATTATTATTAAATACAATCAACATTATTTCAGGCTNTGGTAGANTGGATATTAATCCTGAAAATCCTTTTGGTGAAATAATCTATGATTCTGAGATGAAAAATAATCAGAGATTAATTATAGAAACTNATATTCTTAACTTTCAGAAATAAAATTATTTAGTCAAATACATTTTTCTTCTAGAATATAAATCATAAAATTGATCATCCTTAAGATTATCAATAAAAAGTATACTTTCTCCTGTACTTTTCATTTCTGGGCCAAGTTGTTTATTTACATTTGGAAATTTATTGAATGAGAAAACTGGCTGTTTTATTGCGTATCCCTTCAAAACCGGCTTGAAATCGAAATCACTAATCATTTTATCATTCAACATAATTTTTGTTGCATAATTTACATANGGTTCACCATAAGCTTTTGATATAAAAGGAACAGTTCGTGAGGCTCTCGGATTTGCCTCTATAATGAAGACCTTATCATCTTTNACAGCAAATTGAATATTAATTAATCCTTTAGTTTTAAGTGCAAGAGCAATTTTTTGGGTATGATCCTTTATCTGTTGAATAACATATCCTCCAAGATTGAAAGGAGGAAGAGTTGCATTAGAGTCACCTGAATGAATTCCACAAGGCTCAATATGTTCCATGATACCAATGATATAAACATCTTTACCGTCACAAATCGCATCTGCTTCGGCCTCAATAGCNCCGTCAAGATAATGATCTAGAAGAAGTTTATTATTAGGNATTTTTCTCAACAAATCAACAACATGGGCTTCTAAATCTTCTTTATTTATGACAATTTTCATCCCTTGCCCACCAAGAACATAAGATGGTCTAACTAAAATTGGAAAGTTTAATTTTTCTGTTAGTTTAAGAGCTTCATCTGCAGTTTCAGCAACTCCAAAATCTGGATATGGAATATTATTTTTTTTGAGAAGAGTGGAGAAACTTCCTCTATCCTCTGCTAAATCAAGTGACTTAAAGGTAGTGCCAATAATCTTAATTCCATATCGATCTAACTTTTCGGCTAATTTTAGGGCTGTTTGTCCTCCAAGTTGAACAATTACNCCTTCAGGATTTTCATGTCTAATAATATCATAAATATGTTCCCAAAAAACAGGTTCGAAATATAATTTATCAGCTACATCAAAATCAGTNGAAACTGTTTCTGGATTGCAATTAATCATGATTGTTTCATAACCTGCTTCACTAGAAGCTAATACTCCATGNACACAACAATAATCAAACTCTATTCCTTGGCCAATTCTATTTGGTCCTGANCCTAAAACAACAATTTTCTTTTTTTTACTAACAACACTTTCATTTGAGCTGTATGGTTTGCTGGAATCAAGTTGCATTTTTTCTTCAAAGGTAGAATAGTAATATGGGGTTTTTGCTGAAAACTCAGCTGCACAGGTATCNACTAGTTTATAAACACGTTGAATTCCAAAGTTGGCTCTTTTTTTATACACCTGACTTTCCAAACAATTGAGCATATGTGCAATTTGTCTGTCTGCAAATCCTTTTTGTTTTGCCTCTAAAATCAAGTCTGAAGAAATAGTATCTATTGTATAACNTGAAATTTCAGACTCCAAATTAAATAAATCCTCATATTGTTTTAAAAACCAAATATCAATTTTTGTTATTTCATGAATTCTATTAAGAGGAATGCCTATTTGTATCGCGTCATAAATTACAAAAACCCTATCCCAACTTGGATTTTTTAATTTGTTTAAAATTAAATTATAATCATTGTACCCCTTNCCATCAGCACCTAGCCCATTTCTCTTAATCTCCAATGATTGTGTTGCCTTGTGAAGAGCTTCTTGAAATGATCTACCTATACCCATAACCTCTCCAACAGACTTCATTTGAAGTCCTAATATACGATCAGAGCCTTCGAATTTATCAAAATTCCATCTGGGAATTTTAACAATCACATAGTCTAAAGTTGGCTCAAATAATGCAGATGTTGACTTTGTGATTTGATTTTCTAATTCATCAAGAGAATAGCCTATGGCAAGTTTTGCAGCTATTTTCGCAATAGGGTAACCGGTTGCTTTTGATGCTAGTGCGGAGGAACGAGAAACTCTGGGNTTAATTTCAATNGCTATTATATCCTCATTTTTATCTGGACTAACTGCGAACTGAACATTACAACCTCCNGCAAAATCACCTATACTTCTCATCATTTTAATAGCCATATCTCTCATTCTTTGATANGTGTGGTCTGAGAGTGTCATTGCAGGAGCAACAGTGATTGAGTCACCAGTATGAATACCCATAGGATCCATATTTTCAATTGAACATATAATAACAACATTATCTTTTTTATCTCTTAATAATTCTAATTCATATTCTTTCCATCCAACTAATGCTTTATCAATTAAAACTTCATGTATTGGGGATGCCTCAAGTCCTCTAGTAAGTAATTCATTAAAATCTTCCTCTCTATGAACAAATGATGCNCCGGTTCCTCCAAGAGTAAAAGAAGGTCTTATGACCAAAGGAAAACCATACTTTTGAGCAATTTCCTTACCTTTTAAAAATGAGTTTGCAGTTTCAGCAGGTGCAACTGGAATATTAATTTTTTTTAATAATTGCTTGAACTGTTCTCTATCTTCTGTAATTTGAATTGCATCAATATCAACACCTATAATATCAACGCCATAGTCCTTCCAAATTCCTTTATCATCTGCCTCAATACATAGATTTAAAGCTGTTTGACCACCCATAGTTGGAAGAACAGCATCTATTTCATGTTTATTCAAAATCTCAATTATTGACTTAGTGTTCAGTGGTTTCAGATACACATTATCGGCCATTGAGGGGTCAGTCATAATTGTAGCTGGATTTGAATTTATTAAAATNGTTTCAATACCATCTTCTCTTAAAGACCTTAAGGCCTGGGTTCCAGAATAATCAAACTCACAAGCTTGACCAATAATAATTGGACCTGATCCTATAATAAGTACTTTTTTTAATTTTTTATTCTTTGGCATTTAGACTCAAGTTATTTGNNATTTCAAGATAAAAAAAAAGGTGTTACTTTTAAAAGTAACACCTTAAATAAAATCAAATTTATTTAACATTATTTTTTATGTCTAGGCTCAGATGAAACAGAAATCTTTTTTCTACCCTTTGCACGTCGANTTGAAATAACTTTCCTCCCACTTGCAGTTGACATTCGTTCACGAAAACCATGTTTGTTTCTTCTTTTTCTTTTAGAAGGNTGAAATGTTCTTTTCATAGTANNAAATTNTTAGTGATTTCTTTCAAATAAGCCGTGCAAATATATAACATCTTTTTTTATTTAGTTAAATGATTAGGAAAGATTTAAATCTCTTTTTTTAACTTTGTTNATATATATTATATNTATGTTTCCTAAATTTTTCAAGCTTCTTGTTTCTTTATTAATTTTTTTATACTCTATATATCAGTTTTCAGAAAGTTACATTGGTAATGGAATATTTTATTTTTTTCTGAGCACTTTCTTTATTCTTATATACTTTAAAAATGAATTAATTTTTTTGGCATTTTTAAGATTGCGAAAGCAAGACTTCAATGGAACTGAAAAATGGTTGAACAAAATTTCAAATCCAGAATCAAGTCTTGTAACAAAGCAGCAGGGTTATTTTTATTATCTACATGGAATTATCCAGTCTCAATCGAACCTTACTTTAGCAGAAAAAAATTTTAAAAAAGCAATCAAACTAGGACTTTCTTTTAATCATGATTTAGCTATGGCAAAATTAAGCTTAGCAGGAATATGCATGCAAAAAAGNAGAAAACGTGAGGCAATATTGTTNTTAAGTGAAGCAAAAAAATTAGATTCCCAGGGAATGCTNAATGANCAAATGAAAATAATGCGAGAGCAATTAAAGAAAATATAATATTAATTTAATATGATCTTAGGCAAGTTAATATTAAACCAATTTGCCTGTGTTAAAATTATGGCATGAGAACCTTTAATTTTAATAACAGGNTTTTTAATCATACTAATAGGAAAAATATTATCCTCTTCCCCGTGAATATGAATGAGTGAATCCAANATATTTTTCTGGTTCCAATTTACAAGACTATTTATTGCCCAACTCAAATATTCGGGATTCCTTTCTGAAAGATATTTATTATATAATCCAACCCTGATTTTTATTTTATTACCAAAAACAAAAAGAAATAAATTTTCAATATCCTCAATCCATTTAATTGGTAATAGTTTATGAATATTTGTGTATTTTGCCATTTTCAAAGAAACAGGAAGCTCTGATCTTGATTTAATACTAGAAATTATTATAATTTTTTCACATTTTATAATTTTAGAAATTTCTTGAACTAAAACTCCTCCAAGTGAAACACCAACTAATATTGGATTTTTCGAATCTATAAACTTTGTCATTCTGAAGGCGTAAGAATTTAATGATTCATTTTTTAATGGCTTAATCCAAGTTAGAAAGTTTACAGAGATATTTTTTGGTAAATCTAATAATTCGAATATTTTTGGACTTGCAGCCATTCCTGGCATAAGATATAAATGTTTTTTTTTCATTTCTGATACTCTATAGCTTATTNTATGNTATTTTTTTGTAAATTTGANNCCCTTTNGATTTATCTAAAGTTAAGACAAAATAAATCAATTCTTATTTAAATTGCGATGGTTTAAATTCGACTAAAAATTNGATATGGCAGANATAATATTAGAAAACAATGAATTCTTGAGACAATTTGAAACAAAAATTGAAAATTCTCTAGCGCGNATTGAATATGCGGAGCAAGAACGTAAAATATTTTTAACCAAAGTCGTTGTCCCTGATACAATAAAAGATAAGGATTTCGAAGAAAAATTTATTAAATCTGTACTTGAAGTTTTNTCTANAAAAAACATAAAAGTTGTACCTACGTCTCCAAAAATTGCTGGTTTTGTTAGAAGAAATAAGTTCTATAAATCATTACTTCCAGTCGGAATAAAGCTCTAGTTATTTAAAATCTTAAATAGCCTTCTTTGTCAATTTCTTTTAGTTTAACGCTTTTTAAACTATTAACCAAAATTGGATCCCATGGGGTTCTAACTTTAAGGTAGTTACCTGTAAATCCTGTTATATAACCCTTTTTATTTTTGTTCTCAAGAAGTACGTCAACAATCTCTCCTATTTGACTCTCATAAAACAATCTTCTTTTTTTCTCTGAAAGTATTCTCAGCATTTTACTTCTTTTAGCTCTTTTGANTAAAGGAACAGAATCCTTCATTGATATAGCAGTTGTATTTGGCCTTTCAGAAAAAGAAAAAACATGAAGATAGCTNAAGGGTAAGCTATTTATAAAATTATAAGTGTTCATAAATTGCTCCTCAGACTCACCGGGAAACCCTACAATTACATCAGCGCCTATACATGCATGTGGAATATGTTCCTTGATTTTCATAATCCTCGACTTATATAGACTAGTCAGGTATCTTCTTTTCATCTTTTTAAGTATCAGATCGCTTCCACTTTGCAATGGTATATGGAAGTGAGGGACAAAATTTCTGCTTGTAGAGATAAATTCTATTATTTCATTTTTAAGCAAATTAGGCTCAATTGATGAAATTCTTATTCTATTAATTTCATTTATTTCNTCAAGAACTTTTATTAAGTCAAAAAAAGTATAATCATATTTTTTTAATCCTGAACTATTTTTTCCATAGTCACCAATATTTACNCCTGTTAAAACTATTTCCTTTATACCATTTGATCCAATTTTTTTAGCATTCTCAATTATATTACTCAATTCATCACTTCTAGAAACACCTCTAGCTTTTGGGATAGTACAGTATGTACACTTATAATCACAACCNTCTTGAATTTTTAGGAAAGATCTTGTTCTATCATCCAACGAATAGCTACTTTCATAAGATTCGAACTGATCAATATCACATGAATAGATTTTACCCCTACCTTTTTTTGNAAGNTCATCCAAGTAATTAAATAATTTGAATTTTTCATTTGCACCAAGAACAAGATCAACTCCAGAAATAGAAATAATTTTATTTGGTTGTANCTGAGCATAACATCCTATTGCAACTATGAATGCATTATCATTTATTTTTTGNGCATTATTGACTAATTTCTTAAATTTTTTATCTGCATTATCTGTAACTGAACAAGTATTTATTACATATACATCGGCAAGTTTATCAAAAGNAACTTTTTGAAATTTATTAATATCAAGCCTCCTNGAAATAGTTGCAGTTTCGGAAAAATTAAGTTTACATCCCAAAGTGGCAAAGGCGATCCTTTTTTTCAAAGCAAGTTTTTTTAAAAATTTTATATTTTGCTTCCCATCAGTTTAGATATTTAAAAAATAGGTTTATTTCTTAAACTTGGAATACTTATTTTTGAATTTGTCAATTCTACCAGCAGTATCTACTAATTTTGACTTTCCTGTGTAATATGGGTGAGATGTTCTAGAAATCTCAAGTTTTACTAATGGATATTTAGTTCCATCAACCTCAATAGTCTCCTTTGATTCAGCAGTAGACTTGGTTATAAAAACATCGTCATTAGACATATCTTTAAAAGCAACTAACTTATAATTTTCAGGATGTATATTAGGCTTCATATTTATCTTTTAGGGTGCAAATTTAGTTTATTTTTGATAAAGGGCAAAAAATTGATAAATCTTAATTTATTATTTAAAAAAACTATATTTATTCAAAAAAAATGATAAAATCTAAACTACAAACTTCGACTTATGCATTAAATTTTGGTACACTAATAGGTATTGTAACNGTTGTTTTCAATCTAATGCTTTTCTTTCTTGACNCNCATTATCAAGGAGGGACNCTAGCTTCAGTNATTCCACTTTTAATATCCGTAGGATTCATAATTTATGGAATATTTCAATTTAGAAAAGATAATAATGGATATGTTTCATTATCTGAAAGCCTTAAACTTGGTGTAGGNGCATCATTAATTGCAGGAATTATTGGAACTTTATATGGTTTATTATTAACTGAGTTCTTAGATCCTCAATTTATGGATAAAACATTTGAAATAGCAAAACAAAAAATGCTAGAAGCTAATTCAGAACTTTCAATTGAAGATGCAAATAACGCAATAGAAGTTTCTAAGAATTTTGCAACAATTCCTATAAGAATTGCTGGAGGATTGTTGGCCTCAGTATTTCTTGGGTTTTTTATTTCTTTAATTGGAGGGCTAGTATTAAAAAAGTCAAAACCTGAATAGCATCAATTTTTGTAAATTTGACAAAAATTTTGATTTTGGATTTATCAATTATCATTCCTCTTTATAACGAAAAAGAGTCTCTAATAGAATTAAATAATCGGATACATGCTAATTTCGAAAACACAAGATATACTTTTGAGGTAATATATGTAGACGATGGAAGTAGTGACGATTCATGGGAAACAATTTGTGATTTGACTAAACAATATGATAAAATAAAAGGTATATCATTTGCAAAAAATTATGGTAAATCTCAAGCACTAAATGCTGGTTTTAAATATGCAAAAGGGAATTTAATAGCTACATTAGATGCTGACTTACAAGATTCTCCTGATGAATTAGTCCCAATGATTGAAATGCTAAAAAAAGAAAAATTAGACATTGTNTCAGGGTGGAAAAAAATAAGATATGATAATTTTTTTTTAAAAAATTTACCTTCAAAACTTTTTAATTANAGTGCAAGAGCTATTTCAGGTATTAAATTACATGATTTCAATTGTGGTATTAAAGTCTATAAAAAAAATGTAATTAAATCTATCAACGTAATTGGAGAAATGCACAGATATATTCCTTTTTTAGCTTCTCAAGCAGGGTTTAAAAAAATTTCTGAAAAGGAAGTTAAGCATCAAAAAAGAAAGTATGGAGTTACAAAGTTTGGATCTGAAAGATTTGTTAATGGTTTTCTTGACTTACTAACATTATGGTTTTTAAATAAATTTGGAAAACGCCCTATGCATTTTTTTGGACTACTTGGAACTTTAATGTTTTTTATTGGTCTGATTTTTACTATCTATCTGGGGATAGATAAAATATATTTAAACACTAATTCAAGATTAATTACTGATAGACCTCAGTTTTTCATTGCATTGACAACAATTATCATTGGAGTTCAATTCTTTATTTCTGGTTTTTTAGGGGAAATACTTTTAAGACAAAATAGAAATAAAAATTATGTCATATCGAAATTTATACCAAGTGATTGATATTAATAAAAAAGCNCAAATTTGGTGTAAATCTCCATTTGATGCAGAAACCCAAAAGAATGTTAAAGAGTTATTTGATTTTCCCGATCTTNTNGAGGATGCTTTCTATAAGGATATCGAGTTTGGAACAGGTGGAATGAGAGGCATTATGGGTGTCGGNACAAATAGAATAAATAAGTATACGCTAGGAAAGGTCTCTCAAGGGCTTGCATTATATTTAAAAAATATATACAAAAAAAATAAAATAAAAGTTGTTATTGCGTATGATTGCCGAAATAATAACAAGTTATTTTCAGAAATAGTTTCAAACGTACTANCAGCAAACAATATTGAAGTTCTTTTATTTTCTTCATTAAGAACAACACCTCAACTTTCATTTTCAGTTAGATATTTAAAAGCAAGTTGTGGAATTGTTTTAACTGCTTCTCANAATCCACCCGAATATAATGGTTTTAAAGTTTATTGGAAAGATGGAGGTCAAATAATACCTCCCCAAGATAGGGAATTAATGATGNTAATCAATTCGATTAAATTCGATCAAATTCTATTCAAGGGAAATANTAATTATGTAAAATATATCGATAAAAAAGTTGATGATGCATTTATTAGTACTTGTATCAAACTTGCNAAACAANATGATTGTAAGTCNAGAGACATTAGGATAGTTTACACTCCTTTACATGGAACTTCAATAAAATCAATACCTCAAGTTTTAAAAAAAGCTGGCTATAGTTTTTTAACAATAATAAAAAGTCAATCTGAGCCAAATGGAAATTTTCCAACTGTTAAATCTCCAAACCCTGAAGAACCTGAAGCCCTTGAAATGGCAGTTGAAGAGGCTTATAAAATAGATGCAGACATTGTTATCGGAACAGACCCTGACTCTGATAGATTAGGTGTTTGCGTCAAAAATAAGAAAGGTAGATATGTAATTTTAAATGGTAATCAAATAATGTTGATTTTTTCTTATTTTTTATTAAGCAAAAAAAANGAAAAAGGAATTTTGAAAAGCAATGATTACATAGCCTCAACAATAGTTTCATCTCCAGTAATGGAAAAAGTTGCACAAAATTTTGCAATTGAGTGTGTTTTAACTTTAACAGGTTTTAAATGGATTGGTAAAGAAATTGAAAACAGAAAAAAACAAAATTTTATATTTGGAGGTGAGGAGAGTCTTGGATACCTAATTGGAAGTGATATTAGAGACAAAGATGCAGTATCCTCTGCACTAGCTATTTGTGAGATTGCCTCAATTCTAAAGGATAAAGAACAAAGTTTATACGACTATATGATTGATTGTTATAAGATATTTAATCCACACAAAGAAAGATTACTTAGCTATAAAGTTGAGGGTATGAATGGTGAAAAACATATAAAGAAATTGATGAGTGGATTTAGAGATAATCCTCCAAAGGAAATCAATAATCAAAAAGTNGTGATGATCAATGATTACTTAAACTCCACAAGTAAATCAATTTTAAATAATGAAATTAAAAAAATTAAACTTCCGAAGTCTGACGTGATAATTTTTCAACTTATAGATAATAGTAAAATTTCCATCCGACCAAGNGGAACTGAACCCAAAATTAAGTTTTACTTTAGTGTAACTGNAGATAAATTAAAAAACAATGATTGGGAATTTACTGAAAACGAACTAGATAATAAAATTAACTCTATTATTTCAGATTTAAATTTATAAATGGATTACTTTAAAAAAATATTAAAATATGCAACTCCATATAAGTGGTTTGCACTATTGAATATTTTTTTTAATAGCTTATATGCACTTTTCAGTGCATTATCAATGGTTGCATTTATACCTCTACTTGAAGTTTTATTTCAAAATACCAAAAAGGTATTAATTAAACCAATTTACAACGAATCTACCTCGCTTAAAGTCTTCTTAGAGGATTGGCTAGGATACCATATAACTGCCCAAATGAGCAATAATGTAAGTGTAACTTTAATGTATGTTATTGCTTTAATTATTATACTTTTTTTACTCAAAAATTTATTTAACTATTTAGCTCTATATTTCATAACATTTCTTAGAAATGGTGTCTTAAAAGACATCAGAGATCGATTATACAGTAAGATTCTTAATTTACCAATAGGTTTTTTTACAGAAAAAAGAAAAGGTGACTTAATGGCTAGAATTTCATCAGATGTGCTTGAGGTTCAAGTATCCTTTTTATCCATTCTTGAACTATTGATTAGGGAACCNTTGACAATAATTTTTACATTACTCGTAATGTTTTCTATAAGTATGAAGCTTTCCTTTTTTATTTTGGTTTTCATACCAATTTCAGGAGTTTTTATCTCGTTGATTGGAAAAAAACTCAGAAGAGATTCAGATCAAATTCAAAAAGAACAAGGGTATTTTTTATCAATTATTGATGAAACAATTAATGGTCAAAAAATCATTAAAACTTTTGGCGCTAGTAATTCATTTTTAAATAAATTTAAAAAGTCGACAAAAAGATTTTTTAATTTTTCAAATAAAGTTCTTCACAGAACCAATCTAGCCGCACCTAGCAGNGAATTTCTAGGAATTACAATAATAGGAGTTCTACTTTGGTTTGGTGGACAAATGGTTTTAATTGATCAAACAATTAACGGGAGTACTTTTTTAGTTTTTATAGGATTAGCATACAATATTCTTACACCTGCAAAAGCAATAAGTAAATCCATTTTTAGCATTAGAAAAGGTGATGCTGCAGCNGCAAGAATTATTGATATTCTTGAAGCAAAAAATCACTTAAAAGATAAGCCAGACGCTAAAGATAAATTATCCTTTGATTCAAAAATCAAATTTAAAAATATATCATTTTCATATGATAAAAAAACAGTTTTATCAAATTTTAATCTTACCATAAAAAAAGGACANACAATAGCTTTAGTTGGACAATCTGGCAGCGGAAAAACCACAATTGCAAATCTTTTATCCAGATTCTATAATTATAATGAAGGTTCAATAAGTATAGACAAAATCCCCCTTCATGAAATCAAAAAAAAATCTCTACATAAATTGATAGGAATNGTTACTCAGGACTCTATATTATTTAATGATAGTATAAAAAATAATCTACTCATTGGAAAGGAAAATGCTACTGATTTAGAATTAATAANTGCTTCAAAGGCAGCAAATGCTCATAATTTTATCATGGAAATGAATGATAAATATGATAGTAATATAGGTGAAGGTGGAATGAAATTATCTGGAGGTCAAAAACAAAGAATTTCAATTGCCAGAGCAATTTTAAAAAATCCAGAAATTTTAATTCTTGACGAGGCTACATCTTCTTTAGATACNGAATCGGAAAAGTTAGTGCAAAAAGCTCTTGAAAATATAATGAAAGGTAGAACAGCAATTGTAATTGCTCATCGTCTTTCAACTATTCAACAGGCTGATGAAATTATTGTTATGCATGATGGTGAAATAATTGAAAAAGGGTCTCATTCCGAATTAATTTTAAAGAAGAAAGCATACTATAATTTAGTTCGTTTACAGGAAATTTAATTATAATAGCTAATCAATTATCCTAATGAAATGGCACAATAATCTACTATTTGGTGTTATTGAAGGTTTAGATGAAATCTTCTTAAAAAATAAATATGCAAATAAAGTTGTTAAAGATATAATCGATAAAAATAAAAAATGGGGATCACGTGATAGAAATTTAGTATCCGAAACAATTTTTGAATGCGTACGGTGGTATAGAAAATATATTTATTGTTCAGGTTTAGAGAAATTATCAAAACAAAAAGATTTGTGGAATCTTTTGGGAACATATATAATTATTGAAGAGCAAGTGCTTCCCAAAATAATTCAATTTTCAAAAATTAACGAAGAAAAAATAAAAAAAAGGTTATTTGAAATAAAAAATATAAGAAANATCAATGAGTCAATACCTGATTGGTTGGATGAAATTGGAATTGAGAANTTTGGNGAGCAAACGTGGAATAAAGAGGTCAATGCATTCAATCAAAGAGCACCATTAGTTATTAGATGCAACACNTTAAAATCTAATGTTATTGAATTACAAAAAAAACTTCAAATTGAAAAAATAAATTCTCAATTAAATAAGAGCTATCCTAATGCACTCATAGTTAAAGAAAAAAATAAAATTACTCACCTAAAATCTTATAAACAAGGATATTTTGAAATACAAGATGCAAATTCCCAAAAGGTTGCATTGGCTTGTTCTATAAAGCCAGGCATGACAGTAATTGACGCATGTGCAGGAGCTGGNGGAAAAACAATGCATTTGGGTGAATTATTAAATAATAATGGTATAATTTTAGCATTTGATCCAGATAAAAAAAAACTAAGAGAACTAGAAAAAAGAGCAATAAGAAATGGTATAAATATTATTAAGACCTTTAATACCTCTAAAATAGAATCTATTCTAGATTTCATAGGAAAAGCCGATAGAGTTCTTATTGATGCTCCATGCAGTGGGCTGGGAGTAATTAAAAGAAATCCAGATACTAAATTAAAAATGAATCCGACAATTTTAAAAAAAATGATTAATCTTCAAGAAGGTTTAATTAATTATTGGTCAAAATTTGTCAAGGATAANGGGGAACTAATATATGNCACATGCTCAATCTTAGATCAAGAAAATAAGAATCAGATAAAAAAATTTTTGAAACAAGAAAATGGAAAAAAATTTCTTCTTAAAGAAGAAAAAACTTACTTGTCCCATTTAACTGGTTTTGACGGGTTTTANATTGCTCAATTAAAAAAGTGTGAATAAATGGTGAATTATAATTTATATTATATGATCCTGTTAGAATTTTAAATAGGTAATTTTATAATTCAATATATGTCTCTATGATTCATTTTTTTGGTAAAAAAAATAAAATTATTTTTACCGTTGAAAGNACCTCAATCCTTGATAAAGAGAGTCTAAATAGATTAAGTTGGCTATTTGATTTTCCATACCTTGGAAATAATTCAATTAAAGGAAATTATTTTGGTCCCAGACCCACAATGGTATCTCCATGGAGCACAAATGCTGTTGAAATAACCCAAAACATGGGTGTCAATAATATATCAAGAGTTGAAAAATATCTTTTTAAAGATCCTGATCTAAATTTTGATTTAATGTTGCATCAAAATTTTAAAGANCTTAACCAAAAAATATTNANACTCAAAGGTAAAGCAAAACCAATTTTAAAAATTGACGATATTGATGNATTTAATAAAAGTGAGGGATTAGCTTTGAGTGATGAAGAAATCAAATATTTAAATGATTTAGCATCAAAATTAAAAAGGAATTTGACTGATTCTGAAGTTTTTGGTTTTTCTCAAGTAAACTCTGAACATTGCCGTCANAAAATATTTAATGGAAAATTTTCAATTGATGGAACTATAAAAAAATTTTCACTATTTGATATGATCAAAGAAACTTCTCGAATAAATCCAAACGGTATTGTATCTGCATATAAGGATAACGTTGCTTTTATTAAAGGTCCAATTATTGAACAATTTTCTCCCTCNAAAGGGGATAGACCCAGTATATATAAGAAAAAACAAGTTAAATCAGTTATTTCTTTAAAAGCTGAAACACATAATTTCCCAACTACTGTAGAACCTTTCAATGGAGCTGCAACTGGATCTGGTGGTGAGATACGGGATCGAATGGCTGGGGGTATTGGATCAATTCCCNTAGCAGGAACTGCAGTTTACATGACACCATATTCAAGAGTTTCAAATGGTAGATTGTGGGAAAATAATTTTCCAAAAAGAAAATGGCTTTATCAAACACCTTTAGATATTTTAATAAAGGCTTCAAATGGAGCATCAGATTTTGGTAATAAGTTTGGTCAACCTTTAATAGTAGGGTCACTTTTTACTTTTGAACATCAAGAAAAGAATCATAATATTAGTTATGATAAAGTAATAATGTTAGCAGGTGGTGTTGGTTTTGCAAATTCGAATCATGCAATAAAAAATACACCAAAAAAAGGTGATGCTATTGTAATTATGGGTGGTGACAACTACAGAATAGGAATGGGTGGTGCAGCGGTATCATCTGAAAATACTGGTGTTTTTAAAACAGGGATTGAGCTTAATGCAATTCAACGTTCAAATCCTGAAATGCAAAAAAGAGTTGCAAATGCCATTCGAAGTCTTTGTGAAAAAACAAAAAATCCGATAATATCAATCCATGATCATGGAGCTGGAGGCCATTTAAATTGTTTATCAGAGTTGGTGGAAAAAACAGGCGGTAAGATTATTATTAACAAACTACCCAAAGGAGACCCCACTCTATCTGACAAAGAAATAATTGGAAATGAGTCTCAAGAAAGAATGGGACTTATAATTTCTCAAAAAGATATTCGATTACTAAAAGATATTTGTGAGAGGGAAAGGGCTCCATTTTATGTTGTTGGTGAGGTAACAGGTGATGAGAGATTCACGTTTTTGAATGAGGTCAATAATAAAAAACCCATAGATCTAAAATTAGAATCTCTATTTGGCAACCCTCCAAAAACAAAAATTATCGATAAAACTTTAATTAATAATTTTAGTGGAGTTGACTTAAATCAAGATCCAAAAAAAGTTTTGTCAAAAATATTAATGTTAGAAGGTGTTGCATGCAAAGACTGGTTAACAAATAAGGTGGATAGATGCGTTACTGGAAGAGTAGCACAACAACAAACAGTTGGATCAGTTCAATTACCTTTAAGCAATTGTGGTGTTATAGCGCTAGATTATAAAGGTAAAAATGGAATAGCTACTAGCATTGGTCATTCCTCAATTNTTGGTTTAATAGATCCAAAAAAAGGAGCTATNAACTCCATTGCAAAAGCACTTACCAATATAGTTTTTTCTCCTTTAAAAAATGATTTAAAATCAGTTTCGCTNTCAGCTAATTGGATGTGGCCTTGTGGAAACCCNGGTGAGGATGTTAGACTATATGAAGCGGTTGAAGCATGTTCTGATTTTGCAAAAGATTTAGGGATCAACATACCAACTGGTAAAGATTCTTTATCAATGAAACAAAAATATTCTGATTTAGANGTAAAAGCTCCAGGAACANTAATAATTTCTGCTACTGGACACTGCNCNGATATTAATAATATAATAACTCCCGATATAAAGCCTAATGGTGGGTCTTTATTTTATATAGATTTTTCTAATGATNAAAAATTTTTGGGAGGAACTGCATTTGCTCAAGTTCAAAATAAAATTGGAAATGAAGCATCAGTAATTAAAGATTCTGATTATTTTAAAAAGGTATTTAATGCTGTTCAAAAAATTATAAAACAAGGAAAAGTTTCATCAGGACATGATATTAGTTATGGAGGTTTTATAACAACAATTTTAGAAATGTTTTTTCCNACTCCTGACATTGGAGTTAANATTANANTAGATAANGTAGATAACATTAATAAAAATTTATTNNTTGAAANCCCTGGANTANTNNTTCAATCAANCTATGACCTTATNGNTTTTTTTGGTANTAAAGGAATTAATTGNNTAAAAATTGGNGAGATNAATAAATCNTCCAGAAAANTTAAAATTGAATACNANAAAAAACANATAGATTTTGATATNGATTTCTNTAGAGATNTTTGGTTCAAAACATCATCAGANCTNGATAANCANCANACAANAAANNANAAGGCNTNTGAAAGATANAAAAATTACAAAAATCATATTTTNNATTTTAAATTTCCAAAATCATTTTCAGGAAATTTTAATTCAACCNTTNNGAAAAATAAACTNAAAGCAGCAATTATTAGAGAAAAAGGAAGTAANTCAGAAAGGGAAATGGCTTATGCTATGCAANTNGNAGGNTTTGAAGTTAGTGATGTTCATATGACCGATCTAATTAANGGATACTCTGATCTTTCTGAATTNAATTTTATAGTAGCTGTNGGTGGTTTTTCAAATTCTGACGTCCTNGGNTCAGCNAANGGATGGGCAGGTTCTTTTTTATATAATAAAAAAGCAAAAAAAAGCTTAGATAATTTCTTTAAGAANCCNAACACTTTATCNCTTGGNGTATGTAANGGATGTCAATTATTTNTTGAATTGGGTCTTATTACACCTGAANTAANAAATAAACCAAAAATGCTTCATAACGAATCAGGNAAATTCGAATGTANTTTTACTGCAGTTGATATTCAAAAATCTAGCTCTATATTTTTAAANGGNCTTGAAGGAAGTAGACTNGGAATATGGGCTGCGCANGGAGANGGGAAATTTTCTTTACCTGGTAATAAAAATNAATATCAAATACCNGCNACATANTANCATNATACTTATCCTGCAAATCCNAATGGATCAGATCATAATGCAGCTATGCTCTCNAGTAATNATGGTNGACATNTNGTNATGATGCCNCATNTGGAGAGATCAACTTTTCCATGGAACTGGGCATTTTATCCTGAAGANAGAAAAAAAGATAATATCACCCCATGGATAAAGGCATTTNAAAATGCTTATAATTGGCTATTAGAGAATAANTAANAANTTTTCNTNGNAAACTAATTAATTTGTACNTTAGGATTAAAACCAACTNATGAATCCTTCTCGTCTTTTTGATATTTTAGAATATGCAATAAATAATCACCCTNTTGAAAANGCACTCAACACNAAATATGATGGAGAATGGGAGAATATATCNACNCATANATATGCTGAAAAGGTAAATTTAGTNAGTTCTGCTNTAATTAATATNGGGGTTCTGCCTGGAGATAAAATTGCNATGATTTCCNCAACAAATAGGTCTGAATGGTCGATAATTGANATGGGANTATCTCAGATTGGNGCTATNAATGTTCCCCTNTATCCTACNATAACATCAAAAGACTATAAATATATATTAAACCACTCNGAATGNAAATATTGTTTTGTAAGTGATNTTGANGTNTTTAANAAAATAAATCTAATTAAAGATCAAGTTAAAANCNTAGAAAATATTTATTCTTTNGATGATATNAAAAATTGTGANAGTTGGAAAATNTTAATTGATTTAGGTTTTAANAATCNAGANAATAAATTGATTGAAGANAGAAAAAATAATATNAANAGTANTGACTTGGCNACAATAATATATACCTCNGGAACAACAGGGGTTCCAAAAGGTGTTATGTTAAGCCATAATAATATTGTATCAAATGTNATTTCTGCATCATCAAAGTTTCCTTTTAAAGAGATTGGAATAAAAACTGCTTTNAGTTTTTTACCAGTTTGCCATGTTTTTGAAAGAGTACAATTATATGGTTATTTATACCANGGAATAGCTGTTTACTTTGCTGAGTCCCTGGAAACAATTGGTGAAAACTTAAAAGAAGTAAAACCTCAAATTATGACTGCTGTTCCTAGACTTTTGGAAAAGTTGTATGATAAATTATATGCAAAAGGTGAGGAATTTTCTGGGTTAAAACAAAAACTATATTATTGGGCAGTAAATATCGCTCTTAAATATGAGCCTTATGGAAAAAATGGAGTGTTTTATTCAATTAAACATTCAATTGCAAAAAAACTTATTTTATCTAAGTGGAAAGAGGCACTTGGAGGTAATTTACATTTGATTGTATCTGGAAGTGCTCCTCTTCAGGCTAGATTGGCTAGATCATTCACTGCAGCAGGAATGACAATAGCAGAAGGGTATGGCTTAACAGAAACTTCTCCTGCAATCTCAATCAATGATTTAAGAAATAATAACTACAAGACTGGTACAGTTGGTAAAATAATTGATAACGTAGAGGTGAAAATAGCAGAGGATGGTGAAATACTTTGCAAGGGTCCGAACATCATGATGGGTTACTATAAAGAAAAAAATAAAACAGATAATGTCATGACAGGCGAGTATTTTCATACAGGTGATATAGGAATAATTGATTCTGATGGTTTTTTAAAAATCACGGATAGAAAAAAAGAAATGTTTAAAACTTCTGGGGGGAAATATGTTGCTCCTGCTGTTATTGAAGGTCAAATGAAACAATCTTTATTTATTGAGCAAATAATGGTTGTTGGAGAATCAGAAAAAATGGCTGCTGCAGTAATTCAACCAAATTTTGAATATATAGATAACTGGGCAAAGGAAAATAATATAGATACTTCAAAAAATGATATATTGAAAAATAATGAATTGTTAAATGCAATTCAAAGAGATATAGACATTCATAATGAAAATTTTGGTAAATGGGAGAAGATTAAAAAATTTGAATTAACATCTGAACCATGGTCAATAGAAAATGGTCTTCTTACTCCGACTATGAAATTAAAAAGAAAAGAAATTAAATCAAAGTATATAGATTTAATTAAAAAAATATATACATAAATTAGAAACAGGTATTTTCCATTTATTTACTTAAAATTTTTAGTTTAATATTATGCATGCATAATATTTTTTATTATATTTGAATTAAATAAAATGGATAAATTAAAAACTTTTGATTACGCATTAAGATCTACATGGAATAGTGTAACTAATATGTATAATAAAGAAGCTTGTAAATATGATTCTACAATGTCTGCTGGATTTGCATTACTTAGTATTGAATCAAAAGGAACACCATCCACCTCTTTAGGACCAAAAATGGGTATAGAAAACACTAGCTTGTCTAGATTATTAAACAGTCTTGAAGAAAAGAAACTAATCGAAAGAAAACTAAACCCAAATGATGGGAGAGGAAGACTTATCTATCTAACTAAGCTCGGATTAAAAAAAAGAGAAATTTCAAAAAAAATTGTTCTTGAATTTAATAAATCTATTACTGATCAGCTTGGTAAATCAGAAATTCAAACTTTCTTTAAGGTTATTAACTGCATTAACACACAAAGTCAAAATAAATCATAAATTATCATAATGGCAACCGATACAATTAATAAAAAAACATTAGGAGGAGGGTTCGTAATTAATAAGACCTCAAAAAATTCAATTTTTACACCTGAAGATTTCTCAGATGAACAGATAATGATGAGAGATGCAGTAAAAGATTTTATAGATAGAGAGGTTTGGCCTCACAAAGAGCGTTTTGAAAACAAAGATTATGCCTTTACAAAAGAGATAATGGAAAAAGCAGGTGAACTAGGTTTTCTCGGAGTTTCTGTTCCCGAAGAATACGGTGGCCTTGGAATGGATTTTGTTTCTACAATGTTAGTTTGTGATTATATTTCTGCGGCTACTGGATCCCTATCTACAGCCTTTGGTGCGCATACAGGTATTGGAACGCTTCCAATAACACTATACGGAACAGAAGAGCAAAAACAAAAATACGTTCCTAATTTGGCTTCTGGAAAATGGTTTGGATCTTATTGTTTGACAGAACCAGGTGCTGGATCTGACGCAAACTCAGGAAAAACAAAAGCTATTCTATCTGTAGATAAAAAATACTATTGTATAACTGGCCAAAAAATGTGGATTTCAAACGCTGGATTTGCAAGTATATTTATAGTATTCGCGCGAATTGAAGATGATAAAAACATAACTGGATTTATTGTCCCGGCAGATATGGATAATGGAATTACATTAGGAGATGAAGAAAAAAAATTAGGTATACACGCCTCGTCTACAAGACAAGTTTTTTTTAATAATACTAAAGTACCAGTAGAAAATATGTTAGCAGGACGAGGTGAAGGGTTTAAAATAGCTATGAATGCCTTAAATGCTGGGAGAATAAAACTAGGTGTTGCTGTCGTTGATGCCCAAAGAAGAGTACTAAATGGTTCCGTCAAATATGCAAACGAACGTGTACAATTTAAAACCCCTATTTCTCAATTTGGTGCTATTAAAGAAAAATTTGCTAGAATGTCTTCTGATTTATATGCTTGTGAATCTGGGTGTTACAGGGCAGCTTCAGATATTAAAGATCATATCGATTTTCTTAGATCTGAAGGAAAAACTCACCAAGAAGCTGAATTGAAGGGTCTTGAAGAGTATGCCATTGAATGTTCGATGATTAAAGTTTTTTGTTCTGAAGCAATGCAAAACTCATCGGATGATGGAGTTCAAATATTTGGCGGTATGGGATTTTCTGCTGATACACCAATGGAAGCAGCCTGGAGAGATGCCAGAATTGGAAGAATTTATGAAGGAACAAATGAAATTAATAGAATGGTTTCAGTTGGTATGTTATTAAAAAAGGCTGCTAAAGGCCATTTAGATTTAATGTCACCAGTGATGAAAATAGTTGAAAAAATAAAATTAAACCAATTTGATAAAATTACCAATAATTCAAAATTTGTTCAGGAAGAATTTTTAGTACAAAAAATTAAGGATATATTTTTATTACTCACAGGAATGGCATTTCAAAAATACGGAGCTGATCTTGAAAAAAATCAAATAACTCTTTTAGCTTTATCTGATATTTTAATCTACTCCTATTTTTGTGAATCTACTTTACTCAGAACTAAAAAAAATCATGATAGAAATAATGAAAATTATTCCGAAACCCATATTCAAATGACTCAGTTATTTATATATAGTTCATTAGAAAAAGTAAAAGAAAAAGCCAAAGAAATAGTTTTAAGTATTGCTAATGAGAAGGAAAAAATCGGATTGATTAATTCTATCGAAAAAATGACCAGATATAATGAATATCCCAATATTGTTGAGCTTAAAACAAGCATAGCCGATGCAATTATTAAAGAAAATGAATACAACTTATAATGTTAAAATTTTGGACAGTATATCTTATTAGATTTGTATCAGTATATTTTATTTTTAGTGTAATAGTTGCCAGTTTTTTATATCCCGGCGGAAACATATTTGAGCTCGAACAAATAGGCTACTCCTTTACAAAAAATTATTTAAGCGATTTAGGTGGATATAAAAGTAGGTCTGGAGAGGTTAACTTTCTATCATCTTTTATATTTAATTCCTCTATGGTTCTTTATTTAGGGTCTGGAATTGGTTTTTTATTTGTTCCTACTCTCTTTAAAAAAAATAAAAAAATCTATTTACTATCAATTGTTGGAAGTTTCTTTTTTTTTTCTGGCTGCTTTTTTTTTGCTGGAGTTGGATTAACACCACATGATCTATATCAAGATTTTCATGGCCATTTTGCCAAAAATGCATTTAGACTTCTTGTTCCAGCATCAATTTTATATGTCATAGTTCTATACAAAAGCTCAGTTGAAAATAAATACACAGTAGTAACTCTTTGCTATTTAATATTTACTTTTGCCTACGTTTTATATCAATTTTTTATTGAGGATGCTTTAAAAAGTCCTGAATCTCTTATGGAGTCAGTTGTGATACAAAAAATTATCGCAATCGTTAGTACAATTAGTATTTTTTCTTTAAGCTATG
>PAHL01000026.1 GCA_002711185.1 Flavobacteriaceae bacterium
TTATGTATACTATAACGTTAGTGATAGTTTTACATTAACTTTAGGTAATTTCAACACTTTTTTAGGGTATGAAGTTATTTCACCTGTTGCGAATTTTAATTATTCAACGTCATACATGTTCTCATATGGACCTTTCTCACACGCAGGTATAAAAGCTGATTTTGCTTTGTCTGACGATATGTCCCTAATGTTTGCTATAATGAATGATACTGATTACACAGAAACTCAACCATTAAATCCTTTAACAGGAGATATGAATGATTATACATTTGGTGCTCAACTTGGACTTTTTGGTCAATATTTAAACTTTATATCTGGTGACGGATATAGCCATATTGATTTTACTGGTGGTTTTGATATTTCAGACAGCTTTTTCCTTGGTGTAAATGCAACATCGTTTAGTGGTGATAATAATTCTGGATCATTCTCTGGTGTAGCTTTATATCCTCAGTTAGCCCTATCGGATAGTTTTACAATTGGTGCTCGATATGAGGCATTTTCTGAGACTGACGGTGGTGTAGGCGCTATTGATGCTGATGCTATTTCAGGTAAACAAGATCTTGATAATACATCTTTTACAATTACTGGAAGTTACACTTCTGGAAACTTTATTTTCAAACCTGAATTCAGAGTTGACACTGCATCAGACCCAGTTTACCCAGATGGTCTTTTGAAATACAGTGATAATATAGCCTCTTTTGTGGTTGCCGCAATATACTCCTTCTAGGCAACGTGCACACATAAGGTTATTTGTTTGGTTTCCCCCAGCTTNNTNGCTGGGGGTTTTTTATNANANAACCNTNNATTTTACTTGCTTATTAAAATNNAACCNNTTTTTTTAAGATTATAAAAAAAATATCGCCTTTATTTTATTAAATTANNAAAAANANGATTATTTAATTTCGAATNTCCTTAAAGTATTTTTTTTATTTANTTGATNTNTTNNANNGTAANTCAATAGAATAAATTTGNNNTTATAAAACCAANTAAAAATGAAAAAAATNGAAGCAATTATTCGAAAATCTAAATTTTCGGAAGTNAAAAAAGCNNTACATAATGTAGAGGTTAATTTTTTCAGCTATTGGGATGTTACAGGNGTNGGTAATGAAAAACAAGGTCATGTCTACAGGGGNATCTCATACAGTACAGCTGAAATTCAAAGAAGGTATTTGTCAATAGTAGTTAATGACAATTTTGTTCAACCAACCATTGACGCAATAATAAATTCAGCAGCTACAGATAATGTTGGCGATGGAAAAATATTTATACTTCCAGTTGAAGAAGCATACAGAATTAGAACAGGAGAAAAAGGTAAAGGATCATTAAATTAATATAAAATCAAGCAATAATGGAAACAACAATTTTAACAGTAAATAATGTATGGATGATGATCTGTACTGCCCTAGTGTTTTTTATGCATCTAGGATTTTCTTTTCTTGAAATAGGTTTAACAAGGAGGAAAAATACAGTAAATATTTTATTTAAAAATTTTTTTGTAATAACAATCGGTCTTCTGCTATATGCAATCGGGGGGTTTAATCTTATGTATCCTGGTTTTGAAGAAGGAGAGGGTATTTTAAAATTTGCGGGTTTTGGAATTTCAGCACCTGAAGGAGGTATGGGATTTGGATATGCTGATGGGGGTTACACTTGGTGGACAGATTTTCTATTTCAAGGAATGTTCGCTGCAACTGCAGCAACAATTGTTTCAGGAGCAGTTGCAGGTAGAATCAAATTAACCTCATTCATGCTATTTACAATTTTTTATGTGGGATTAGTTTATCCTATTGTTGGTGCATGGAAATGGGGTGGTGGTTTTCTTGATCAAATGGGATTCTATGATTTTGCTGGATCAACTCTAGTTCATTCAGTGGGTGGATGGGGTGCCTTAATAGGAATTTACTTGTTGGGTGCGCGTATTGGTAAGTTTGACGAAAACGGAAATCCACGAGTAATTCCTGGTTCAAATATACCACTGGCTGCTGCGGGAGTCTTGATACTTTGGTTAGGATGGTTTGGATTTAATGGAGGCTCTGTTCTCTCAGCTGATCCAACACTGACATCACTTACACTAGTTACAACTTGTTTAGCTGCAGCTGCAGGTGGAGTTGCTTCTGCACTGTTTTCATATGTAATGTATAAAAACTATGATTTAACAATGTTTATGAATGGTGTCTTAGGTGGTTTGGTTGGTATAACTGCCGGTGCAGATCAAATGAGTCCTACGGATGCAATTATTATAGGATTAATTGCTGGTATTATCATTGTCTTAGGAGTAGCCTTTATAGATAAATTAAAACTTGACGATCCTGTTGGAGCTGTAACAGTTCACTTGATATGTGGTATATGGGGTACACTTGCTGTAGGAATTTTCGGTGAAATGGCTGGAATTGATCAGCTTATAATACAACTTAAAGCAATACTAATAGTCGGTCTATTCTGTATTCTGTGCTCCTTTATTATATTTTACGTGATTAAAGTATCTATTGGACTCAGAGTTAATAAGGATCATGAAATTAAGGGTCTTGATATCTCTGAGCACGATGGAATGGAAGCATATGCACAATAAGATTAATAAACAAATTTGAATATCAATTTTAGGGATATGTCTTAATTCACCAATTAATTTATAAAATTTTAGAGATTTTATGAAGTAGACTTATCTATTATGAGATGTTAAAGAAATTTGTTTAGTTTCCCCCAGTTCAATAACTGGGGGTTTTTTTTATATTTGATTATTATAAAATTTGATAATAAAAGTGATAACAAAATTAATTTTTCATCTATCCATTTTTTGTTTTTTCATTGGAAATGCCCAAGATACCATAGAAGGCCCCTTTAATCAGCTAATCATTAGAGGTGTGACTTTAATTAATGGTAATGGTGCTCCTCCGAGAGGGCCTATTGATTTAGTAGTTGAAAAAGATGAAATAGTCAAAATAGTTAATGTTGGTTATCCAGGTATTGATATTCAAAAAAATAGAAGGCCTGTTTTACAAAAAGGAGGCAAAGAAATAAATGCAGATGGAATGTTTTTACTTCCAGGTTTTATAGATATGCATGGACATATAGGGGGAGTTGCACAAGGTGCAGATTGGGAATATGTTTTCAAATTATGGCTAGCTCATGGAGTTACAACAGTGAGAGAGCCCAGTGGGAGAGGTATTGATTATGCACTTGATTTAAAAAGAAGAGCAAAAAATAATGAAATTATTGCTCCAAGAATAATAGCATACAGTCGTTTTGGTGAAGGTTCAAAAAAAGGAATAAATTCTGTTGAAGAAGCCATAAAGTGGGTTCAACTAAACAAAAAAAACGGAGCAGATGGAATTAAATTTTTTGGAGCTGACCCTAAAATAATGGCTGCAGCATTAAAAGAAAANAATAGACTTGGCCTAGGCTCTGCTTGTCATCACGCTCAACTGAGTGTCGCAAAATGGAATGTACTACATTCTGCAAGAGCTGGATTAACTTCAATGGAACATTGGTATGGTCTACCTGAGGCTTTATTTGATAAACGAACTATCCAAGACTATCCATCAGATTACAACTATCAAAATGAACAGCACAGGTTTGAAGAAGCAGGTAAATTATGGAGACAAGCAGCTGCACCATATTCTAAACACTGGAATTCTGTTATGAATGAATTAATTGATCTTGACTTCACCCTAGACCCAACATTCAATATATATGAAGCCAGTAGAGATCTTCATAGAGCAAGAAGAGCTGAATGGCATGAAATTTATACTCTACCATCACTTTGGAGGTTTTATGAACCGAGTAAAATTTCTCATGGATCCTATTGGCATTTTTGGGGTACCGAACAGGAAGTCGCATGGAAAGAAAATTTTAGATTATGGATGCAGTTTGTTAATGAGTACAAAAACCGTGGTGGAAGAGTTACTACTGGTTCTGACTCAGGTTTTATCTATCAATTATATGGGTTTGCTTATATTCGTGAACTTGAACTTTTAAGAGAAGCTGGGTTTCACCCTTTAGAAGTTATTATGTCCGCTACTTTAAATGGAGCTGAGGCCCTAAAAATGGAAGATCAAATTGGNTCAATCGAAGTTGGTAAACAAGCAGATTTAATTATTGTAGAAGAAAACCCATTGAAAAATTTAAAGGTTTTATATGGAACTGGTGCAATAAAACTAGATAAAAATAATNAGGTTACAAGAGTGGGCGGTATTAAGTATACNATTAGTAACGGTGTTGTGTATGATGCAAAAAAACTTTTAAAAGAAGTAAAAAAAATTGTNGATAAAGAAAAGGAGAAAGAAAATTTTACAATAAAACAACCGGGAATTAAAGATTAATCTATTCNGATTTACTCTTAATAAATGAAAGCATTTTACTATTAAATAAGCTAGGGTTTTCCACATTAACTACATGACCNCAATTAGGGATTACAAATAATTTTGAATTATTATGCTCTTTAACTAATTTTCTGACAGGGGTTAAAAATAAATAATCTTCAGATCCCATTATATATAAAGTAGGGATTCTGACTTCGACTTGTCTAAAAATTTTGAGCAGTGGTATGATTTCAGTTGTTAATTTATACCATTTTAAAAACTCTTTTTTATATAATTTTTTTGCCTCTCGAACAAAAAGAAGCCTAGATTCTTTATGATTTGAATTCGGCATAACAATTAATGCAAAAAGTCTATATATCCACATATAAGGTAAAAAAGATTTTGTCAAATTTCCAAAATACATCAATATTCTTGATCGAAAATTTAATTTTATGATAGCACCAGCCATAGTCATTGTAATAACTCTTTGAGGAATAAAATCAGCGAGTTTTCTTATCAATATTGTTCCTAGAGAAATACCAACGAAATGAGATTTTAAAATTTTTTCATGGTCCAATACTTTAATTATGTCATCTGTTATTACTTTGAAAGTATATCTTGATTGAAAAGGATTTAAGGTCAACCCTTTAGAATTTCCATGACCTCTTAAATCAATTAATAATAAATTGAAAAACTTAGAAAAAAATCTAATTTGCTTATGCCAAATGGAGGAGCTCCCTCCCGCCCCATGAATAAAAGTTAACCAAGGTAAACTAGTATCATTATTTTTATAAATAGTATAATGTAACATTATATAATTCCTCGAATTAATAATTCCTTTTCCATTAACTTCTGGATTTTCCTCGCCTCTTCTTCAGCGAATTTCTGGAATTCNAATCCAGTACTAGCATATATAATTTGCCTTGAAGAATTAATAATTANTCCACATTTATCGTTAATTCCATTCAAAACAACCTTAGTCAAATCACCTCCCTGAGCNCCCACTCCGGGTATNAGAAAAAATGAATCTGGAAGTAAACTTCTAATTTTTTTTAGATAATCGATTTGATTAGCACCGACTACATACATTAATCTATCTGAATTATTCCAAGATTTNGAAACCTCAATAACTTTCTCAAATAAAGGTTTATTGGGTAGNCCAAAAAACTGAAAATCNTCAGAACCATGATTTGAAGTTAATGTTAATAAAATAGTATGCTTATTATTAAAATTTAAAAAAGGTTCAACTGAGTCTTGACCCATGTAGGGATTTACAGTTATAGAGTCAAAAGATAAATTTTCAAAAAAAGCTTTGGCATANTGGGTGGCAGTATTACCAATATCTCCTCTTTTAGCATCTGCGATTGAAAATATATTAGGGTATTGGGAGGATAAATAATCACTGACTTTTTCTAGAGACTTCCAGCCATTTAATCCATTTGACTCAAAAAATGCAATATTTGGCTTGTATGCAATAGCATATTTATTGGTTGAATCAATTATTTCTTTACAAAAGGAAAAAATGGGATCAGGTTCAGATAATAAATGAGAAGGAATTTTCTTTAAATCAACATCAAGCCCTACACATAAAAAAGAACGTTTCTTTTTAATTTGTTCAAAAAGTTTTTTTTGATTCATATTAATTCTTCTGAAGCTTTTAACTTTTCAGTATTTTGATGAAGCTGCAGCTCATTAATGAGTTTTGAAATATCTCCATTAACTATATTTTGAAGATCATATAATGTTAGTCCAATTCTATGATCAGTTACTCTTCCNTGCGGATAGTTATATGTTCTAATTTTTGCAGATCTGTCACCAGAAGACACCAAATTAGTCCTCTTTTCTGAATCAGCTTCTAACTTTTTATTTAACTCTAATTCNTATANTCTTGACCTTAAAACTTTTAAAGCTTTATCTTTATTTTTATGTTGAGATTTTTGATCTTGACATTGAGCAACAATACCTGTTGGCTCGTGGGTTAATCTTACTGCAGAATATGTGGTGTTGACAGATTGTCCACCTGGACCTGATGAACAAAAATAATCTATTCTAACTTCGTTCATATTAATTTCTACATCAAATTCTTCTGCCTCTGGTAAAACCATAACCGTTGCTGCGGATGTGTGTACTCTTCCTTGTGTTTCTGTTTGAGGAACCCTTTGAACTCTATGAACACCTGATTCGTATTTTAAAGTACCATATACCTCCTGCCCTGAAACTTCAAAAATGACTTCTTTAAAACCTCCTGCAGTTCCCTCACTTGAATCAACTAAACTGCTTGACCATCCTTTATCTTGAGTATATTTCAAATACATTCTGTATAAGTCACCNGCAAAAATACTTGCTTCATCACCACCCGTTCCAGCGCGAATTTCAATTACTACATTTTTAGCGTCCTCTGGATCCTTTGGGATTAATAAAAACTTAATTTTCTCCTCTAATTCAGGTAATTTACTTTTTGCCTCTTCAATTTGACTTTTNGCCATTTCTATCATTTCTGGATCTTCCTCCTCTATTAAAATCTTTTCTGCCTCATTAATATTATTAATTAACGAAAAATAAATATTTCCTTTCTCCATAATATTCTTAAGATCTTTATACTCTTTATTGATTTTTATATATTTTTTTTGGTCAGATATAATATCCGGCTGAATAATAAGATCTGTGACCTCATTGAATCTTTGCTTTATGACGTTTAATTTATCTAACATTTGGGTTTATATAAAAATAAAATTACGATATAATTAATAGATAAACTCACCTTTGGGTGTTTTGAGAGTTAGTTTTCTTGTNTTCGANGATTCAACTCTTCCTACAACTTTAGCCTCNACATTAAATTCATTAGATATTGAAATAATTTTACTAGCTATGGAAGGAGNAACATATAACTCTAATCGATGCCCCATATTAAATACTTGATACATTTCTTTTGCTGATGTTTTAGACTCTTTTTGAATTATATCAAATAATGGAGGTACATCAAAAAAATTATCTTTAATTACATGNAGATTATCAATAAAATGNAGAATTTTAGTTTGAGCACCACCACTACAATGAATCATTCCATGGATATTTTTTCTGCCAATTTCATTAAATATTTTTTTTACTATTGGGGCATAAGTTCTTGTNGGAGAGAGGACAAGTTTTCCCAGATCTAAAGTGATACCATCAATTTTATCCGTTAATTTTTTTGAACCCGAATAAACCAATGATGGATCTAAATTTAAATCATAGCTTTCTGGATATTTTTTAGCTAAATATTTTGAAAAAATATCATGTCTTGCAGAAGTTAAACCATTGCTTCCCATCCCACTATTGTATGTTTTTTCATATTTTGCTTGACCATAAGATTCTAATCCTATAATATAATCCCCAGATCGGATATTAGAATTATTAATCACATCTGCTCTTTTCATTCTAGCTATNACTGTAGAGTCTACAACAATTGTCTTTACTAGGTCACCAATATCGGCTGTTTCCCCTCCAGAGGAAAATATATTAACATCAAATTTCTTAAAATCCTTNATCAAATCCTCTGTTCCATTTATTATCGCAGATAGTACTTCTGAGGGTATTTTATTTTTATTTCTTCCTATAGTTGATGATAAAANTATATTGTCATCGGCTCCAACACATAAAACATCATCAATATTCATAACTAATGAATCTTGNGCGATACCTTTCCAAACACTTAAATCTCCNGTTTCTTTCCAATACATATATGCAAGAGAAGATTTAGTTCCTGCACCATCAGCATGCATTACAAGACAATGATCTTCACTTCCAGTAATATAATCTGGAATAATTTTACAAAATGCATTTGGATAAAGACCTTTATTAANATTCTTAATTGCTTCATGAACATCTTCCTTTTGCGGTGAAACACCCCGTTGATCATAAAGTCTATTTGACATATTATTTTTATTTAAAACAAAAATACTTTAACTATATAAATTGACCTTAAATTATTTATTTAAATTATTAACTAATAAAAAATAATCTTTATAAAAATCAATAGATTTTAAAGATATTTAAAATGTAAGATCAAAAAATTAAGATATTCGTAAAAGTTCATAAATATTAATATTTAGTTTTTTGAATTTTGCAACTGGGATTAATAAATTNTTAAATTAGTTNACTATCAAAAATAAACTANTACAAAAATAAAAAACAATGAGTAAATCAAAANTAGAATATATATGGCTTGATGGTTACAAGCCAACAGCAAACCTAAGGAGCAAAACAAAAATTGTTGATGATTTCAGCGGNAAACTNAGTGATGTCCCAATGTGGGCGTTCGATGGAAGCTCAACACAGCAAGCTGAAGGAGGTTCATCAGATTGTTTACTTAAACCTGTTGCNATTTATCCTGATCCAATCAGAAGAAATGGNTTTTTAGTAATGAACGAAGTTTTAAATGCAGATGGGTCACCNCACGTTTCAAATGGAAGAGCAACAATTGATGATGATGATAATGATTTTTGGTTTGGGTTTGAACAAGAATATTTCTTGTGGGATCCAGAAACAAATCTACCCCTAGGTTTTCCAAAAGACCAAACACCTCAAGGACAGTTTTATTGTTCAGTAGGTGGTAAAAATGCATTTGGAAGGGATATTATGGATGAACATCTTGATATATGTTTAGATGCTGGTATTAATGTAGAAGGAACAAATGCTGAAGTAGCTGCTGGTCAATGGGAATTTCAGACCTTTGCCAAAGGAGCTCAACAAGCAGGAGATGAAATGTGGATAGCTAGATATTTATTAGAAAGAACTGCCGAAAATTATGGCTTAGCTATCGAGTATCATCCAAAACCACTTGGAGCTACTGACTGGAATGGTTCAGGAATGCATGCAAATTTTTCAAATACTACTTTAAGAACCTGNGGTGACAAAAAAACATATGAGAAAATTTGTGAGGCTTTTAGACCTGTTGTTAAAGAACACATAGCTGTTTATGGAGCTGATAATGATCAAAGGCTTACTGGTGAACACGAAACACAGTCAATTAATGAATTTAGTTATGGAGTATCTGATAGAGGAGCCTCAATTCGAATTCCAATTATGACAGTAGAAAAAGGTTGGAAAGGATGGTTAGAAGATAGACGACCTGCATCTAATGGAGATCCATACAAGATCGCCGGAAGAATTATTAAAACCGTTAAATCAGCTTAAAATAATATCTTTTATCTTACTAAACTCCTTTTTATTTTTTAGAAAGGAGTTTTTTTTATAGGAATATTCTACTAATAAAAGCAATATAAGCTGCTATTAAAATNATNCCCTCAATTCTTCCAAACACAAACTTCTTATTTATAAAAATTAATGGAAGTATCAAGAATGCAATAGATACCATCCATAAGAAGTCGCTTTGAATAAGCCCTTGATCAATGTTATCTATTGGAGCTATTATTGCTGTAATACCCATGACACCTAGCATATCAAAAATATTTGATCCTATTAAGTTGCCAATTGAAATACCTTTTTCTTTATTAAGTATAGCAACTATGGAAGTTGATAGTTCTGGTATACTAGTTCCAAAAGCTACAACCGAAATACTTATTACTCTCTCGCTAATTCCAATTTGAGTAGCAAGCTCAATTGCCCCTTTTATTAATACTTCTGAGCCAAGCCACAAAAAAAAGCCCCCAAATCCTAAAAGAAATAAAATTCTAAGAAAAGACATGTCATTTTTATTAGTTTCGAGTTCATCATCTTCAATTTCATTTCTTTTAAAAACAAATAAAAAAACTAAATAGACACAAAGAACCATCAATAAAATTATACCTTCATTTTTACTTAAAGAATTATCATTTTTAAATAAGAAAAAAAACAATAATGTAATTACCATCATTACGGGCCAGTCAGTCTTATAAAAAACTTTATCTACTTTAATTGGTGTAATTACAATTATAATTCCTAGTACAAAAGCAATATTGGCAATATTAGATCCAACTATATTTCCAAGAGCCAAATCTGGATGACCCATCATAGCGGCCTGAATACTAACGATTAATTCAGGTGCAGATGTAGCAAATGATACTACAGTCATACCTACAATAAACTTTGGAATATTTAGCTTTAAAGATATTGATATAGAACCATCAAATAGTAACTCTCCACCTTTTATTAATAAAATAATACCTACAATTACAGCAATAAAAGCCATTAAATAAATTTTTTCAAATATATGATTTAAGAACCTTTTAAACTTAATTAATATTCAATATGTTTATTTATGAGTTAAATTTCATTACATTCATAATAAATCAAACACTAATCATTATGAAATTTAAATTATTTATTACAATTATATGTATCATGTTATTCCAAAAAAATTATTCACAAGAATATGAATACAAAACAATCTCAACAATTGAATCAGTTGTTAAAACAAAAAAACTAGGTCTTGGGGGATTAATAGCAGAAAGGTCAAGAATGATTGCTGAGGCTGAAGGGGTAAATTTTAGAGAAACTACAACTCTAAGGCTTGCGGACCAAGAAGAAGAAAAGCAGCAAAAAAAGAAAAAAGGAGAGAATCTTGATAGAAGTGAAATAAGAACAAAGCAATACGAAGAAACTTTACTTTTAAATTTTTATAACCAATTTGGAATTAGATTTCAAAATATAGCCACTAATGATGCAATTATCACTTCAAAAATAAATGATTTGGCATCTCAAGGATGGGAATTAGCATTTGTATCAGGGTCGGCAGAAGCAATGAGTGGTTATGATGACCCAAATGGAATTATATATACAAGGTATATATTTAAAAGAAAAAAATAATTTTAGTGTAAGAGCTTTACAAAAAACTAATACGAAATTTTAAAAAAAATTTAATATCTAATTATGGATTTTTATGAATTATTTTAAAAAGGGTAATTAATTTTGTCTTTAAAGCCTTAGTTTGAATTGAAGTCTTCATAACTAATTAAAAATGTTGTTTTGATATGCCTTGGGAAATGACATAATCATCTAAAACTAACCAAACACTATTTATTATATAAAGTAAAATTTATAATCAAATCCCAAGGCTTCAAACCAAACAAACTTTCTACATAACGAATTTAATTTTAATAACTAATAAATTTTATTATTCTTTATACTTATAAATTATAATAAAATAGATATTATCTATTATAGATATTCTTCACTATAAGAAAAACTAATAGTGAGATAAGAACTACTAATTAAAAATTCTTTCAAACAGCAAAATTTTATATTTATTTCGATTAAAATATTTTAAATAAAATAAGTTGAAAAAATATAACGATAATATTATTTGTTTTTGTGGTAAGTCAGGAAACTTAAGTAAAGTATGTGATGGAAGTGATTGGTCTTGTGTAACAGATTTCCTTGCACAAAGAAAAAAACAATCCACCACAAGTGGTTAAAGCTGTAATCCTGAATCGAATTGTTGTTGAATAGGAGACAATAACTTATCAAATAAATATAAGATTCGAACCTGAGGGCTTCTTGGGTAGTGCACTTGAATTACATATATTTGCCATAAATACTTTAAGTATGTTTTTAAAATATTATGATTTATTGGAAACACAGGTGGAAACAAATATTTTAGGTCGTAACATAAAACCTTTGCAAAGTATTATTATTACTAATAAAGGCCTCGTAGCATAACTGAATAGTGCACTTGATTACGGCTCAAGAGGTTGCAGGTTTGAATCCTGCCGAGGTCACTCATTTACTAATAAAGAAAGGATTACGTGTTTATTGTTCGGATTCATTGATAAAACTGTTAACTATAATTGTGTAGAGGTTTTTATTTCTTCTAGATATTGATTATGCCAATATTTTTTAACGAAGTTATATGTGCAACATTTTTTATGTTATTTAACTTAGAAAAAATGTTTCATTAAAAAA
>PAHL01000027.1 GCA_002711185.1 Flavobacteriaceae bacterium
GGAGCTTCTTCAGCAGCAGGAGNTTCTTCCGTAGCNGGTGNTTCTTCAGCAGGTGCTTCTTCAGNAGNNGNTNNTTCNNCAGCAGGNGCTTCTTCAGCAGCAGGANCTTCTTCAGATTTTTTTTCCTCTTCAAGTAATGCTTTAGCAGCATCTTCTATACGTTTATCACTGACTTCTTTTTCTTTTTTTAAAGCTTCCTTCTTANCCTCAGAGTCTTTTTTTGTGATAGTATCAATTTTGGATTTTATNTTTTTNTCCTTTTCAGACAACCATAAATCTAATTTTTTATCAGCCTCTTCTTGAGATAATGCTCCTTTTTTTACACCGCCATTTAAATGATGTTTTAACATCACTCCTCTGTAGGAAAGTAGTGTACGTGCAGTATCTGAGGGNACTGCACCATTCTCAAGCCATTTAATAGCTTTCTCAACATTAATATCTACTGAAGCTGGATTAATATTGGGATTGTAACTTCCAATTTTTTCTAAATATTTACCATCTCTTTTAGCTCTGGAATCTGCAGCTACTANCCAATAAAATGGTTTTCCTTTTTTTCCATGTCTTTGTAATCTAATTCTAACAGGCATATAATTAATTTATGAAGGTNCTCGACCCTCGGTTATTAATGTTTGGGGNGCAAAAATATGATTTTTATTTGTTAGGACAACATATAAATTTTAATTTTTTTTATCGCAGTAACTTTAAATAAAAAAAACAGATTGCACAAAGGACTATTTTATTGTATTTTTGCCCCCTAAAATATCAAAATAATGCAGATTTCAAGAAAAGAAATTGATCCATTAAATTCAATANTCACAATAAAACTTGAGAAAAAAGATTTTTCATCAAAAGTTGATGATNTTTTAAAAAATTACAGGAAAAAGGCAAATATACCTGGTTTTAGAAAAGGCTTTGTTCCNATGGGACTCATAAAAAAACAGTATCAAAATGCTGTTACNGCTGAGGAGGTTAATAAAATTCTACAAGATAAATTGAATAATTTCTTGAAAGATGAAAAAATAGATATTTTGGGAAGCCCTTTGCCAGTTGTTAAAGAAGATTTAGATTGGAAATCCGAAACCCTGGAGTTTGCATTTGAACTTGGNATTTCACCAAAATTTAAAATCAATCTTGATTCAAAGAAAAAGGTCATTCATTTTAAAATTTTNGCAGATGAAAAAATGATAAATGATCAGCTTAATAATATCCGAAAACAGTATGGAAAAATTGTTTCTAAGAATGAGATTAAAGAGTCATTTGAAATTTCGGCATTATTTCAGTCTGATGAAAATACAATNAAAACATCATCCAATTTTCTTCTTCAAGATATAAAAGGAATTAAAAACAAAGAGTTAATTAAAGCATCAAAGCCAGGAGATAAAATTAACTTAAAAATAAAAAATCTTTTTAAAGATTCTCTCAAAGCAAAACAAATTTTAAGTCTTAACGATANAGATTTGTCAAAACTAGACGGTGAAATCCATATAGAAATTAAAGAAGTTAATGAAAGAATCCTTTCAGAACTAAACCAAGAATTATTTGACAANATATATGAGCCAGGATCTGTNAAGTCGAAAAAAGAAATGAAATTAAAAATTGCTGAAGGAATTGAAAAACAACTAGAGCAACAATCTGATCAAAAACTATTAAATGACATCAATGAATTTTTGATTGAAAATACTAAAATAAAGTTACCGCAAAAGTTTTTAATAAAATGGATGCAGAATTCAGGAAAAGAACAGCTAACACCTGAACAGGCTAAAGAGGAGTATAATAAATCGGAAAAAGGAATCAAATATCAGCTGATTGAAGGTAAAATTATTTCTGATAATAATTTACAAGTAGAAATGGAGGAGATTAAAGAATTTTCTCAAAATATGATTATTTCTCAAATGACTCAATATGGACAACCAATTCCGCCTGATAATGAAATAAAGAAAATAATTGCAAGAATTTTATCAAATAAAGATGAAGTAAAACAAATTCAGGACCAAATTATCAGCAAAAAACTCCTAAAATTTTATTTGGAGAAAGCTCCANTAAAGGTCAAGAAAGTNAGCTTTGAAAGCTTTATNAAAGAGGCATACCCGAAGACGTAACTTTTTTTTAACTAATTTTAATAAATTTTTANAACTAATAAAATATGGATTACGGAAATGAATTTAAAAAGTATGCAACGAAGCACCACGGAGTTAATTCTTTACACTATGATAAAATAGTCAGCAGTTTAACTCCATACATAATTGAGGAGAGACAATTAAATGTTGCTCAAATGGACGTCTTTTCGAGACTTATGATGGACAGAATTATGTTTTTAGGAACAGCTATAAACGATAGCGTTGCAAANGTAATCCAAGCTCAACTTTTATTTTTACAAAGTATTGATTCCAAAAGAGATATNCAGATGTATATAAACTCTCCTGGTGGTGGAGTATATGCTGGCCTTGGAATTTATGATACAATGCAGTTTATTACTCCTGATGTAGCAACAATATGTACTGGTATCGCTGCCTCTATGAGTGCAGTTTTATTAAGTGCAGGAAAAACGGGTAAAAGATCAGCTCTGCCCCATTCTAGAGTTATGATTCATCAACCTCTTGGAGGAGCTCAAGGTCAGGCATCAGATATAGAAATTACTGCAAGAGAAATTCTTAAATTAAAAGATGAATTATATCAAATTATTGCCAAACATTCTGGACAACCAATAAAAAAAGTAACTGAGAATAGTGACAGAGATTATTGGATGAAAGCAGAAGAAGCAAAAAAATATGGAATGGTTGATGAAGTTTTAAAATCATCCAAATAATGTTAGTTTAAATGAGCGATAAAAATGAATTAAATTGTTCTTTTTGTGGAAGGGCAAAAACTGATACACAAATACTTGTTGCAGGACTTGATGCACATATATGTGAAAAATGTATTGACCAGGCGAGTAATATAGTAAATGAAGAATCCTCAAAAGAGAATATACCAAATTTAAATATAGAGTTAAAACCNCCCAGGGAAATAAAATCTTTCCTAGATGACTATGTAATTGGACAAGAAACAGCAAAAAAAATTATAAGTGTAGCAGTCTACAACCACTACAAAAGACTAAATAATCAAAATTCTAACAATACACTTGAGATAGAAAAAAGCAACTTACTGCTTGTAGGTCAAACAGGNACTGGTAAAACTCTTTTAGCACAAACAATTTCAAGATTTTTAGAAGTTCCTTTAGCTATAGTTGATGCAACCGTTTTAACAGAAGCTGGATATGTTGGAGAGGACGTGGAAACCATTCTAACTAAATTATTACAAGCTGCTGATTATGATACCGAAAAAGCTCAAAAAGGAATTGTTTTTATTGATGAAATTGANAAAATAGCTAGAAAAGGTGATAATCCATCTATTACCAGAGATGTCTCTGGGGAAGGAGTTCAACAGGCTTTATTAAAGTTACTTGAGGGAACTACGGTTAATGTTCCACCAAAAGGTGGAAGAAAACATCCGGATCAAAAGTTTATTGAGGTAAATACTTCAAATATTTTATTTATTGCAGGTGGAGCTTTTGATGGGATTGATAAAATGATTGAGAAAAGACTAAACCTACAAGCAATTGGATATAAAAATCAAGTAGAGTCCAAAAAAATAGACAGGGATAATTTACTTCAATATATTACACCAAAAGACATAAGAAAATTCGGATTAATTCCTGAAATTATTGGAAGACTTCCAGTTTTGTCTCACATGAATCCATTAGATAAGTTAACCTTAAGATCTATTTTAACAGATCCCAAAAATGCACTGATTAAACAATATCAAAAGTTGTTTTCGATGGATAACATCTCTTTAATTTTCACCTCTGGAGCACTGGATTTAATTGTTCAAAAAGCATTAGAATATGATCTAGGTGCAAGAGGATTAAGATCCTTGTGCGAAGGGGTTCTCAGTAAAGCTATGTTTGAACTTCCAGGATCAGATGTTAATAGTTTAAAAGTTACAAAATCTTACGCTGAGGATCAGCTCAGTAAAGTTGAGCTTCCAACACTAAAAGCAGTTTCCTGAGTTAGATATTCAGTCTTATTAATGAGTCAATATATTCTCTTGAATTAGACAATCTAGGAATTTTGTTTTGACCACCTAATTTATTTTTTGAAGAAAGCCAATTGTAAAATAAATTATTTTTGGCAATAGTTATTAAAGGTTTTTTTAACGTAATGTCTTTGTATCTTTTGGCTTCGTAATCAGAATTTAATTTCTTCAATTTATTGTCTAAAAATTCAGAAAAATTTTCAATATTATTTGGTGGTTTTTCAAATTCAATAAGCCATTCATGTCTTCCTTTTGTGTTTGTTTTCATAAAAACAGGTCCAACCGTATAATTAATAATTGATAAGTTGAATTTTTTTGCGGTTATACTCAAAGCCTCTTCCACGTTTTCAATTATTAATTCCTCTCCAAAAACATTAATAAAATGTTTAGTTCGACCTGTAATTCTAATTCTGTATGGATCTAAGNTTACAAATTTAACGGTATCACCAACTAAATACCTCCATAAACCAGCATTCGTGGAGATTACTATTGCATAATTTGTATTTTTTTTCACTTCCCATATTGGAATTGCATTTTCAATTGATAGATTAAACATATTCATTGGAATAAATTCATAAAATATTCCATAATCTAACATTAGTAAAAGATCTGAGCTGTTATTTTGATCTTGAATAGCAAAAAAACCTTCTGAGGCATTATAAATTTCATAAAATTTGATTTTTTTATTACCTAAGATTTTCTCAAAATGATTTTTATAGGGTTTGAAATTTACACCTCCATGAAAGTAAACTTCGATATGTGGCCAAATATCATTTATTGAATTAGTTTTTTTCTTTTTAAGGGTATTATTTAAAAGTACCATCATCCAAGATGGTATCCCTGCTAAACTTGTTACTTTTTCATTTAAAGTCTCCAAGATTATAGCTTCCATCTTACTTTCCCATTCGGACATCAGTGAAACCTTGTTACTTGGTGTACTTCCTAATTCTGCCCAGAAAGGTAAATTATCAATAAATATTGCTGACAAATCTCCAAAATAACTATTATTGTTCTCATATAACTCTCCACTTCCACCTAATCTGAGACACTTTCCAGCTAATAGTTTGGAATCACTATTGTTATTTAAATAAAGTGAAAGCATATCTTTTCCTGCCTTGTAATGGCAATCCTCGAGGGATTCCGTACTTACAGGGATAAATTTACTTTTCGAATCTGTTGTCCCACTTGACATAGCAAACCATTTAATTGTAGATGGCCAAAAAATATTTTGCTCACCTTTTCTGCATCTTTCTATCGATTTAAATATTTGTTCATATTTAATTATTGGTAATTTATTTTTGAAGCTTTTGTAATTTTTGATTGAATCAAACTCATATTTTATTCCAACCTCAGTCCTTTTAGCAGTGTTTAATAACTTAAAAAGAACTTCTTGTTGAGTCTCATGGGGGTACTTGATAAACAATTCAATTTGAGTTATTCTTTTTTTTAAGGCCCAAGACGCAATAGAATGGAACAAAGGATTTGGCATAGGTTGCTTATATTTATAAAGTAAATTTAAAAACTTTGTTTTATGTTTAAAGGTGTATTGAAGAAAATGCTAACCACTAACAATTCCCCAATAAGATACTTTTTAACATTTGATAATGACTTTTTAGAAATTAACCAGTGTATTGGAAGAAAATTAAGTATTAATAAAACTGGGGAACAGTGTATAAATTGCGGTAAGAGATTAAATATATTTAGACAAGGATTTTGTAAAAATTGCTTTTATGATTCACCATTTATTGGTGAGTGGATAATTAGACCCGAATTAAGTACTGCTCATCTTGGAATTGAAGATCGTGATCTTGAATATGAAAAAAAGATACAACTAAAACCACATATTGTTTACTTGTCTTTAAGTAGCCATTTAAAAGTTGGTGTAACCAGAAAAGAACAATTAGTAANTAGATGGATTGATCAAGGTGCNGTAAGTGCAATTTCGATTTTAGAGGTCCCAAACAGACACCTTGCAGGTAAAGCAGAAGTACAGTTAAAAAAAGTTTTTTCTGACAAAACTAATTGGAGAAAAATGCTTCAAAATGATATTGAAAAAATTGACTGGAAATTTTCAAGAGATAAGGCTTTTGATAATATTTCAAATGATTTTAAGCCATATTTCCTTAAAGAAAATAAAGTAACAGAGCTGACTTTTCCTATTGAAAAGCACCCAATAAAAGTAAGTAGTTTAAACCTATCAAAATCATCATATGAGGGGGTACTTACCGGAATAAAGGGTCAGTATTTAATTTTTGAGGANAATANAGTTTTTAATATTCGAGGAAATGAGGGCACTGAGGTTATTATTTCAATAGATTAGTTGTGTTTTTTTGAATCTTCAGTTAATTTTTTTAATGATTTTATTTCTCTTTGATTAAGATCCCTGTANATTCCTGATTCAGTATCTAATTTTATATTCATAANTCTTATNCTTTGNAATTTTACAACTCTAAAATTTAAGTATTCACACATTCTTCTTATCTGACGGTTTAGACCTTGAGTTAAAATGATTTTGAATTGTTTTTTATGAGTTTGTTTTACAAAGCATTTTCTTGTTATAGTATCTAAAATCGGCACTCCTTCTCCCATTTTTGAAATAAATTCCTTTGTAATAGGTCTATTAACTGTAACTACATATTCNTTCTCATGCTTATTTCTTGCTCTTAAAATTTTATTGACAATATCACCATCATTGGTCAGTAAAATCAATCCCTCACTNGCNTTNTCNAGTCTTCCAATTGGAAAAATTCTAATTGGATAATTGATAAAGTCAATAATATTATCTTTTTCGACTTTTGTGTNTGTTGTACACACAATTCCTTTTGGCTTATTAAATGCAATATATATATCCTTATTTTTTTTAATATCTAATGATTTACCATCAACTNTAATNGAATCGTCTACTTTGATTTTTTGACCCATTATTGCAATCTGNCCATTAATATAAACTCTCCCTTCTTCAATTAGTTTATCAGCTGCACGACGCGAGCAATATCCAATTTCACTGAAATATTTATTTAAACGGGTATCATTATTCATTAGGCTCTATTCCAATCAATTTCCTCACCAATCTTTAAAGAAAATCTTTTTCTAAACACATAAACAAACAAATAAAGAAATGGAGTATCAATTAATGCAACTAATATTTTAAATATGAAGGAGGCCATAGAAAGTCCCAAAAAATTTTCCCAACTCAAAATATTGAAAAGACATAAAAGACCTACAACAGTTACGCTATCTAAAAATTGGGATGCAAAAGTTGAAAAATTATTTCTTAGCCAAAGTTTTTTCCCTTTTGTTAATTTTTTCCAGAAATGATATATTCTTATNTCAACAAATTGAGCAATTAAATATGCAATCATTGAAGCTAACGCAGCGATTGGAGATAGAGAAAAAACCTTTTTATACAATGCATCATTAATTGGAGAATACTCAACTGCCGGAAGTATATCTCCTAAAAATAAAATTCCCGCTGAAAAAAACGATGCAAAGATACCAGCTATGACAATTAAATTTGCTCTTCTTTTACCATATATTTCAGATATTAAATCTGTTATAAGAAAGGTTAGTGGGTATGGAAGTAAACCAACAGATAATTCAAATAGAGGTTGGTCAAATAGNATAATATTAATAGGGTACCAATAAAAAAACTTTTGAAAAATAATATTTGAAACTACNANTGATGTTATAAAAAGTGCCCCAAGGAAAATATAAATTTTCTCTGCAAAAATTTTGTCNACAGCTTTCATGAAANTTTTTTTTTATTTATTATAACATAAGTTTAAGCAAAGATAGCGTTTTGTAAATTTGTATTATGCCTGAAGANACCTTTCACAAAGTTTATGTCTCTTTTGGAAGTAATAAAGGGAATAGGTTAAAAAATATTATTGCTGCTCTTAAAGAGATTGAGATTCAATTGGGAAGAATTGAGAATATTTCTTCCTTATATGAGTCAAAATCATGTGGTTTTGTAGGTAGAGATTTTTATAATGGATGTCTAATTTTAAAAACAAAATATTCATTAAAGACGGTACTAAGAATATTACTAAAAATAGAGNCNTCATTAGGAAGGATAAGAGGAGATACTGGAGTTTATANTNATAGAGAAATAGATTTAGATATTTTATTTTTTGACAGTGTAGTAAAAAAATCAAAAAAAATAACTGTTCCACACCCAAGAATTAATAATAGAAATTTTGTTTTAATTCCTTTATGTGATTTAAACTCAGATTTTATTCATCCGAAAATCAATAAATCCATTTTCGAAATATCTTCACTGTTGAAAGATAATTCACATGTAAAAAAAATAAAAACAAATAATTTTTATATTCCCTTTTGGAACAAATATTCATTTATTTCAATTGAAGGGAATATTGGAGTTGGAAAAACAACTTTAAGTAAAGTTTTTAAAAATCATTTTGATATAGAGTTNTTAAATGAAAACTTTAAAAAAAACCCCTATTTAAAGGACTTTTATTTAAACCCTAAATTTTTTTCCTCAAAGCTTGAAAACTTTTTTTTTTCAAGAAAGAATTAACCAAATTAATAGTCATTTTAAAAATAATGAAAATAAAAAAACAATAAGTGATTNTTGGATAGGGAAATCATTAGTTTTTTCAAAAACTAATCTTTCAAAGGGTTTATTTAANAAATTTATGTATATNTACAATAAAGAGGTGCAACAAATAAAAATGCCAAACATTATAATTTATTTAAANCAAGAAACAAAACAATTAAAAAATCAAATTATTTTAAGGGGTAGGTCATTTGAAAAAAATATTTCAAAAAAATATTTGGAATCTATTTCAAAAGAGTATAAAAAAATTTTTAATCAGAAACAGAAATTTTTATTGATAGAAGTCAGGTCTGAGGAAGTTTTAGAACTTCTGTCAAAAAAAGGGCAACAAAACTTATTTAGAAAATTATTTAATTCTTCATCTTAGAATAAAAATCCCATAATAAAATTCCAACTGAAACAGATATGTTTAGTGAGTGCTTAGTTCCAAACTGGGGAATTTCAATGGAATTATCAATGATATCAATAACTTCCTGTGAAACCCCTTTTACTTCATTTCCAAAAATTAATGCATAAGATTTATTTTTTTTTGGTTGAAAATTACTAAGAATTTTAGATCCTTTGATTTGTTCAACTGCAATTACATCAACACCTTTTTTTTTTAAATTAGTTACTGTTTCTATCGTAGATTTAGAATACTCCCAGCTAACAGAATCTGTTGCTCCAAGCGCAGTTTTTTGAATATCTTTATTAGGGGGGACAGCAGTGATTCCGCATAAGTATATTTTCTTAATCAAGAATGCATCTGCTGAGCGAAATACAGACCCAATATTATTCATACTTCTTACATTATCTAAAATTATAATGATTGGATTTTTTTTTACTAATTTAAATTCATAAATAGTTTTCCTCTTAAGTTCACTATTTTTTAATTTTCGCATATTCAAAAATAAACAAAAGATAATCATAGTCTTTGCATTTTCTTTTTTTGATTTTCATAAAAGTGTACTTTAGTAAAAAGTATTCAGGTGCACAAGAAATCCAAAGAAACCCCTCTAACAAAACAATACAACGAAATCAAGGTAAAGTACCCTGATGCATTGTTGTTGTTCAGGGTTGGTGACTTTTATGAAACCTTTGGTGAAGATGCGGTCAAAGCATCCACAATTCTTGGTATCATATTAACTAAAAGAGGAGCAGGAACTAATAGCGAGACTCCACTTGCTGGTTTTCCATACCATTCTTTAGATTCATATCTTCCAAAACTTGTAAAGGCAGGATGCAGAGTTGCTATATGTGAACAATTAGAAAATCCAAAACTCACAAAGACAATCGTTAAAAGGGGAGTTACTGAATTAGTTACCCCAGGGGTTGTATTAAATGATTCTGTTTTAGATCACAAAAAAAACAATTATCTATGTGCAATTTTCTTTGGAAAAATAAATATTGGTATTTCACTAATTGATATTTCAACTGGAGATTTTTTTGTGGGTCAAGGAGGAAAAGAAATAATATCACAGTTTTTACAAAATTTTTCACCTAGTGAAATCTTGGTTTCTAAGCCTCAAAAAAAATCTTTTGAAAAAGAATTTGGATCTAATTTTCCTTTATTCTTNNTTGAAGATTGGGCTTTTGAAAATGATTTTGCTNTAGAAAANTTAACTTCACATTTTGAAACTAATTCTTTACAGGGTTTTGGNGTGAGTGATTTGATTGAAGGTTGTAACTCTGGNGGTGCAATTCTNCATTATCTANATGAAACCCAGCATAATAAAATNAAACATGTAACTAAAATCCAAAGACTAGTTAGTTCNGANTATGTTTGGATGGATGATTTTACAATNAGAAATCTCGAATTATTTTTTCCNACAAATCAAGANGGAGTTTCATTAATTTCAATNTTAGATCATACTCAAACATCAATGGGTGCAAGAAAAATGAAATATTGGCTTGCATTTCCCTCGAAAAATATTNATGAAATTGTTNTAAGACANGNNCTTGTNNAAGCAATNATTAAAAACGAANNAGTATATCTAAANTTAGCAGAATTTCTCNCAAAAATAATAGATTTAGAAAGAGTGATGGCAAAAATATCAACCTTTAAAGTTGCGCCAAGAACNCTAGTTCANTTAAATAGTTCATTAAATATNATACCNAANATTTTAAAAGTATTANATGATAGNGGANATAAAAACTTAAAAAATAAGGCTTCAAATTTTCCTTCTTTAAACGANATAATTNATNTACTTGAAAANACTTTAGANCCNGAAGCNCCNGCTTNGATTAGCAAAGGAAATATTATAGCAAAAGGAGTTTCTNTTGAATTAGACGACCTTAGAAANCTNCTTTTAACTACAAANTCTCATTTAGATGAACTTTTAAATAATGAGATAAAAAGAACTAACATANGCTCATTNAAAATTGCATATAATAACGTTTANGGTTATTATATAGAAGTAAGAAATACNCATAAAGATAAAGTNCCAGAAGAGTGGGTTCGAAAACAAACATTAGTNAATGCTGANAGATATATTACTCAAGAATTAAAGGAGTTNGAATCTAAGATTTTTGGNGCAGAAGAAAAAATAAAAATTCTTGAGGAAAACCTNTANAAGGANCTCTTGATTANACTGCAAAAATTTCTAAATATCATAAAATTAACTTCNAATGAAATATCATTTCTNGATTGCCTTTGGAGTTTTGCGTTTTCAGCNAANAAATACAATTATGTTTCCCCNAAATTNATTNAAGNAAATTCNATTTTCATTGAAGAAGGTCGTCATCCAGTAATAGAGCAGGTGATNTCAAGAGATCAANTATATGTTCCNAATACAATCGANTTGAATAATGAGAAAAATCAATTAATAATGATAACAGGNCCAAATATGTCNGGTAAGTCNGCNCTTTTGAGACAAACNGCATTAATTACAATAATGGGACAAATNGGAAGTTTNGTTCCAGCAAAATCAGTNAAAATGGGGNTAGTTGATAAAATNTTTACAAGGGTTGGTGCAAGTGATAATATTTCAAAAGGATCTTCAACATTTATGGTAGAAATGAATGAGTCNGCTACNATATTNAATAATATTTCAAAANANAGTTTAGTATTACTTGANGAGATTGGAAGAGGAACAAGCACTTATGATGGAATTTCAATTGCTTGGGCTATAGCTCAATTTCTTCATGAACATCCNTATAAACCAAAAGTTNTATTTGCTACNCATTATCACGAATTAAATGCAATGTCNGANTCATTCNCAAGAATTAAAAATTTTAATGTCTCAGTTAAAGANTTGAAGGATAAAGTTTTGTTTTTAAGAAAACTTGAGGNGGGNGGAAGTGCTCATAGTTTTGGTATTCATGTTGCAAAAATGGCAGGTATGCCAAATACAATTCTTCAAAATGCAAATAAAAAACTAAAAGTTCTTGAAAGAAGTCATGGTGTAGAACAAAAAAAACAGTTGTTAAATAAAGATGAATCTCAGATCCAAATGACAATGTTTAAACTCGATGATCCATTATTGGAGGAATTAAGAGATGAAATAAAAGAATTGGATATAAACTCTCTAACACCTATCGAGGCTCTTATGAAATTGAATGAAATAAAGAGAAGATTGGGTGTAAAATAACACAAGTAAATTTTTTTAATACTGTAATATCAATTTTACTTGTTTATTCTATATTTGTAAACCTTTTGCGAAAGTAGCTCAGGGGTAGAGCATCACCTTGCCAAGGTGAGGGTCGCGGGTTCAAATCCCGTCTTTCGCTCTAAGTGAATTTTGCTCGAGTGGTGGAATTGGTAGACACGTTGGACTTAAAATCCAATGACCATTGCGGTCGTGCGGGTTCAAGTCCCGCCTCGAGTACAAAAAGGAGACTGTCTTTCGATAGTCTCCTTTTTTGTTATATAAAATGAAAACTTTATTTGAGCTATTTACTAAATTTGTGAAATCAAACAGAAATGATTTTAAAAATCGCTGTTTTGTAATAAACTTATGGAATATATTAAATTACTTATTGATTCATCAATTGCGGTCTTAAGTTGGACTTCAAATCAGATTTTTTTTAAAGTTCCACATAGTGAAAACTATTTTTGGGGATTGATAATAATCTCCCTGTTAGTCTGGATTTTTGAAATAATATTTCCGTGGAGAAAAAGTCAAAAAATATTTAGAAAAGGTTTTTGGATTGATATAATTTATATGTTTTTCAATTTTTTTCTTTTTTCAATTATAATTGTTGGTTTTTACGAAGCTTTTAATAAGCTGTTATTTGATTTATTTGGAATTGCTCCAAACTCAATTGCATTAATTGATTTATCAACTTTTTCTCAAATCACGCAATTAATAATATTTTTCATCACTTTGGATTTCTTTCAGTGGTTAACACACATAATGATGCATCGTTTTGATTTTTTATGGAAATTCCATAAAGTTCATCATTCAGTTAAAGAAATGGGGTTTGCTGCTCATTTTCATTATCATTGGATGGAAAATATATTATATAAACCATTAAAAGTGTTTGCTGTAATGCTAATAGGTGGTTTTGAGCCTGAACAGGCATACATCATTCATTTTCTGGCTATAACTATAGGTCATTTAAATCACTCCAATATAAAGTTAAGCTATGGTCCTTTGAAATATATTTTTAATAATCCTATTATGCATCTTCATCATCATGCATACTCATCATCAAATAATTTTAAAACTGGGGTAAATTTTGCAATCAGTTTAAGTCTTTGGGATTATATATTTAGAACAAATTATATTCCAAATGAAAATGGAGATACAAAGCTTGGTTATGAAGGAGATCAATCAATGGCCAGAGGTTTCATTGGACAATTATTTTATGGTTTTAAAAAAGGAGATTAATTAATTTTCCATCTCATTCCAACAAAAAATCTTCTTCCTTGATTTGAGGCGTATACATATGATGGATCAAAAGTTAATGCATATGGATTTCCGATAGAAGAGATTGCATTTCCATTATTATCAAAAACTACCTCCCTATCAAAAGGATCAAAGGGTCTTGCAATACTGTTTTTTGGTGGAGTAAAATCTAATATGTTTTTTACACCTCCATAAAATTCATAGTTATTGTTTATTACTTTAGTTAACTGAAGATTTGTAATACTAAAGACAGGGGAATATTCATCTCTTGGATCCAAAATACCCAATCTAGGTAATCTCATTTTCCCTAAAATATTTCCTGTGAAATCTATTTTGAATCCAGACTCATTAAATCCTTTTTCAATTTTCCAAACTCCATGAAAGCTTTCTGTTAGATATGGAGTAAACTCAATGGCGTTTTCGATAATTGACGAGTCAATGTATGTGGCACCTATATTCATTTTAAGACCATTATTAAAAACAGAATTAAAATTCACTGACACTCCCTGAATAATTGATTTACCATTCAAATTATCATATATAATTTGATTTGGATTGGTGTCATAGTCAGGAATTATTTTATTTGAATATTGAGTCCAAAAAATACTTGAATCAAAATTTATAATATACCCTTGTTTGGCATATATTTTTTTAACAAAATTTATATTTATGTTCCATGATTTTTCAGGATTTAAATTATCCAGAAACACAACTTCTCTTGCACCAGTTAGTGCTGCATGATCCTCAGTAAAAACCCTAGCGATTCGATAACCAGATCCAATGCTTAGCCTGAGAGTAGATGATATTTTTTTATTTAAAATTTTATAGTTTAATCTTGGAGTAAAAATATTTCCATGAATTGAATTATAATCATACCTAAACCCAACCAGAAGAGAATTGTATTCTCCGATTTTAATTTCATCTTGAATAAATAGTCCCGGTAAATTAATAATCTCTGCTTCATTGGACATTAAATTCTCATTATATGTTGCAGTTGTATCATCATCGTAATGAGTATATCGATATGCCAGTCCAATAATAAAATCATTTGATTTAAAATTTTTATTCCAAATTAATTGACCAAAACCAATTGCTTGATAAGCGTCAAATATTGTTTTTCCATAAACAGAGTTTTGATTATGATTATTGAAACTAAATTGAAAAAATAAATTTTCATCAAAAGTATATTTTCCAAATAATTCAATCCTATTAGTGAATATACTTTCCCCATAGATATCATCTCCTCCTCTGTAACTTTTATTCCAATTTATTTCACCTCCCCATCTGTCTTCATACACAAATCTTGTTGCAATTGAAAGCTTGTTTTTTATATCAATTTTATTGAATATTGAAATTCTGTCCACTAAGGTTAAATCAGTAAAACCNTCATTATTGTTGTCAATTGGGTTTGAATAATTAAAATAATTTACACCGATAATTCCTTGTGAATTATTGTTTAAATTATACTTATAACCTAAATCTGTGTTAACCTCTCCCCATCCAGAACCAAATGTGTCAAATGAAAACTTAGAAGTATTTTCAGGAACTTTAGTAATTAAATTAATTAATCCCCCAATTGCTTCTGAACCATATAAAGTTGATGCAGGACCTTTTACTATTTCTATTTGTTCAATTAAAGACTGAGGTATACCTGTTAAACCGTAAACTGTTGATAATCCACTAACAATTGGAAGTCCATCAATTAAAACCATGGTATAACTTCCCTCTTGTCCATTGATATGGATATCTCCTGTATTACAAATATTACAGTTTAGCTGTGGTCTAACACCATTAATTATTCCAATAGATTCAAAAACTGATGGTGAGGGATTAGCAATAAAAAAATCTTTTGAATAAACTTCGACAGGAACTGGACTATTTAATTTTGATACCGGTTTTAATGTGCCCGAGATTATAACCTCNTTGAGTTGATTTTCTTTTTGGAGCTCAATAAACCCTAGATTCTTGGTGTAAGAAACGATTATATGCTCATGAGGTTTGTATCCCATATAAGAAATAATAATTTTGGTATTTTTTTTCTTAGATATGTTTAAACTAAAATTACCATATTGATCAGTTATAGTTCCTATATTAGTTCCTTCAACAATAATAGTTGCTCCTTCAAGGGGGATATTATTTGAGACAACTATACCTTTTATTGGGTACCTTTGGGAAAATGAAATTTGAACAATACTAATTAATAAAAATAGAAATCTAATCACAAAAAAGTTTTATACTGTAAAACTAAAAAATAGTTTTATGCCACAAAACATTTATGAAAAAAACTATAGAAAAAGAAAATTATTTAAAGTCTATTTATAAACTNCAGGAAAATAAAGAGAACATAACAGTAACTGCTTTAAGTATTATTTTTGATGTTAGTAAGTCNACGGTTTCCAATATGCTAAAGAAATTAGTAAAGATGGGGTTTGTAAATACATCACCTTATAAACCTATCAAATTAACATCCCTAGGAAGAAAAAAAGCTGTGGAGATTATTTCAAAACATAGGTTGATAGAGCTTTATTTAGTGAAAGAAATGAATTTTAAAATAGATGAGGTTCATGATATTGCAGAGGAAATAGAACATATAGAAAATTCTAAATTTTTTAATAGAATGAGAAAAATTTTAGGTGATGATCTTATTGATCCTCACGGATCTATAATACCTGAAAGTGAATATTGATGTTAATTTAATGTTTATAAAAATCAGTAAATTGTAATTATATATGAAGGAGTATTTTCCAATATTAAAGTGGGGTCCTAGACTATCCCAAAAAGCAATTAAAAACGATTTTATAGCAGGTATTACAGTTGGTATAATGCTAGTTCCTCAAGGAATGGCATACGCAATGCTCGCAGGTTTACCCCCTGTTTTTGGACTTTATGCAGCTTTAGTTCCTCAAGTGATTTATGCTTTAATGGGAACGTCTAGACATTTGGCAGTTGGACCAGTGGCAATGGATTCCCTTCTAGTCGCATCAGGTTTAGCAGCTCTAAATCTTTCTGGGATTGAGGAATATATATCCATGGCGATATTTTTAGCTTTTTTTGTGGGTACAATACAAATTACACTTGGATTTTTAAGAATGGGATTTTTAGTTAATTTTCTTTCGAAACCTGTAATATCTGGATTTACCTCAGCAGCAGCAATAATAATTGGATTAAGTCAGCTCAAGCACCTATTTGGTGCTCCATTTCAAACTACAAATAAAATTCATTTATTGATAGTTGATTTTTTTCAAAAAAGTTCTCAAATTCATATTGAAACGATAACCATGGGGTTATTATCAATTTTATTATTGGTTTTTTTAAAAAAAATTAACCCTTCCATTCCAGGAGCACTTATTGCTGTTATAGTTGCTTGTTTATGGATGAATTTTTTTGGAGAGAACTCGGGTGTTACCATAGTTGGAAATGTCCCTGAAGGGCTTCCCTCCTTTAAAACTCCACAAATAGAATTATCAAATATTTCCAGAGTTTTCCCTTTAGCAATTACTTTATCTCTAATTGCCTTTATGGAGGCAATCTCAATTGCCAAAGCAATTGAAGAAAATAAAGATTATTCCGTAAATCCAAATCAAGAATTAATTGCTCTAGGTTCATCTAATATTATTGGCTCTTTATTTCAATCCTTCCCCACATCTGGGGGATTTTCAAGGACTGCAGTCAATGACCAGGCAGGGGCCAATTCTGGATTAGCTTTAATTATCAGTTCGTTGGTTGTTGGAATGACTCTTTTGTTTTTGACTCCAGTTTTTTATTTTTTACCCTACACAATATTGGCATCCATAATTATGGTAGCAGTTTTTAAGTTAATAGATATAAAAACACCACAAAAATTATGGAAGTCAAGTAAAAGTGAATTCTACATATTACTATTTACGTTTTCAATAACCCTTTTTGTTGGTATTATACAGGGGATATTACTAGGAGTTTTATCATCTTTACTACTACTAGTTTACAGGTCAACTGAACCAAACATTTCTGTACTAGGAAAAATAACGGGAACTGAATATTTTAAAGACATCGATCGTTTTGCCGAGGATATTGAAACTTTTGAAAACTTGCTTTTACTTCGATTTGACGAACAAATATATTTTGGCAATTCTCATTTTTTTAAAGAACAGTTATTAGATAGGGTTTCTCAAAAAGGAGAGAAATTAAATACAGTTATACTTAGTTCAGGAGGAATTAATTATATTGATTCAAGCGGAATGAAGATACTATCTGAAATTGTGAATATTTTGAGATTAAAAGGAATTGATTTTTATGTTGCTGGTGCTATTGGACCAGTCATGGATAGTTTGGTTAGAAGTGGAATAGCAAGAAAAATTGGAGGACAGTATTTTTTTGCAAATACTCAACAAGCATTTACTTATTTTATTAATAAAAACCCTCAAAATAAAATCGAAGAAAAAATTAGTTTACAAGCAAACCAAGAAATTTTAGAAAAACAATGATAGTTGAACAAATATATACAGGCTGTTTATCTCAGGGAGCATATTACATTGAAAGCAATGGTGAGGTAGCAATAATAGATCCATTAAGGGAAGTAAATGAATATATTGAGAAAGCAAATGCTAGTAATTCAAAAATCAAGTATGTTTTTGAAACTCATTTCCATGCTGACTTTGTAAGTGGTCATTTGACTCTCTCTAAAGCTACTGGGGCTCCTATTGTATTTGGACCAAATGCAAACCCAGATTATGAATCAATAATAGCAAGTGATAATCAGATTTTTAAAATTGGTGATTGTTCAATCACTGTAATTCATACTCCTGGTCACACAATGGAAAGTACAACCTATCTGCTAAAAGATAAAAAGGGCAGGGATTATGCAATCTTCACCGGCGATACCTTATTTTTAGGAGATGTAGGCAGACCAGATTTATCCCAAAAATCGGATGATTTAACAATGGAGGACTTAGCTGGAATACAATACGAAAGCTTAAGAAACAGAATACTACCATTAGCCGATGATGTTATTGTTTATCCAGCCCATGGTGCAGGCTCAGCATGCGGAAAAAATATGATGAAAGAAACTGTGGATACACTCGGGAATCAAAAGAAAATTAATTATGCACTTAGATCTGATATGACCAAGGAGCAATTCATCCAAGAAGTTACTGATGGACTATCTGCTCCTCCTGATTATTTTCCTTTGAATGTTAAAATGAACAAGGAAGGTTATGATGATATTAATTTAATAATTGATAAAGGAGATAACCCCATTGATGTTTCTGAATTTGAAGAAGTTGTAAATCAATCAGGAGCTTTAATATTAGATGTAAGAAATCAGGAAGATTTTTCAAAAGGACATATTCCCAGATCAATTTTTATTGGTCTTAATGGAAGTTTTGCTCCATGGGTTGGAACACTAGTAAAAGATGTTAAGCAACCAATTATNTTAGTGGTTGACAAAGGAAAAGAAAAAGAGGCTATAAAGAGATTATCAAGAGTTGGATTTGATAAAACTATTGGATACCTCAAGGGAGGTTTTGAAGCATGGAAAAATTCAAGTAAAGATTATGATACGATAACTTCTATCTCTGCAAATGAATTTGAAAAAAAGATTAATGATGATTCTTTTATAATTGATGTTCGGAGAGATTCTGAGCATAAATCAAAAAAAATTGTTTCTGCAATAAACATCCCTTTAGATAATATAAATAATTACCTAAAAAAATTGCCAAATAATCAAAATTTTTACATCCACTGTGAAAGAGGATATAGAAGTATGATAGCATCCTCAATATTAAAAAGTAGGGGGATTCATAATTTAATCGATATAAAAGGGGGATTCCAATCTATTATAAAAACAAATATCTCTTTAACCTAA
>PAHL01000028.1 GCA_002711185.1 Flavobacteriaceae bacterium
AAATTTTTAGCGGGAGTAGCTCAGTTGGTAGAGCGTCAGCCTTCCAAGCTGAATGTCGCCGGTTCGAACCCGGTCTCCCGCTCAAATAATAATACAGGCCGATGTAGCTCAGGGGTAGAGCGTTTCCTTGGTAAGGAAGAGGCCACGGGTTCAAATCCCGTCATTGGCTCTTTTCTATTGGTTTTTTTTATGAATTCTTAAGATCAAACAAAACCCTTAAATATTATGATTGACATACTTGTTATTGGAACCGGAATTTCAGGTTTGACATATGCCATTAAAATTGCAGAAAAAAATCCAAAAATTAACCTCACACTAATTTCAAAATGTGATATAAACGAAGGAAATACTCAGTATGCTCAGGGAGGTATTGCTGTAGTAAATAATCTTAAAAAAGATTCCATTGAAAAACATGTTAATGATACAATTACCGCCGGTGCTGGAGCATGTAATATTGAAGTTGTAAGATTTGTAATTGAAGAGGGTAATCATCGCCTGAATGAATTAATAAAATGGGGAGCTGAATTTGATAAAAACAAGAATCAGTTTGACTTATTAATCGANGGAGGNCACACAGAAAAAAGAATATTTCACAATAAAGATCAAACTGGAAAACAAATTCAAAANGTNTTAAATGANANAGTAAAAAGCTTCCCTAACATTACTATACTTGAAAATCATACACTAGTAGATCTAATTACTGATCACCACTTAAAAGAAAATAAAAAAAGATGTTATGGAGCTTATGTTATCTCTCAAGAAAAGGAAAAAATTATTAAGATAGTTTCAAAAATTACGGTTCTTTCATCTGGAGGAGCTGGTAATATTTATTCTCAAACCACTAATCCTAGTGTAGCTACAGGTGATGGATTAGGAGCTGCCTACCGCGCTAGGGTATTAATCGATTATTTACCATATGTCCAATTTCATCCAACTACTCTCAAAGACAAGATTGATGATAAAGTATTTTTAATCACTGAAGCCGTTAGAGGAGCTGGAGCTAAGTTGCTTGATTTTAATGGTCAACGTTTTATGCTGAAAATTGATCCAAGAGGAGAACTAGCCTCAAGGGATATAGTTGCTCGCGAAATACAAANGCAGATTCAAAAAAATAATCAACGTTTTGTTTGGCTTGATGGATCGGAAATTTCAAAAGAAAAATGGAAATCTAAATTTCCTAATATTTACAATACATGTAAATCGATAGGGATTAATTTACCAAAAGACCCTATACCTGTGGTNCCAGCAGCTCATTATTTTTGTGGAGGTATAAAGGTAAATGATCACAGTGAGTCATCACTAAAAGGTCTTTACGCAATCGGAGAATGTAGTTATACAGGATTACACGGAGCAAACCGGTTGGCTTCTAACTCGTTATTAGAAGCTCTTGTATTTTCGCATCGTGCAGCTATGGATGGAATAAGGTCGTTAAAACGAATCATGCCAGATAAAAATTTTTATAACTCTATTCCAGAGTGGAAAGGTGAAGGCTATTCGAATAATNAGGTCATCGAAAATATAAAAAGTTTGAGGTTAGATTTACAAGAAACAATGACTAATCTTGTNGGAATTTTTAAGACTGTTAAGGGGCTAAAAAAAGCAGAAAGAAAAATAAATGATATTTATAAAAAAGTAAATAGAATTTATAGTAATAATAAATTGACTAATGATCTTTGTGAATTAAGAAATATGGTAAGTATTGCTTATCTCATGATAAAAAAATCTCAAGAAATAAAAGAAAATAGTGGTGTGTTTTTTAATTATAATTACGAAAAAAAATACATTTAAATAATAATAATTTTCAAAAACATTCTTAACCTTATTTTTATCAAAACAGATATTTCTTGTAAAATTATGTAATCAAAATACCCAATGCACTGACTGCGGTAAAAAATAAAATTAGTTTTCTATACGATTCGTTATTAATTTTTTCAACAATCTTTACCCCGACTAATAGACCAATTAAAACCGCAGGCATAAGGGTCAAGGTTATGTTAATTGATTCAGTATTTATTGTTTTCCATGAAAAAATGTGGAATGGTAATTTAAATATGTTTATCAAAAAAAATAACCACGCGGATGTTCCAATAAATTCATTTTTAGGAATTCTTAATGCTAAAAAATAAAGGTTTGCAAACGGACCAGCAAGGTTACCAATCATTGTTGTAATACCAGCTAATTTACCCATTACTAATGAAAAGAACCAATTTGTTGGAATTTTTTTTGGAATTATAGAATCCCAAATCCACATTAAAATAACACTTGAGATAATTATTATTGACATTAAAATTTTAAAAATGGATTCAGGAATATNCCTTCCAATGAAAACAGCAACTAAAACTCCAAATACCATCCAGGGTAAAAATTTCAATATATAAATCCATTTTGTATGTCTTTTGTAATATACAACAGCAAAAATATCTCCAAAAACTAGTAAAGGCATAATTATTCCCGTTGAATTTTTAGCACCGTAAACTATAGCTATGATTGCAACAAATAATACTCCAATACCTTTTATGCCTGACTTTGACATTCCAATTAAAAAAGCTGAAAAGCAAGCTATTATATAATTTGATTCTATCATATTGTTATTAAATAGAAGGTAAAAAAGGTAATCAACTTCAATTTAATTCTTTGGTCAGTTATAATTGATTGATTAATCTTTAATTCATTTTTTTTGTTTAAAATTTAATTTAAAAAAATAATTTAGCCCGATATTCCAATTAAATTTTTTTCCTGTTAATCCCCCAAATTCAATAGCTTTATTAAATACAGAACTTATTGAAAAATTAGATTTTAAGTTGCCTATCTCTAATGTATTTGCCAAAAAAACTCCGGTTCTCAAGTTATCAATTTTGACTGTGTATAGTTGGGGAACCAAATTAATGTAATAACTCTTAAATTTTATTTTTTTTACAGAAGGAGTTAAAAAAAATAACTTTACAGAGTCAAACTGATCAGTATTGACATAATCAATTGGAAAACCTTGAAAGTATGATAGTATTATGCTAAAATTTTGATTCCAATTAAAAGTGAAATTAGGATTTATCATTGCATTTACCCATGGTTGGAGTATTTCATTTGGCAGATTNTTTTCATTCACTCTAACTCGTTGTGTAAAAACCCCTGGTAAAAAAGCTCCAAAATCAAGTTTTATTTTTTCNTTTCGAATAAATTGATAATTCCAATAAAAATCAACTCCCCAAGGTTGAAAACCATCCAATTCATATCTAACTAAAGAGCGAGCTGAAAATCTTTTATTAACAAAGCTAAAATTAGCAATCAGAGATGGTTTGTCCCTAGTAAATAATGGAACCCAGTCAATTCCATTATTGTTAATATTGAAGTTTCCACTAAAATAAAATTCATCCTTAGACTGAGAAAATATTAAAGCTGAATAAAAAAAAAGGATATTTAATATAGTAATCCTCATGGCTTATTTATAATTTCTGTTTTTTCTGTAAAATATTTTTTATAAAATTTATGTTATCAATATAAATTTTTAAACCATCAAGCTTAGCATTCATTGCTAAACCCTTTTCATAAAGTAAACTTTTAAATTTTTGATCAGTAGACGAAATCAATTTAATTTTTTTTAGAAATTTTAATTTTTGGGTATTGCTAATAAAACCTGAATTGTTATAGGAATTAGTGCTAATTGTTTGGATTATTTCAATGTAAATCCTTGGATAATTATTTTGAAAATGAGATACAATTTTATTTAATACTGTTATTTCATCTTCCATATTTGCTTTAATGAAATATGTTATTGATGTGTGCAGTTCATCCAGTCTAGTCTTAATTTCTGAAGACTCTAAATATCTAATTTTTCCATCGTTTACCAAAGAGTTATAGAATGAGACAGGAGGCGAGAATCCTCTATAATTGAAAATAGCTGCGGCAATATTTATATTTTTTTCATTTTCACTATTAAAAAAATTTCTAGAATTCTTATCATTTATTTTTAAAAAATTAACAATCTTTAAGTCATTATCAAACCCCTCCAATCTAATTTTTAAATAATTCTCGATCTGGTAAATTTCACTTAAAAGATTATTTCGTAAATCTTTAGTTAAGTGTTTTAATTCATTTTTTTGACGGATATCTTCAATAAAAAAAGAAATTGAAATACCCATTACTATAACTATGATTTCAAAAGTATATTTTATAAAGTATTTTTTTAATGACATGTTTTAGTTTTTTTTAAAAATAGTAATTGTAATTTTATTTATACTTTTAATATGCAATTATAATAATATAAATATTGATTAGGTATTTCTTCTTATTTCTTCTATTTATTTCAATTAAATCATTAGCCCAGGGGAAAAAAATAAATTTGGATGAAGTGAGTGTTTACAAAAAAGCCCTCCCTAATATTAATATTTCAGGGATTAAATATTCTTTTGCAGATAGAGATAAATTTATTAGCTACATCTTGAAAGCACCATTTTGGCGAGATGATTTTTCTTTTAAAATTTCTCTACAAAAATTTACAAATCAAGAAATTTTTTATTACCAGATGAATGGGTCAACTCTAATTAAAATTGATGATGAAATTTTATCGCAATACCATAAGTATAATAGTTTTAAAAAAATAAAAAAATTGAATTTTAAAATCAGAAATGTTTCATTAAAAAAATTCATTTCATTGAATGTTATTGAAATAACAACTAAAGAAATAAGTAAGTAATTAATCCATTAATTATTGTATAAAATAATGCGGGTAAGGTCATTTGAAATGGATCCCTGATTTTAAATCTGACATAAACCGCCATTATCATCATTATTGTCAAACATGATGATGATAAAATAATAAGTGGTTTAAAAAATAATCCAATTAATAAACCAATTCCACCAAGAAGCTGAAATGAACCAATCAAATATCTGTAATCCTTATATCCCCATCTTGAAAATTCAGAGTTCATTCTTCTAGAATTAAATGAACCTATTCCATAAATTAAAAAAGATATTCCGCTAAAAACAACCAACAATAATTTTATATTCATCCTTTATATCATACCGTGGTTAACTCCTGCAACAAAAAGTGAGAGAAAAAGAAGTATAAAGGATGGGATGTACTTAACTATTGGATTCTTTACGGAAACATGGGCGATTTGTGCACAAATCATTAAAAATGCCATTAAAAGAGAAGAAGCTAAAACTACTTTTTCGTAGAAAATTCCAACTATTAAAAGAGTTGAAAGAGATATTTTTGTTGCTCCTACAATATTTCTGATCAAATCTGAAAGACCATATTGGACAAATTCTTTGACAATATTATCGTATCGAAAAACCCATACGTTAATAACTGAAATAGCAATTATTAGTTGACAATAAATAGCGATTTTTTCCATATCTACAATTTACGTAATTTATATATATCTTTAACTTTATATTTAATTAATGAAGAAAATTTTTCAAATATCTTATTTATTTATTGCAATCACGTTAATTATTTTAGGATTGAGATGGATGATAGTTGACGAACCTTGGTTGCTAGACAAAGTTGCAAATGAGGAAAGATTGGGTATTTCATTTAAAGAACTTTTTGATAATAATATAAATCAATCTTTACCTGATTACCTCAGACAGATATATAGATTCTTTGGACTTTGGATAATAATTATTGGTTTTTTTGTTTTGGGTTTATCATCAAGTTCGATGCTAGAAAACTCAAAAATAAGAATAATCCTTTTAGCCTGTGTAGGGGTGATGAGCTACTCTGGATTATTGTTAGCTATAATTTGGATCCCAAAATCACCATTCGTGTATTTAGGGTGCTCAATGGTTGCTATTCATGTATTAACATTTTATTCTCACATAAAAATTTCTTGAAATAATTATTAAATCAATTTTTTATTGCCTTTTTATAAACATATAGTGTGTCAATAGCACATATTCTATTGGTAAACTTATTTTCTAATGTTTTTTTACCATTTTTAATAAATTTTTCCCTCAATTCTTTTGAGTATATCAGTTTTTTAATTTTTTGAGCAAGCATTTTATAATCATGTAAATCAACCAAACTTCCATTTTCGCCATCAGATATAACTTCAGGAATTCCTCCAGCTTTTGTTGAAACAATTGGAATTTTTGCATGGAAACCCTCTAAAATAGTTAATGGTAATCCTTCTCTAACAGATGAAAAACATAGGCAATTGAATTGAGATAAATATGAGGATGCATTTTTTTTATGTCCAACCAGCTTTATGTATTTTTTTAAGTTTAGTTTCTCAATATCAGTATTGTAATTTTTAGTTAAACTACTGTGTCCCCCAATTTGAAAACAAAAAATGTTTTTTTCTTTTAGATTATTTGTTAATTCATATATGGCTTTTATTAGTGTATTTAAATCTTTTGCTTTTGAATGATTTGCAATTGAACCAATTATAAAAACGTTATCATCTAATTTAAGTTCTTTTTTAATGATATATGAGGAGTTGGAATTCAACCTGTTTAGATTAATTCCATCGTAAACTAAATTTAACTTTAACCTATTTTGAGTACTTAATACATTTGAGAAATTTTCTTGAACTGCTTTTGAAACACAAATAAACTGATCAATTCTTTTAAAGTTATACTTTATTTTACTTAAAAAACTTGATGAATCACTGATTCCTTTTTTTGAAAATACTGAACTAATTTTTTTATTAAATATTAATTGAAAAAGTAAAAAAGACCCTACCGAATTACTAGTGTGCATGTGAATTATATCGATTGAATAATCCCCTATAATTTTATTTAATTTAATAGCTAAACTAACTGAATAAGTACTTTTTTTTGGTATTGAAATTTGTTTTATTTTATTTTTTAAACAGTATTTATTCATTGCACTTTCTTCAAAACAAAATATAATGTTGTCAGTATTTAAATTTTCTAGTTCGGGAATAAGGTCAATAAGTTGTTGTTCATTCCCTCCCCAAACCATAGCATGTGATAAATGTAGAATTTTCATTAGAATGCTATTTTAAACAAATTAATCAGCCATTAACTATTATTTATGGGCTGCACTTTGTTTTTTTATTAAATTAAGCGCAGAGCCTTCCTTATACCATTCAATCTGTTGATTATTGTATGTGTGGTTGGCTTTAATTATATCTGATTTTCCATCTGAATGAATAATTTCAATTGTTAGTTGCTCTTTTGGGCTAAAATTTTCTAAATCATTAAAGTTAAAAGTATCATCTTCTCTAATCAAGTCATAGTCCGATTCGTTATCAAATGTTATACCTAACATACCCTGTTTTTTGAGATTTGTTTCGTGGATTCTTGCAAAGGATTTTACCAAAACAACTTTTACACCAAGATGTCTAGGTTCCATTGCTGCATGTTCCCTAGATGACCCTTCTCCATAATTATGGTCTCCAACAACAATTGAAGATATATTATTTTTTTTGTATTCTCTTTGTGTATCTGGAACACCACCATACTCTTTGCTAATTTGATTTTTAACTAAATTAGTTTTCATATTGAATGAATTAACTGCACCAATTAAACAGTTGTTAGATATGTTATCTAAATGTCCACGAAACCTTAACCAAGGACCTGCCATAGAAATATGATCAGTAGTACACTTCCCATGAGCTTTAATTAGTAATTTCAAACCATTTAAGTTGGACCCATCCCATGGTTCAAAAGGAGAGAGTATTTGGAGTCTTTCGGATTTACTGGAAACCTTTACTTCTAAATTTGACCCGTCAGCAACCGGCTTTAAGTATCCGTTTTCTTTAACATCAAAGCCTAATTTTGGCAACTCAATTCCTTGAGGTGGATCTAGGAAAACCTCATCCCCGTCTTCATTTATTAATTTATCAGTAATTGGATTAAAGTCTAGTCTACCAGAAATAGCAACAGCAGCAACAATCTCAGGAGAGGCAACAAATGCATGTGTATTTGGATTACCATCAGCTCTTTTTGCAAAGTTCCTATTAAAAGAATGAATTATAGAATTTTTTTCATGATTTTCAGCTCCATCTCGCGCCCACTGACCAATGCAAGGTCCACATGCATTAGTAAAAATTTTTGCATTTAATTTTTCAAAAATATCTAATAAACCATCTCTTTCAGCTGTATATCTTACCTGTTCTGAACCAGGATTTATTCCAAAATCAGCCTTAGTATTTAAGTTTTTTTTAAGTGCTTGTTTTGCAATAGATGCTGCCCTTGAAAGATCTTCGTATGATGAATTAGTGCATGATCCAATAAGACCCCATTCGATTTTCACAGGCCAATCATTTGATTTAGCTTTTGATTTCATTTCTGAAACTGGAGTTGCAAGATCTGGAGTAAAAGGTCCGTTGATATGGGGTGTTAATTCGTTTAGGTTTATTTCAATTACTTCGTCAAAATATTTTACAGGATTTTTATAAACTTCTTTATCTGCAGTTAAATGTTGCTTTACCTTATTTGCAGCATCAGCAACATCATTTCTTCCTGTAGCTCTTAAATATCTTTCCATTGACTCGTCATATCCAAATGTTGATGTTGTTGCACCAACTTCTGCACCCATATTACATATAGTCCCTTTTCCAGTACACGAGATCTCTTCTGCTCCATCTCCAAAATATTCAATTATGCAACCGGTTCCACCTTTAACAGTTAATATTCCAGCAACTTTCAAAATAATATCTTTTGGAGCTGTCCAACCATTTAATTTTCCTACGAGCTTAACTCCTATTAGTTTTGGAAATTTTAATTCCCAAGCCATTCCAGCCATTACATCAACAGCATCAGCTCCTCCAACCCCTATTGCCAGCATTCCCAAACCACCTGCATTTACAGTATGAGAATCGGTCCCAATCATCATTCCACCCGGAAAAGCATAGTTTTCAAGCACAACTTGATGAATAATTCCTGCACCTGGCTTCCAAAATCCAATACCATATTTATTGGAAACTGACTGCAAAAAATCGAAGACCTCAAAACTAGCTGTGTTTGCAGCTTTCAAATCATCAAAAGCACCTGATTTTGCCTGAATTAAGTGATCACAATGAACAGTAGTTGGAACGGCAACTTTGTGTTTACCAGCCTGCATAAATTGTAAAAGGGCCATTTGTGCAGTTGCATCTTGACAGGCTATTCTATCTGGAGCAAAATCAACGTAATCAACACCTCTTTCATATTTTTTTAAAATTTCATTATTCCAAAGGTGGGAATATAAAATTTTCTCGGAAGCTGTTAATGGCTTTTTTAATATTGATCTTGTTGTAGATATAATCTTATCTAAAGATTCGTAATAATTTTTTATCATTTCAATGTCAAATGCCATATTCAATTTTGTTAATCAATTTCTGAACGAAATTACGCTAAATATTATGGATCTAAAAGATACTAATCAGAAATTTTAGTTTAGAAATTCTTAAAATAATCAACAAATTTTCAAATTCAATCTAATAACCTTAGTAAATAAAACATAACAAATAAAATTTTTAGTAAAAAACTTGAAAAAAAACTCGAAATATAAAGGCCTATACATTTTTTTTTTTAAATTTGCACTCTCTAAAAACTCAAAAGAAAAAATCAATTATGGCTAAAGAAACTTTCGATCGGTCAAAACCCCATTTAAATATAGGTACAATTGGCCACGTAGATCATGGTAAAACAACTTTAACAGCAGCTATTACAAAGGTTTTAGCCGATGCTGGATTATCAGAAGCACAAAGCTTTGATCAAATAGATAACGCCCCCGAAGAAAAAGAGCGTGGTATTACAATTAACACATCTCATGTAGAATACCAAACTACTAACAGACATTATGCCCATGTAGATTGTCCTGGACACGCCGATTATGTTAAGAACATGGTAACAGGAGCTGCACAAATGGATGGAGCTATATTGGTTGTTGCAGCAACTGATGGTCCAATGCCACAAACAAGAGAGCACATCCTATTAGGACGTCAAGTAGGTGTTCCTAGGATCGTAGTTTTTCTTAACAAAGCCGATATGGTTGATGATGAGGAACTTCTTGAATTAGTTGAAATGGAAGTAAGAGAATTACTTTCTTTTTATGACTATGATGGTGATAATACACCAGTTGTTCTTGGATCTGCCTTAGGAGCATTAAATGGTGAGCAAAAATGGGTTGATACAGTTATGAAGTTAATGGAGGAAGTAGATGGTTGGATTGAACTTCCAAAGCGAGATGTTGATAAAGATTTTTTAATGCCTGTTGAGGATGTTTTTTCTATCACTGGACGTGGTACAGTAGCAACTGGTCGAATTGAAACAGGTGTAGCTAACACTGGTGATGAAATCGACATAATTGGTATGGGTGCTGAAAAATTGAAATCTACTATTACTGGCGTTGAAATGTTTAGAAAAATATTAGACCGAGGAGAGGCTGGTGATAACACTGGAATACTTCTCCGTGGAATTGAAAAAACAGATATCAAAAGGGGTATGGTTTTATGTAAAGTTGGATCAGTAACTCCACATGCTAAATTTAAGGCTGAGGTATATATACTCAAAAAGGAAGAGGGTGGACGACATACTCCCTTTCATAATAATTACAGGCCCCAATTTTATGTGAGAACTACAGATGTAACAGGAAATATTAAGCTTCCAAGTGGTGTTGAAATGGTTATGCCGGGAGATAATTTAACAATTGATGTTGATTTAATTCAACCAATTGCTTTGAATCTTGGTTTACGTTTTGCTATCCGTGAAGGAGGAAGAACTGTTGGAGCAGGTCAGGTAACTGAAATATTAGATTAAAAATATGATTGATGCTCAAAGTATTGTGGCGATATACCATTATACTTTGTAAACATAAACGGGTTTAGCTCAGTTGGTAGAGCACTGGTCTCCAAAACCAGGTGTCGGGAGTTCGAGTCTCTCAACCCGTGCATTATAAATTTAATTGTAAATGACTACGATAGTAAACTTTTTAAAAGATTCATTCGAAGAACTCCAAAAGAATGTCTCATGGACTCCAAGAGCTGAACTACAGCGTTTAGTTGTTGTAGTTTTAGTGTTTTCAGTCATATTTTCTCTGGCCATATGGGGTGCTGATTCAATTCTTTCAAGAATAGTTAAATCTTATTTTGAACTTATAAACTGATTCTATGACCGAAGTAAGTAACAGTAAGTGGTATGTGATTCGGGCAGTAAGTGGTCAAGAAGCTAAAATTAAAGATTATATAGCTTCTGAGATTGAAAGACTTGGTTTTTCAAAAAAATTAGAAGATATACTCGTGCCAACTGAAAAAATAGTGCAAATACGAAATGGAAAGAAAATTAGTAAAGAGCGTACATATTTTCCTGGTTACATTATGATAAAAGCGGATCTTACAGGTGAATTACCACACGTAATTAAATCTGTTACTAACGTAATTGGATTTTTAGGAGAGACAAAAGGAGGTGATCCAGTTCCCTTAAGGCCAGCTGAGGTAAATAGAATGCTTGGAAAAGTTGATGAACTGTCACTCTCTACCGAGCAAATAAACATACCTTATGTAGTAGGTGAAAATATTAAGGTTATTGACGGACCCTTTAATGGTTTCACAGGGGCTATAGAAAAGATTAATGAAGATAAGAGAAAACTAGAGGTTATGGTAAAAATATTTGGTCGTAAAACACCACTGGAACTAAGTTACATGCAAGTTGAAAAATTATGAGCCAGTGCTTGTTACCAAAATATAATTTAAATTAAATGTAATGGCTAAAGAAGTTGAGAAAGTTTTAAAAGTTCAGGTAAGAGGTGGCGCCGCAAACCCTTCCCCACCTGTGGGTCCAGCGCTTGGTGCAGCTGGAGTTAACATAATGGAATTTTGTAAGCAATTCAATGCAAGATCACAGGATAAGCCTGGAAAAATTCTACCTGTAACTATAACTGTATACAAGGATAAATCTTTTGAATTTGTCATCAAGACTCCACCTGCTGCAGTTCAATTAATGGAGGCCGCAAAAAAGAAAAAAGGTTCTGGGGAGCCCAACAGAAACAAAGTTGGTTCGGTTACATGGGATCAAGTAAGAACTATAGCCGAGGATAAAATGCCTGATTTAAATGCATTTAATATAGAATCAGCAATGAAAATGGTAGCAGGTACTGCAAGATCCATGGGTTTTAAAGTTCAGGGAAACTTACCTTTTAAACAATAATTAAAATGGGAAAAATTACTAAAAATCAGAAAAATGCTAGAGCTAAAATAGATACTTCTATTTTTTACAGCTTGAAAGATGCTTCAAAACTGATTAAAGATATAGCAACATCAAAATTTGATGAGTCTATAGATATCGCAATAAGACTTGGTGTTGATCCAAAAAAAGCAAATCAAATGGTAAGGGGAGTTGTTACACTGCCAAATGGAACTGGAAAAAATCTTCGAGTACTTGCGCTTGTTCCTCCAGATAAAGAAAATGAAGCTAAAGAAGCCGGAGCTGACCATTTTGGTTTAGACGAATACCTACAAAAGATAAAAGACGGATGGACTGATATTGATGTAATAGTTACTATGCCCAGTGTCATGGGAAAATTAGGACCCTTGGGAAGAGTTCTTGGACCCAGAGGATTAATGCCTAATCCCAAAACTGGAACAGTGACTATGGATATTAAAAAAGCAATTTCTGATGTTAAAGGAGGTAAAATAGATTTTAAGGTTGAAAAAAATGGCATCATACATGCTGCCATTGGAAAAGTTTCTTTTTCTGCAAATAAAATATTTGAGAATGCAGATGAATTTATCAAAACAGTTATTAAACTTAGACCTTCTACGACCAAAGGAGCATATGTAAAAAGTATTTTCATGTCAACAACCATGGGTCCTGGTGTTCCTATTGAAGCTAAATTTTCATAATACAAAAAATAATGAACAAAGCTGAAAAAATTAAAGTAATTGANGATTTAANNTTNAGTTTATCTAANTCCAAAAANTTNTATCTAACNGATATNTCTGGATTAAANGCTTCTCAAACTTCNGATNTNAGAAGAGCATGTTTCAAGGCTGATATCAAATTATCAGTTGTGAAAAANACAATGCTNTCNAGAGCTATAGATGCATCAGATAAAGANTTTGGTGAAATTCCTTCAGTATTGAAAGGTAATACATCACTGATGTTTTCTGAAGCTGGAAATGCACCAGCGAAAATCATTAAAGAATTTAGAAAGAAAAATGATAGACCAATTCTNAAAGCTGCTTTTATTGAAGAGGCTGTNTATATTGGTGATAGTCAACTAGATACTCTTGTNGCAATTAAATCTCGCGAAGAATTAATTGGNGAAGTTATAGGGTTATTAAAATCTCCAGCACAAAATGTTATTTCTGCATTAAAATCAGGTGGAAATAATTTGTCTGGAGTGTTAAAAACGTTATCAGAGCGTTAATTCTGAAAAAAATTGGATTATTAAAATTAAATTAAAAAAAGTAAAAATGGCAGATATAAAAGATTTTGCGGAAAAATTAGTAAACTTAACAGTAAAAGAAGTTAATGAACTTGCAACAATCCTCAAAGAGGAATATGGTATTGAGCCTGCAGCAACTGCAGTAGCAGCTTCAGCTCCAGCTGCAGGAGGAGATGCCGCTGGTGGTGCAGATGAAAAAACAGAATTTGATGTTATATTAACCGCTGCAGGAGGTTCAAAGCTTGCTGTAGTAAAATTGGTAAAAGAATTGACAGGACTTGGTTTAAAAGAAGCCAAAGGTTTAGTTGATGAAGCNCCAAGCCCAATTAAAGAGGGTGTTGCTAAAGATGAAGCTGAGGGACTTAAAAAATCCTTGGAAGAAGCTGGTGCAGAGGTAGAGCTTAAGTAAAATTAACTTTATTTGAGTTCATTTGCTTTTTTTAAAAGCTCATGAATTAACCTATTTCTATATCATAATCATAACAATTATAAAACCTCCAAAATGTCCAGTACAATAAAAAAGAGAACAAATTTTGCTGTTGCACAGCATACCCCAAATTATCCAGATTTTCTTGATATTCAAATTAAATCATTTCAGGATTTTTTCCAATTAGAAACTAAGTCTGATGAAAGAAACGAAGAAGGCNTATTTAATACTTTCAAAGAAAATTTTCCTATAACCGATACAAGAAATCAATTTGTATTGGAGTTTTTGGACTATTTTGTTGATCCACCTCGATATTCAATTCAAGAATGCATCGAAAGAGGTCTTACATATTCTGTTCCTCTCAAAGCCCGCTTAAAATTATACTGCACTGATGTAGAACATGAGGATTTTGAAACTATTGTGCAAGATGTTTTTTTAGGAACTATTCCATATATGACTCCTAGTGGTACATTTTGTATTAATGGAGCTGAAAGAGTAGTAGTATCTCAGCTNCATAGATCACCTGGTGTTTTTTTTGGACAATCTTTTCATGCTAATGGGACTAAACTTTATTCTGCNAGGGTAATCCCTTTTAAAGGATCATGGATTGAATTTGCAACTGATATAAACAGCGTTATGTATGCTTATATTGACAGAAAGAAAAAATTACCAGTAACTACACTTTTTAGAGCTATAGGTTATGAAAGTGATAAAGATATTTTGGAAATTTTTGATCTTGCTGAAGAAATAAAAGTCTCTAAATCAGGATTAAAAAAGGTTCTAGACAGAAAATTGGCTGCAAGAGTNCTTAAAACNTGGCACGAAGATTTNGTAGATGAGGACACTGGAGAGGTTATTTCTATAGAAAGGAATGAAATAATAATTGATAGGGATACAATATTAGAAAAAAATCATATCGATCAGATTTTTGATTCGGGAACCAAGACCATACTTCTTCACAAGGTTGATGCTCATATGTCTGATTATGCTATCATTCATAATACTTTACAAAAAGATCCAACTAACTCTGAAAAAGANGCAGTTGAACATATATATCGTCAACTTAGAAATGCAGAACCACCTGATGAGGACACTGCAAGAGGCATAATTGATAAATTGTTTTTTTCTGACCAAAGATACAATTTGGGTGAAGTTGGAAGGTACAGAATGAATAAAAAGTTAGGAGTTGAAGTTGAAATGGATAAACTAGTTTTAACTAAACTAGATATCATAACAATAATTAAATACCTAATTGAATTAATTAATTCCAAAGCTGAGATAGACGATATTGATCACCTTTCAAATAGACGTGTTAGAACTGTAGGAGAGCAATTATCCTCACAATTTGGTGTTGGTTTGGCAAGGATGGCCAGAACAATCAGAGAAAGAATGAATGTAAGAGATAATGAGGTTTTTACTCCAATTGATCTTATAAATGCCAAAACACTTTCATCAGTNATCAATACTTTTTTTGGTACTAATCAACTCTCGCAGTTTATGGATCAAACCAATCCTCTTGCAGAATTAACTCACAAAAGAAGGCTATCCGCTCTAGGTCCAGGTGGACTTTCAAGGGAAAGAGCTGGTTTCGAGGTAAGAGATGTCCATTATACCCACTATGGAAGGTTATGCCCAATTGAGACTCCTGAAGGACCTAATATAGGATTAATATCTTCACTGGGAGTATATGCAAAAGTTAATAATTTAGGTTTTATAGAAACACCTTACAGAAAAGTTGTAAATGGAAAAATCAATTTGAAGGAAACAATATATTTAAGTGCTGAAGAAGAAGAAAATAAGCTTATAGCTCAAGCTACAGTTCCTTTTGATAAAGATGGAAAAATTANAAGTGATAGAGTAATTGCTCGAGATCAAGCNGATTTTCCAGTAGTGAATCCTGATAAAATTAATTATACAGATGTTGCNCCTAANCAAATAGCTTCNATATCAGCNTCTTTAATNCCNTTTTTGGAACACGATGATGCGAACAGAGCTTTAATGGGATCAAATATGATGAGACAAGCTGTACCATTACTTAAACCAGATTCACCAATTGTTGGAACGGGACTAGAATCCCAAGTAGCAACCGACTCCAGGATTTTAATTAATGCCGAAGGGGATGGTTATGTGGAATATGTTGATGCAAATAAGATTACAATCAAATATGATATTTCAAAAAAGGANGAAATGGTTCAGTTTGATAGCCCAACTAAGGATTATGAGTTGATAAAATTCAGAAAAACTAATCAGGGAACATGTATTAATCTAAAATCAATTGTAAAAAAAGGGGATAGAGTAAGTAAAGGTCAAGTTTTATGTGAGGGTTATGCGACAGAAAATGGAGAATTAGCNTTAGGAAGAAACATGAAGGTTGCATTTATGCCCTGGAAGGGTTATAATTTCGAGGATGCCATTGTCATATCTGAAAAGGTTGTGAGGGAAGATATATTTACTTCAATTCATATCGATGAATATTCTTTAGATGTAAGAGATACAAAATTAGGAACAGAGGAGTTAACTGANGATATACCGAATGTGAGTGAAGAGGCCACAAAAGACCTAGATGAAAATGGGATGATAAGAATAGGTGCAGATGTAAATCCTGGAGATATTTTAATAGGTAAAATTACACCTAAAGGAGAATCTGATCCAACTCCTGAAGAAAAACTTTTAAGAGCAATTTTTGGAGATAAAGCAGGTGATGTCAAAGATGCATCTCTTAAGGCTCCCCCTTCACTTCATGGAATTGTAGTTGATAAAAAACTATTTACAAGGTCTTTAAAGGATAAAAGAAAGCGAAATCAAGACAAGCAAGAGCTNCAAATTCTGGAAGAAAAGTATGATTTAAAATTTGATAATTTAAAAGGAATTCTTGTTGANAAATTATTTGCAATTGTGAATGGTAAAACAAGTCAAGGTGTGCAAAACGATTTAGGTGAAGACGTTTTACCAAAAGGAAAAAAATATACTTTAAAAATGCTCTCGGGAGTTGAAGATTATACTCACCTAACAAAAGGTTCTTGGACAACATCATCAGANACTAATCTCATGATTGCTGATTTAATTCATAACTATAAGATTAAAGAAAATGATTTACAAGGTTCCNTNAGAAGAGAAAAATTCACAATTTCTGTAGGAGATGAATTACCCGCTGGTATATTAAAATTGGCAAAGGTATATATTGCAAAAAAAAGGAAATTAAAAGTTGGAGATAAAATGGCTGGTAGACATGGGAACAAAGGGATTGTTGCTAGGATCGTTAGAGAAGAAGAAATGCCTTTTTTGAAAGATGGAACTCCTGTTGATATTGTATTAAATCCACTGGGTGTCCCTTCAAGGATGAATATAGGTCAGATCTATGAAACTGTTTTGGGCTGGGCTGGACAAAATCTTGGTAAGAAGTTTTCAACACCGATTTTTGATGGAGCATCCATAGATCAAATAAATAAATTGACAGATGAAGCTGGTGTTCCTAGATATGGTCACACGTATTTATTTGATGGGGGAACAGGTGAACGTTTCGATCAGCCTGCAACTGTAGGAGTAATATATATGCTCAAATTAGGACANATGGTTGATGATAAAATGCATTCTAGATCTATAGGTCCATATTCATTGATCACACANCAACCATTGGGTGGAAAAGCTCAATTTGGTGGACAGCGTTTTGGNGAAATGGAAGTATGGGCCCTTGAAGCATATGGGGCTTCAAGTACACTACAAGAAATATTGACTGTAAAATCTGACGATGTTATAGGTAGGGCTAAATCTTATGAGTCAATTGTAAAAGGAGATACTCTTCCTGAACCGGGTCTGCCGGAATCTTTTAATGTACTAATGCATGAGTTAAGGGGATTAGGACTTGATATAAGACTTGAAGAATAACAATTTAACAAAAATAAAAAATAATAAATTATTCAAATGGCTAGAATAAACGAAATAGTTACTCAAAAAAAATTTAACAAAATTGTTATTGGACTTTCCTCCCCNGAGGTAATTTTAAATAATTCTAGGGGAGAAGTTTTAAAACCTGAAACAATAAATTATAGAACACATAAACCAGAGAGAGATGGCTTATTTTGTGAAAGAATCTTCGGACCTGTTAAAGATTATGAGTGTGCTTGCGGAAAATACAAAAGAATTAGATATAAAGGAATAGTTTGTGACAGATGTGGAGTTGAAGTCACTGAAAAAAAAGTAAGAAGAGACAGGGTTGGACATATAAACTTAGTAGTTCCAGTTGCTCACATATGGTATTTTCGATCTCTACCAAATAAAATAGGTTATCTACTTGGCTTACCCTCCAAGAAATTAGATATGATAATTTATTATGAAAGGTANGTTGTTATTCAACCTGGAGTTGCATTAAATAATGAAGGTGAACCCCTTCAAAAAATGGATTTTTTAACCGAAGAAGAATATTTAAATGTTTTGGAACAAATCCCATCGGAAAATCAGTATTTAGAAGATAGTGATCCTGATAAGTTCATTGCTAAAATGGGAGCTGAATGTTTAATAGATTTNCTTGGAAGAATAAACCTAGATGAACTTTCATATGAGTTAAGACATAAGGCGAATAATGAAACATCAAAACAAAGGAAAACAGAAGCTTTAAAAAGATTACAAGTAGTTGAATCTTTCAAAGATGCAAATAGTAGAAGAGAAAATCTTCCAGAGTGGATGATAATGAAAGTTATTCCAGTTATACCACCCGAGCTTAGACCACTTGTACCTCTTGATGGAGGTAGATTTGCAACATCTGATTTAAATGATTTGTATAGAAGGGTAATTATAAGAAACAATAGACTTAAAAGGTTAGTTGANATCAAAGCACCAGAAGTTATTTTAAGAAATGAAAAGAGGATGTTACAGGAATCAGTTGATTCTTTGTTTGACAATACAAGAAAGTCNTCAGCTGTCAAAACTGACTCAAATAGACCATTAAAATCTCTTTCCGATTCATTGAAGGGAAAACAAGGTCGGTTCAGACAAAATCTTTTAGGAAAAAGAGTAGATTATTCTGCTAGATCAGTAATTGTTGTTGGTCCAGAATTAAAATTATACGAGTGTGGTCTCCCTAAAGGAATGGCAGCAGAATTATATAAGCCCTTTGTAATAAGAAAATTAATTGAACGCGGCATTGTTAAAACTGTTAAATCAGCAAAGAAAATAATTGATAGAAAAGAACCGGTGGTTTGGGATATTTTAGAAAATGTTCTCAAGGGTCACCCAGTTTTATTAAACAGGGCCCCTACATTACATAGACTTGGTATTCAGGCTTTTCAACCTAAGCTTATTGAAGGAAAAGCAATTCAGCTTCACCCTTTGGTATGTACAGCTTTTAATGCTGATTTTGACGGAGACCAAATGGCTGTTCACTTACCTTTAGGACCAGAAGCTATTTTAGAAGCTCAAATGTTAATGCTTGCATCCAATAATATTTTAAACCCAGCTAACGGATCGCCTATTACAGTACCTTCACAAGATATGGTTTTGGGACTATATTATATGACTAAGGGAAGGAAATCCACAAAAAAACACNCTATAAAAGGAGAAGGATTAACTTTTTATTCTGTTGAAGAAGTTCATATTGCTCACAATGAAAATAAAGTAGAATTAAATGCTCATGTTAAAATAAGAGCTAAAGATTTTGATTCTAATGGTGATTTAGTTTTTAAAATAATAGATACAACGGTAGGAAGAATTTTATTCAATGAAGTCGTACCCGAAAAAGCAGGTTTTATAAATGAGGTCTTAACAAAAAAGAATTTAAGGGGAATAATTGGAAAAATTCTCAAAGTTACTAGNGTTCCAGAGACTGCAGAATTTTTAGATAAAATTAAAAATATGGGCTATGGTTTTGCTTTTAAGGGTGGATTGTCATTTAGTTTAGGAGATATTATAATTCCTCCAGAAAAATTAAAAATGATTGATGAAGCTAATGGACAAATTGAAGGAATAGTTGGCAACTANAATATGGGTCTAATTACAAATAATGAGAGATATAATCAAGTTATTGATGTATGGACCTCAACAAATGCTACTCTTACTGAACTAGCTATGAAAAGAATAAGTGAAGATCAACAAGGATTTAATTCTGTATTTATGATGCTTGACTCTGGAGCTAGGGGTTCAAAAGAACAAATTAGACAGTTAACTGGTATGAGAGGTCTAATGGCAAAACCAAAAAAGTCAAATGTTGGTGGAGGTGAAATAATTGAAAACCCAATTCTTTCTAATTTNAAAGAAGGCTTATCTATCCTTGAGTATTTTATTTCTACACACGGAGCAAGAAAAGGGCTTGCTGATACAGCGCTGAAGACNGCTGATGCTGGGTATTTAACAAGAAGACTAGTAGATGTATCTCAAGATGTAATTGTAACTGATCAAGANTGTGGTACCTTGAGAGGAATTTCAATTAAAGCNTTNAAAAAGAATCAGGAAATTGTAGAAACTTTAGGCGACAGAATTTTAGGAAGAGTATCATTAAAAGACGTATATGACTCCTCATCTAATNTAATTGTTAAAGCTGGTNACCAAATTACCGATTTAGAAGTTTTATTAATTGATAAAGCTAANATTGACTCTGTAGAGGTTAGATCTCCTTTAACATGTGAGGCAAGAACTGGTATTTGTGCCAAGTGCTATGGAAGAAATTTAGCAACTGGTAAAATGGTTCAAAAAGGNGAAGCAGTAGGTGTTGTAGCTGCACAATCCATTGGGGAACCTGGAACTCAACTTACNTTAAGAACTTTTCATGTTGGAGGTGTTGCAGGAAACATTTCAGAGGAAAATAGGCTGACGGTTAAATATAATGGAATTGCCGAAATAGATGATCTTAAAACAGTAAAAGGAAAAGATTCTGAAGGTAAAGATGTNCAAATTGTTATATCTAGAACAGCTGAAATAAAGGTAATTGATAAAAAAACAAAGAATATTTTTAGCACAAATAATATACCTTATGGATCGTTCATTTTTATTAAAAATGGGGATAAGGTTTATAAGGATGATTTAGTCTGTTCCTGGGATCCTTTCAACGGAGTTATAGTTTCAGAGTTTTCTGGAAAAGTTCAATTTGAAAANATAGAACAAGGTGAGACTTATCAGGTTGAAATTGACGAGCAAACTGGCTTTCAAGAAAAAGTTATATCTGAAACAAGAAATAAAAAACTGATTCCAACACTTTTAATTAACGATACCAAAGGNAATTTGTTAAGATCATACAACTTACCTGTTGGAGCTCATTTAATTGTTGACAATGGAGTTAAAGTTAAAGAAGGCCAAGTATTAGTAAAAATACCTAGGAAATCTGCTAAGTCTGGAGATATTACAGGAGGACTTCCAAGAGTAACTGAATTATTTGAAGCAAGAAACCCATCAAATCCAGCTGTTGTATCTGAAATTGATGGTGTAGTTTCTTTTGGAAAGATTAAAAGAGGAAATAGAGAAATTATAGTTGAGTCTAAATATGGAGATATTAAAAAATATTTGGTAAAATTATCAAATCAAATATTGGTTCAAGAAAATGATTTTGTNAAAGCAGGGATGCCGTTATCTGATGGTTCGATAACTCCTGTTGATATTCTTAATATAAAAGGTCCTTCAGCTGTTCAACAATATTTAGTTAATGAAGTTCAGGAGGTATATCGTCTCCAAGGTGTTAAAATTAANGACAAACATTTTGAAGTTGTAGTCAGACAAATGATGAGAAAAGTAAAAATAAATGAACCTGGTGATAGTATGTTTTTAGAGAATCAATTAGTCTTCAAGGCAGATTTTATTGAGGAGAACGATAACTTATTTGGAAAAAAAGTAATTGAGGAAATTGGAGATTCACAAACCTTTAAGCTTGGACAAATGATAACTTCTCGTCAACTAAGAGATGAAAACTCATTATTAGTCAGACAAGATAAATCTCCTGTTATTGCCAGAGAAGCAATGACGGCAACTGCTAAACCAGAATTACAAGGCATTACNAGAGCTTCNCTCCAAACAAAATCTTTTATATCTGCTGCTTCTTTTCAAGAAACTACAAAAGTTCTAAACGAAGCATCCGTAAACGCGAAAGAAGATCACCTTGCCGGGTTAAAAGAAAATGTAATTGTTGGACATAAGATTCCTGCAGGTACAGGTTTAAGGAAGTACAAGGATTTGATTGTCGGATCAAAGAGTGAATATAAAAGTTTATTGATTTCTAAAGAAGAAGAATTATTTGAAAACTAATTATGGATAAAAAAAATTCTGAAAAAAAAGTAAATATCGAACTAGATGAGAAAATTGCGGAAGGTACTTATTCTAACTTAGCTATAATTAATCATTCTATTTCTGAGTTCGTTATCGATTTTGTAAATNTAATGCCTGGATCTCCTAAAGCTAGGGTTAAATCCAGAATCATTTTGACCCCAGAACATGCAAAAAGATTTCATAAAGCTCTAGATGATAACATTAAAAGATTTGAAAAATCCACAGGAGAAATTAAAATTAACAAAACCTCTCCAATACCCTTAAATTTCGGAACGCAGGGTGAAGCCTAATATTTATCTAAACTCAGATGTATTATAAAATTTTATAGAAGGGTATTTTTGTTTCGTCATTTCAAGTGAAAAAGATGAATCTGCCAGGAACACTAATTGTCCATCTTTATCTTTTGCNAAGAACTTTTGTTTAATTTTTTTGAATTCNTCTTTTTCTTTGTTGTTTGAGTTTTTAGTGCATATCCAACAAGCTTTAAANACATTTATATTTTCAAAATTACATTTTGCACCATACTCATGAAGTAATCTGTATTGAATTACCTCAAATTGAAGAAGACCAACAGTTCCAATAATTTTTCTATTATTTAATTTCAGATAAAATAATTGTGCAACTCCTTCATCCATTAATTGCTCAATTCCTTTCTCAAGTTGTTTTGTTTTCATNGGATCGTTATTGTTAACGTATCTAAAATGCTCTGGAGAAAANCTAGGAATTCCCTTAAACTTTATTTTTTCTCCTTCAGTTAGTGTGTCACCAATTTTGAAATTCCCAGTATCGTGTAAACCAACTATATCCCCTGGATATGAAATATTGATTATTTCTTTTTTTTCAGCAAAAAATGCATTTGGACTTGAAAATTTATATTTTTTATTTTTTCTAACATGTAAATAAGGAGTATTTTTTTTGAAGACTCCTGAAACAATTTTAATAAAAGCAAGTCTATCTCTATGTTTAGGATCCATATTTGCATGTATTTTAAAAACAAAACCAGAAAAATCTTTTTCTTCAGGTTTGACAATCCTGGTATCACATTCCTTTGATCTTGGTTTAGGAGCTATCTCAACAAAACAGTCCAATAGCTCTTGCACACCACAGTTTTTTAATGCAGACCCAAAAAAAACTGGTTGAAGTTTCCCNGTTAAATAGTCTTGAATTTTAAATTCAGGATAGACTTCTCTAATTAATTCAATGTCACTTTTTAATTTTTTTAATAAATCATCGTTTAAAAATTCCTTTAACTTTATATCCTCTAGAGAATTACAAATTATTTTATTATTTTTTATGTCACTAATTAATTCTATTTCATTATCCCATATATTAAATATTCCTTTAAAATCATAGCCCATTCCAATTGGAAAGGTTAGTGGAATTGCATTTAGTTTTAATTTTATTTCTATTTCATCAATCAAATCAAAAGCGTCTTTACCTTCTCTATCAAGTTTATTTATAAAAACAATTATGGGAATTGACCTCATTCTACAAACTTCAACTAACTTTTTAGTCTGCTCCTCAACTCCTTTAGCAACATCTATAACAACAATTACAGAATCCACAGCACTTAATGTTCGATATGTATCTTCAGCAAAATCTTTATGGCCGGGTGTATCAAGAATGTTTATCTTTTTATTTTGGTATTTAAATGCTAAAACAGAAGTTGAGACAGATATTCCTCTTTGCCTTTCAATTTCCATAAAATCACTTGTTGTACCTTTTTTTACTTTATTTGATTTTACAGCACCAGCTTCCTGTATTGCTCCACCAAAAAGTAAAAGTTTTTCTGTTAGTGTTGTTTTTCCAGCATCAGGATGAGAGATTATTCCAAATGTTCTTCTTTGATTTATTTGACTAAAAAACTCCATTCAATTTTATTTTTGACAAAAGTATTCAATTAAATTTTAAGAATTTTGGCTAGTAGGTTTTTGTTAAAATTATAGGTATTTTTGATTAAAAAATGAAAGAAGAAGAAGTAATTTTGGTAAATTCTGAAGATGAGATTTTGGGAACTATGCCAAAAATGGAAGCTCACCAAAAAGGGATTCTTCACAGAGCTTTTTCTATTTTCCTTTTTAATTCAGACAAAGAGCTTTTACTTCAAAAAAGATCAAATAGTAAATATCACTCACCAGGACTATGGACTAATACTTGTTGTAGCCATCAAAGAATAGATGAGACATCAATTCAAGCGGCTAACAGACGTCTCAAGGAAGAAATGGGTATAACCGCTAACCTTGAGCAGATGTTCACTTTTAAATATAAAACATCATTTAATAACGGTTTGATCGAACATGAATTTGATCATGTTCTCATTGGACATTCAAATGAGACTCCAAAAATAAATATTGATGAAGTAAGTGATTGGAGATGGTCAAATATTGAATATATAAAAAATGATATTTTAATAAATCCAAACCTTTATACTGTCTGGTTTAAAATTATCTTAGAACAATTTAGTGATTATATAAATAAATATGAGGGTTACAGTAAGTAGAAAAGCGCATTTTAATGCTGCACATCGTTTGTATCGTTCTGATTGGAGCGACGAAAAGAATCAGTCTATTTTTGGAAAATGTTCAAATCAATTTTTTCATGGACATAACTATGAATTGATTGTCAATGTGACTGGAAAAATTGATCCTATAACTGGTTTTGTTATTGATATTAAATTATTAAAGAATTTGATTAAAACTGAAGTAGAAGATAGTTTTGATCATAAAAATTTGAACGTTGAAGTACCAGAGTTTTTTAAATTAAATCCAACAGCTGAAAATATTGCAGTTGTTATATATAATAAATTAATTTCACACATATCAGATGATCAATCATTAGAAATTATCTTATATGAAACACCAAGGAATTTCGTTAAGTATTCTGGAGAAAAATAAAAATTATGGCAAGTATTAAAAAACTCAAAAAAGATATAAATAATTCAATTGGTTCATTTATTGAAGATGTCTATTTATGGGAATTAAATAATCCTAAATCCGATATAAAAAAAAGTGAGGCTTTAATTGATGAATCAATCAATTTATTTGATCGGTTGATTAGTAAAGTTAAAATAAGTGATAAAAAAAATGCAAAATTTCATTACAAAAATCTTAAAGAAAAATTTAATTTGGAATTAAATAAAATCATTTTAAAATTGAATAAACTAAAATAATTGATTTTTCATTTACTCACTTTTCTATTTCTCTCTAAAATTTCAAAAAATAATTTTCCATATCTAGATTTTTTTACATCATCAGTCATTTTCATTGCAATAGTGTCCATGTAGCTTGCACTTGCATTACTCATTTCTGATATGATTAAATATGGTGAAATAACATTATCAGCATTCGATTTAGCAAAGTTTAAAGTATATAAATATCTGCGTTTTGTTAGGTTATCTAATCTTTTTTGGAAAGAGTCTATAAGAAATTTATTTTGTTTTTTTTGTGCTTCTAAGTAGCCTTTTAACAATTCAAGATTTTGAATATTAAATTTTCTTGACATAGATTTGAATTCTTCAAGTAGTTCATTATTTTTTGATCCCTCTATAACTGCACTACTCTCAAATGTGTTTAGCCTAGTTTTTATTTTTATTTTACTTTTTGAACCAAAAAAAATAATTTCATCATTAAGTGTATCACCATCATCTTTTTTCAATTGAAGTTTGAAAATCTCTGGATTTTTAATTTTTGAACTTAATTTGAATGTTTCATTTCCTTTAACAACAAATGAATCAATAATAGAAAATGAGGAGTCAATTACCTTTTTAAGATAAAGAGTTCCTTTTCTGAGACCTTTAACGGTTCCTTCAATTTGCATTAGTTTATCATTTGATCCAGAATCACAAGATGATATACTACAAAAGAATAGTAATGTAAATATTCTTACATGATTATAAAAATATTTTTTCATAATTATATGTTTAGCCAGTAAGTTAACTTTAAATTTAAACTTCTTAATCTTGGTATTAATGTATTTTCAATAAAGTAATTATCATTATACACAATATATAAGTCTGATAATGGAGCAAACCTCCATTGAAGTCTTGAATTAACTCCTAAATTTTCTGACTGTGAACTAAATTGGATATAAGAAGACCAAAATAAATTTTTGGTAAATGTAAAATCAACCTTTGGTCTAATTAACCATATATTTTCGGCTGAAAATGTATTTCCTAAATCAATATGATCATAGTTTATTGATAGCGCAGTAGTCAAAAAAGGTTGAAATCTTAGGTTAAATGTGTTCTCAATTGAATATTTTACACCAGTATAAAATTCTCCAAACTCTGGTTCTACACTATAAAAGAATTTTTTCCCTTCATTTGAACTATAATCAAATTTGATACTTGAGTATTTGTATGTGATACCAGAAGGAATAGGGTTTTCTGGATTAAGACCCGTTGGATCAAAGTCATTATATAAATAAGTATTTCTATTGTAATAACGAACATTAAAACCTGATTGATTTTTAAATCTAAAATTTATAGAAGGGGAAATAGTTCTGTCTGAATTCTTGAAATTATCATTTGGTCTATAATAAGACCACATTCCAATATCAAAATCAACTTGAATTAGTTTATCTCTGTTGGGATAAAATTTCAATGTATATTGGGGTGTTATCTTGAATAAATCAGTTCTTCTGACAAAACCGAGATCAGATTTAAAGTCTTCACCAATAAAAGATCCACCAAATTCAATGGTGCTATTTCTTGTGTTTCTCTCAATTCTTGCACCAAAACTTTCATCATCATCATCTTTTGTTGAATTTGGTTTGAATGATTTATGAAAATAAAACTTTCCAACATATTTATTGTCCTCCGATGCTAAGTTGTAGTCAAAACCAATTAATCTGTTAAACCTTTCGTTAGAATCAATAAAGTCATATTCTTTGGTATTTTCTCTGTTAATAAAAAGTAAGCTTAGATTTGATCGTGAAAATATTTTTTTTTGTAATGAGAAAACTGTATTACTATTTGAAGGAATAAGATTTTTTATATCCTCATCTGTTACCATATGTAAAAATCCAATTCTCCAATTCTCATCAATTTTTCCACTTAATCTTGCACCAGCAATAATTTTATTCTGAATATTGTTTCCTTCCAAATCTTTTGCTACTCCAATTCTTCTTGAAAAAAAGGGTCTACCATCTCTTGAATCCCCATAATTTGTAAATAAATCACTGTTTTGAATAAAAAACTGCCGTTTTTCAGGCAATCTTATTTCAAAACGAGTGAGATTTACTACCTGATCGTCAACTTCTACTTGAGAAAAATCTGGGTTTAGTGTTAGATCAAGATTTAAACTGTTTCCAACAGGAACTTTAACATCTCCTCCAAAATTGAGACTATTAATTTTAGATTTGTTTTCAAAATCTTTTGATGTAAGGCCATTAATATAGGGAATAAAAGCAAGAGGTGCTTTGGATTTACCTAATGGATCTTCAAAAACCATTTTTCCGAGAAAAGCCAAATTAATAATCATCTGATTTCTNGATACTGGACTCCAAACGGTTCTCTCATTGGTATTTGAGTCAAATCTGTAGATGTTAAACCCCCATGATTTAGTANCNTCNGGAAAATTTAGAAATTTTAATGGAATTTTTACTTCAGTGAGGATNTAATTCTCATATATTTTTGCTTCAGAATNCCATTTNANGTCCCACGAACTATCTGTGTCTCTTCNATAATCATTTCCTCCATTAAACACTAGNGATTCTCTCTGAGTNCCTGCTGGAGAGACACCAAAAAAATATGCATTAGTATTATCATTAAANGTATCAAAGATAAATGATACACCATCTAAAGCTCTNCCTCCCCAATCTCGTCTCAAAGATTCAATNACATATNCTTTTNTATTAATAGCAGACTTAATTAGAAGATATATATTTTCTTTATCTCTAATTATTTTAACATTTGTTTTGTTTGTTGCCTTCAGGCTGTCAGTAGGAAACCACTGAANAAAGTCACCTATTTCGTTTGCTATTGTCCAAGATTTTTCATTAGATTCACCATCTATAACAATTATTTCTTCAATNGTTCTAACATAAATTTCTTTTTTTTGGGAAANAANTTTATTTGGTAGACAAAATAAAATNATTAGNAGTAGGATGTTTAGTNANTTTGAGGNNACANNTTTNTTTTTAAAATAAATAATTTCACTAATCATTTTTTTGNGGANATTAANNTNAAAATTAATTTTATTTTTTGAGACCTAAGTNTTCAATTTTGATTTATTTAATCAGCTCTAGACTTCTTTGAAGGAATTTCGTTAATGNTTCACCTTTAAGGAGNCCTTGTGATAATTTTGCCAAATCCAAACCCTGATTAATTAGCCTTTCTCTTTTTTTACCTGTTTTTGTTTCAAGAATTTGAGTAATTAGTTCATGATTAGTATTTACAAGCAAAGTATACATTCCAGGCATATTACCTCCCATCATTCCTCCTCCACCAGTTTGTTGCATCTCCTTCATTCTCCTCATGAACTCAGGTTGAGCTAATACAAAGGGTAATGATTTGCTTTCCATAGCTTCTAACTGAACTATATAGCCGCTTTCTTTTACCAATTCTTCAATCATCGGCTTGAGCTTATCCTTTTGTTTATCAGTTAGTTTTGAAACAATAGCCTCGTCTTTTTTAATTAAATTCTCAATTGAATCACCGTCTACTCTGCAGAAACTTATCTTTTCTTTCGTAGTTTCAATCTTTTGAATTAAATGAGATATTATTGGAGAATCTAATAGTAAGACTGTATATCCTTTCTCCTCAGCATTTTTGATGTAACTGTGTTGTTCTTCTACATCGTTTGTATATAAAACAATCAACTTATCGTCTTTGTCAGTCTGAATTGGTTTTATTTTTTCTTCTAATTCAGCGTAGGTATAAAATTCACCTTTAGAGGTGGGATATAAAGTAAACTTATCAGCTTTTTCAAAAAATTTATCTTCGCTTAACATTCCATATTCTATAACAACTTTAATATCATTCCATTTGTCTTCAAAACCCTTTCTGTCTTTTTTAAAGAGGCTATTTAATTTATCAGCAACTTTTCTTGTAATATAATTGCTAATTTTTTTAACTGCTCCGTCTGCCTGAAGATAACTTCTTGAGACATTTAGTGGAATATCTGGTGAATCAATAACTCCTCTTAATAAAGTTAAAAATTCAGGAACAATCCCTTCTACGTTGTCAGTCACAAAAACTTGATTTTGATATAATTGAATCTTGTCCTTTTGGATGTTAATATCATTATTAATCTTGGGAAAATATAATATTCCAGTCAAATGAAATGGATAATCAACATTTAGATGTATGTTAAACAAAGGAGGTTCAAATTGAGAGGGATAGAGTTCCCTGTAAAAATTATTATAATCTTCGTCGGTTAAATCCTTAGGTGTTTTTGTCCATGCTGGGTTTGAATTATTAATTATGTCATCAACAATTTTCTTTTCAGGTTTTTGATCTTTTGGAGCTCCCTCTGGTAAGGGAATATCTATTTCTTTAGTACCAAGCTTAATTGGTATTGGCATGAACTTATTATATTTTAAAAGAAGCTCTCTTATCCTAGATTCTTGTAAAAACTCTTTTGAATCTTTTGAGATATGTAGAATTATTTCAGTTCCACGATCTTTTTTATTTGATTTAATCAAACTATATTCTGGTGATCCATCACATGACCAGTGAGCTGCAGGTTTTTTTGAATGACTTTTCGTTATAATTTCTACTTTTTCAGCCACCATAAAAGCAGAATAAAAACCAAGTCCAAAGTGTCCTATTATTCCAGTATCTTGAGCCGAATCTTTATATTTTTCTAAAAACTCCTCTGCTCCAGAGAATGCCACCTCGTTAATGTATTTGTTTACTTCCTCCATTGACATACCGACACCCTGATCAATTATGTGAAGTGTTTTATTTTTTGAATCAATTTTAATTTCAATAATTGGAGAGCCGATGTCCCCTTTTATTTCACCAATACTACTTAGGTGTGATAGTTTTGTAGTAGCATCAGTGGCATTGGAGATAAGTTCTCTTAAAAAAATTTCATGGTCACTGTAAAGAAACTTTTTTATTAATGGAAATATATTTTCTACAGCAACATTAATTTTACCTTTTGACATAATAAATGATTTTTTAAAAAATTAACACAAAAAAAATACCAAATATAAAAAGATGACAATTTGACATTAATAATCTCAAAAAAAAAACTTTAATAAAATCAAACCTAAATCTTAAATAATTTTAAATAAATTGCATAACCAAACAAATATCATGTTTAATTCAAAAATAATTGGATTAGGTAAGTATCTTCCTGAAAACATTGTCACAAATCATGATTTGTCCAATTCAATTGATACATCTAATCAATGGATTATTGAAAGAACGGGAATTGAGGAAAGAAGACATATTAAAAAAGGAGATGGTAATTCAACGGCTTCAATGGGAGCAGAAGCAGCTAAAATTGCAATTAAAAGAGCCAATATTTCAAAAAATGAGATCGATCTTATTTTATTTGCTACACTAAGCCCTGACTATTATATGCCAGGCTCTGGTGTATTGGTTCAAAAACTTTTAAATATTCCTACATGTCCAGCAATGGATATTAGAAACCAATGTTCTGGTTTTGTTTATGCAATTGCAACAGCAGATCAGTTCATAAAAACTGGAATGTATAAAAATATTCTCGTGATTGGATCAGAAACTCAGTCTGGAGCAATTGATAAAACAACAAGAGGTCGAGATATAGGTGTTATTTTTGGTGATGGTGCTGGCGCTGCTGTTTTATCAAGGAGTCCCTCTAAGGATTCAAATATCATGTCTTCACACCTTCATTCCGAGGGTGAACACGCAGAGGAATTAATAATGGAGAGTCCAAACATGAATAAATGGGTTACTGAAATTGTATCTGATAATGATCCAGAAGATCTATCCTATTTTCCTTATATGAATGGTAAACATGTATTCAAAAGTGCAGTAACTCGTTTCGAGGAAGTAATAAATTCTGGTTTAAATTATAACCATTTAAAAGCTGAGGATATTAATCTTTTAATTCCGCACCAAGCTAATCTCAGAATATCTCAATTTGTTCAGAAGAAATTTAATTTAAGAGATGATCAAATTTATAATAATATAATGAGATACGGTAATACAACTGCGGCATCTATTCCAATTGCATTAACTGAGGCTTGGGAAGAAGGTAAAATTAAGGATGGAGACTTAATTATTCTTGCTGCATTTGGAGCCGGTTTTGCTTGGGGTAGTAACATTATAAAATGGTAAAGCAAAATAAAACTACTTTGGTATTAGGAGCTTCTGTTAACCCCGAAAGATACTCATTTAAAGCAATAAAAAAATTAATTGAAAATAAAATAAAAGTTTTTCCGGTAGGAAAAAAAAAGGGTGAAGCAAATGGAATAAATATTAAAAATAAATTTCCCACTGATAAAAAAATTGATACCATATCAATTTATCTTAATCCTATTAATCAATTAAATTATGTTGATTCAATTATAAATTTATCTCCAAAAAGGGTAATTTTTAACCCTGGAACAGAAAACTCAAGTTTATTCAATTATTTTTCTTCAAAAGGGATTATGTGTGAAAATTCCTGCACTATAGTTTTACTTTCTACCAATCAATATTAGACCAAGGAATGTGATTAAACCGTTCAGAGGTAATAGTTCGTAACCAAATTCATAGCCCATAAGATTTACAGATGAAATAATTCCAAAATAAAAGAATAAATTAGGAAGACTTATAATTAAAACTGAAATAAGACTAATTAAAAAAACTTTTTTATCATCAATCTTATATTTCGTAAATATTCCTAAAGCAAATAACCCAAGAAGAGGTCCGTAAGTGTATGAAGCAACAGTTAGTAAACTATCAATAACGTTTCTGTCTAAAATATGCTTATAAATTATCACAACTACAATTAATAGAATACTCATACCAATGTGAGTTCTTACCCTAATTTTTTTTTGTTTTTCGACTTTATAATTGTTTAAATCTAAGAAGTCAATACAAAATGATGTTGTCAATGATGTTAGTGCGCTATCTGCACTGCTGTAAGCAGCAGCTACTAACCCTAGCATAAAAGTTATACCGACTATTGACCCTAAGTCATGATTTAATGCAATTTCTGGAAAAATTAAATCTGTACTTTTTTTACCTTCAAAAAAAGGAACATCAATACCAATTTTTTGCGCGTATGAGTATAACAGGGTTCCAAGAACTAAAAATAAAAGAGTAACAAAAACTAAAACAAAGCTAAAAAAAATCATATTTTTTTGAGCCGATCTAAGGTCCTTGCAGGCTAAGTTTTTTTGCATCATATCCTGATCAAGACCTGTCATACAAATTGTAATAAAAGCACCACCTATAATTGATTTTATGAAATGATTACGTTCTGTAAAACTTTCTAAGACCCACACCTTGTTCATATCTTTGAATGAATCACTATCAAAAAATGATATTAGACTAAGATTTAATTCATCTAAAATGAAATAAATAGAAAAGACAACTGATAAAATCATTAAAGTTGTTTGTAAGGTATCAGTCCAAATAATTGTTTTGATTCCCCCTTTATATGTGTATACCCATATCAGTATTATTGAAAAAATCACTGTTATTTCAAAAGGAATATCCCATAATTTAAATACGTATTGATGCAATACTAATGCAACTAAAAATATCCTGAACGACGCACCTAAAACTCTCGAAACAAAAAAGAAAAATGCTCCTGTTTTTTGGGTGTTCGGTCCGAATCTAATATTTAAATATTCATAAATTGATGTAACGTTATTTTTATAATAAACTGGTAACAGAACATATGCTACGATAAAATATCCGATGAAGTAACCAATTACGACTTGAAAATATGTTAATTGTGAAGATTCTACCCACCCTGGTACTGAGATGAATGTTATACCTGATAAACTTGCACCGACCATACCATAAGCAACAAGATACCATTTTGCATCTTTATCAGCATTAAAAAAAGTTGTATTTGATGCTTTTTCGCCAGTATATTTTGAAATAATCAATAAGACTAAAAAGTATCCAATAACAATACTCAATATGGTTTCTGGTGACTGCATAAATTTAAAAACTCAAAGATATAAAAACCTTTTTCCATATGATATTTTTGTATTTTTACTTAATGGAATTTTCTTCAAAATTATTGTCTAATGTTGTTGATGAAATATCTAGACTTCCAGGAATTGGTAAAAGAACTGCCTTAAGATTAGCTTTGTATTTGTTAAAACAACCAAAAGAAAATACTTTATTATTATCCAAATCACTTGAGAAATTTAGAACCGAAATTGATTATTGTCAAAAGTGTCACAATTTATCTGATAGAGTTATTTGCGAGATATGTTCTAATGAGAGAAGAAATAATAAGTTGCTTTGTGTTGTAGAGGATATTAGAGATGTTATGGCTATTGAAAGTACTAATCAATATAATGGCTTGTATCATGTATTGGGAGGAATAATTTCCCCAATAGAAGGTATTGGTCCTAATGATTTAAATATTGATTCATTAATTGATAAGGTAAAGTCAAATCAAGTTGAAGAATTAATTTTCGCCTTAAGTAGCACATTGGAGGCTGATACGACTAATTTTTATATTTATAAAGCAATATCACTTTATGATATAAAAATCAGTGCAATTGCGAGAGGTATTTCTGTTGGAGATGAATTAGAGTATGCAGATGAGGTTACTCTTGGAAGAAGTATTTCAAGACGAATTCCATATGAAAGTTCAATTTCAGAATAACTATCCTTTAGTTATAATTTTGGTATTTTTGTTCTAATTAATAATAATGGGAAAATATTTTTTGAAACTCCCAAAAATGGGAGAAAGTGTTGCTGAAGCAACTTTAATATCGTGGCTCAAAGATGTTGGAGAGAATATTGATGCAGATGAATCAATTGTCGAAATTGCTACAGATAAGGTTGATTCTGATGTGCCTTCAGAATTTGCTGGAAAATTAATAGAAAAGCGCTTTGAAAAAGATGATATAATTAAGGTTGGTGAGGTTATTGCCGTAATTGAAAGTGACCAAATTCCTAATAAAAAAGCCGACAAAGAAATAACCTCTCGAGATTCAAATGTTCCTTATGTTGATTATAAAGATAAAAAGAATTCAAAGAACATAAACATATTTGACGGTGAAAGCGAAGCTCAAAAATTAATTAACAAAGCAAAAGAAATATCAAGCTTGAATTTTTCACCCCAAAAAGGCTTTCTATCTCCACTTGTAAAAAGCATAATAAAGAAAGAAAATCTATCTGATAATGAGCTTCTCAGTATTTTAGGGACTGGTAAAAATGGTAGAATTACAAAAAAAGACATATTGATGTTTTTAAAAACAAGAGATAATAGTTTTTCTAGTCAAAATTTAACCCAATCGAAAAACAAAATTGTTGATTCTCAAAGTGAAATTATAAAAATGTCTAGAGTATCTAAAGTTATCTCTGAACATATGATTGAAAGCAAAAATACTTCTGTCCATGTTCAAGCATTTATTGAGATTGATGTAACAAATTTATGGGATTGGAGAGAAAACATAAAGGAATCTTTTTTCAATCAGAATNGTGAAAAATTAACTTTTACCCCGTTATTTATTTTAGCTGTGATTAAGGCTCTTAAAGACTTCCCGATCTTAAATAGCTCTGTTATGGATGATTTAATATANCAAAAAAGAAATATTAATATTGGTATGGCTACAGCACTGGAAGATGGAAATTTGATTGTACCAGTTATAAAAAATGCAGATCATTTAAATTTAATTGGTTTAACCAAGGCAGTAAATGATTTGTCTCAAAGGGCCAGAAAAAATAAATTACTACCCCATGAAGTCAAAGATGGAACATACACTATAAGTAACGTTGGTAATTTTGGAACTTTAATGGGAACACCAATTATAAATCAACCACAAGTAGGAGTTCTAGCTATTGGTGTTATCAGAAAAGTTCCNTCNGTAATTGAAACAGCCAAAGGAGATTATATAGGAATAAGAAAAAAATTGATTCTTTCACATAGTTTTGATCNTAGAATCATTAATGGCGCAGTTGGAGGAAAATTTATTAAATGTATTTCGGATTATCTTGAAAATTGGGATTTAAACTATTCTTTTTAAAATGAAATTAAAAATTAAAAGACCTCTTTGTTTTTTTGATCTTGAAACAACTGGGATGAGTATAACAAATGATAGAATAGTTGAGATGGCTGTAATTAAATTATATCCAAGTGAAAAAATTGAAAAAAAGGTTTGGTTGATTAATCCTCAAATACCAATTCCAAAAGAAGTTTCCGCAATTCATGGTATTACAGATCAAATGGTTTCAGAAGCTCCTTCTTTCAAACAGTTATCTAAATCAATTTATAGTTTTATAAAAGGTTGCGATTTAGCTGGATATAATTCTGACAGATTTGATATACCCCTACTAATCGAGGAGCTCCTTAGGTCTGAAATTAATTTTGATACAAAAAATTTAAAAACTATAGATGTTCAAACAATTTTTCACAAAATGGAGCAAAGAAACCTGTCTGCAGCCCTAGAATTTTATTGTGATAAAAAAATTGAAAAGGCACATTCAGCAGCTGTTGACACTCAGGCTACTTATGATGTTTTGATGGCTCAGCTTGATAGGTATGATAATTTAGAGCCAAATATATCTTTTCTTAATGATTTTACTACAAGAAAAAAAAGTGTCGATTTTGCTGGTTATATTATTTTAAATAAGGAAGGAAAAGAATGTTTTTCATTTGGTAAGCACAAAGGAAAAACTGTCCAAGAAATACTTGAGAAAGAACCTGGATATTTTGGGTGGTTATTAAATGCAGAGTTTCCCTTATACACAAAAAAAATTTTAACTGAAATNAGAATACGAAATAGTAAACTTAAAAATAGGTAATCTTGAAAATAATATGCATTGGTAGAAATTACTATGATCACATAAAAGAATTAAATAATAATAGATCTAAAGAGCCTATTATTTTTATGAAACCTGATTCTTCTATTATTCCAAAAAACCAACCTTTCTTCATACCTGCATTTTCAAATAATATTCATCATGAGGTTGAATTAGTTGTAAAGATAAATCGAATTGGAAAACACATTGACAAAAAATTTGCTCATAAATATTATAGGGATTTAACNGTTGGTCTTGATTTTACAGCAAGAGATATTCAGAATGAATTAAGAGGAAAGGGATTTCCATGGGAAAAGTCAAAAGGTTTTGATAACTCGGCTCTAATAGGAGAATGGCTAAACAAAGATGACTTTTCAGATATTAATAATATTGATTTTCATTTAACTAAAAATGATAAAATTTGCCAAAATTCAAACTCGTCAAAAATGATATGGAAAATTGATGAAATTATATCGTATGTNTCAAAGTTCTTTACTCTTAAAATAGGAGATTTAATATTTACAGGAACACCTTCAGGNGTAAGTAAATTANTNGAGAATGATNTTTTAGAGGGATTCATTCAAAANAAAAAATGTTTTAATGTCAAAATNAAATAGTCCATGATTGCTCAAATAATCAATATTGGNGATGAGATTCTCATAGGACAAATAATTAATACTAANGGAGCCTTTTTATCAAAATCNTTGAATTCAATCGGTNTTACNGTTTCTGAAATAATTTCAATATCAGATAAAAAAGAAGANATTATAAATTGTATTGAAAGATCAAGGAAAAAATCAGATATNATAATTATNACAGGNGGNTTGGGACCNACTAATGATGATGTNACTAAACATGCTTTAACNAATTATTTNAANGATAAGCTTNTNTGGAATAATGAGATTAAAAATCATATTGAAGATTTATTTAAAAAGTTTATTTCAACACCAATTATTGATATGAACCGAGAACAAGCTTTATTACCCTCAAAAGCAAAAATTTATAAAAATGAATATGGAACAGCTTCGGCAATGTGGTTTTCCCAAAAAGATATTCAAGTTATTTCTCTTCCAGGAGTTCCATATGAGATGAAGTCTTTAATGAATAATTCAATTTTACCAGAACTAAAATTAAAATTTAAAAGACCTTTTATATATAATAAAACACTTTTAACTTATGGTTTAGGAGAGAGTGCCATTGCTAATAGAATAAAGGATTGGGAAAATAAACTTCCAAAAAATTTAAAGTTTGCATACTTACCAAGTTTAGGAAGAGTTAGACTTAGACTTTCTTCCTCTGGAAAAAATAAGACTTTAGTTAAAAACGAGGTTGATAGATATTTAGTAGCACTAAAAAAATTGATTAAAGATATATATGTTGGCGAAGAGGATGATGGTCCAATTGAGTCTCAAGTTACCAAAATACTTCGGAATAATTATAAATCAATATCTATTGCCGAGAGTTGTACTGGAGGTTTAATTTCATCCAGAATAACATCAATTCCAGGAGTATCAGAATTTTATAAGGGTGGAGTTGTTGCATATTCAAATGAAATAAAGTCATCAGTGTTAAATATACCTAATGAGCTAATTGAAACTAATGGAGTAGTTAGTTCAAAAATTGCAGAACTTATGGCATTAAATATTAAAAAAATTTATAAAACCGACTATTCTGTTGCTACAACAGGAAATGCAGGTCCAACAACAGGAGATTTAATATCTAAAGTTGGTGATGTTTATATTGCTATTGCTACTCCAGAGGGAATTTTTGTAAAGTTTTTCAAAATGGGAAATCATAGGGAAAGAATTATTAAAAAAACAACAAATAAGGTTTTTGAAATACTACTGAAAGTTTTAAAAGCTAATAAGGATTATAATTTTGAATAAGTTTTGTAACTAAGCAAAAAAATGTAAATTTGCATGCTATTTAAAAGAATACCCTAAAATAATGTCAAAAGTTTGTAATATAAGTGGTAAGAGAGTAATGTTCGGAAATAATAGATCTAAAGCTATGAATAAAACCCGCCGAAGGTTTGATATTAATTTAGTAAAAAAACGTTTTTATATACCTGAAGAAGATAAGTGGATTACACTCAAAGTTAAAGCCTCTGTCTTAAAAACCATAAACAAAAAAGGTATTTATGCCGTTTTAAAAGAAGCACGTGAAAACGGTCAACTTAAATAAATAAAAAATGGCAAAAAAAGGAAACAGAGTTCAAGTAATTTTAGAGTGTACAGAGCATAAAAGTTCCGGAAAAAATGGTACTTCAAGATATATTACTACCAAAAATAAAAAGAATTCTCCTGATAGATTAGAAATTAAAAAATTCAATCCTATTCTAAAAAAAATGACTCTTCATAAAGAAATTAAATAGTTATGGCAAAGAAATCAGTAGCATCTCTTCAAACTGGATCCAAAAGACTAACCAAGGCTATAAAAATGGTTAAAAAAGAAGGTTCAGACTCATATAGCTTTGTTGAAAAAATCATTGACCCTAAATTTGCCAAGGACTGGCTTTCAGGTAAATCTATTATTTCAAAAATAACTATTAGCGAACCATCCAATACTAATACTGAGAAAATTCAATCTGCAGAAGATAAAATAGTTGATCAGAAACCCCAAATAGTCCAAGATAGTCCAATCGCAGAAGAGAGTCAAATTAAGGAAGATAGCACAATCGAACGTGAGAAGCCAGTTGAAGAAAAATCTGTAGAAGAGTAGATATTATCTAAAGAGAATCCCTACTAAATAATTTAAAGAATTCTGCTAGTGAGATGGATAANTCTGATGAAGAAAACCTCTTATTTAAGCTTAAATATTGTCTATAATGATTAAAAGGTTATTTTTATGATAANAATCAAATAGGAGGGTATAATGGGTATTTTCAAATCAATTAAATCTTTTATTTTAGGAGAAAAGCCTCCAAAAAAAAAAAAGGAAAATAACATAGATAAGCAAAAATCTGATGATAAAGGTGTGGAATCTAAAATCATATCNAAGTCAAAGACTTCAAAAGAGAATAATTTAAAACAAAAGTTTCTTCAAAAAAAATTAGAACCAGAATCAAAGCCTGATCAAGAAATTGAATTAGAGTCAAAACCTGAGCTAAAAATAGAACCAGAGCCTGATCAAGAACTAAAATTAGTGTCAAAACCTGAGCTTAAAGAAGAACAAGAGCCAGAACAAAAGCCAGAACAAAAGTCAGAACAAGAGCCGGAACAAGAACCAGCGACTACAAATACTTTAGANAATGGCTTAGAAAAAACAAAAAAATCATTTTTTTCTAAGTTAAGTAACTTGTTTGTCGGAAAAGACAAAGTTGATGTTGATGTTTTAGATGAATTGGAAGAAGTTCTTATTACATCAGATGTGGGTGTAGAAACTACAATCGAAATAATCAACAATATAGAAGTAAGAGTATCTAAAGAAAAGTATGTTGGTAAAAGTGAATTAAACAATATACTAAAAGAGGAGATTTCTAAAATTCTTNTAAATGAAAACTCTAATTTAAATTTTGATAATTCCACTATTTNTTCTCCATATGTTATCATGGTCGTAGGTGTAAATGGTGCTGGAAAAACNACTACAATTGGAAAATTAGCACATGCATACAAAAATCAAGGTAAAAAAGTTATGCTTGGGGCTTCCGATACATTTAGAGCTGCGGCTATTAATCAACTTCAAGTTTGGGCAGACAGAGTTGGTGTTAAATTAATNAAACAACAAATGGGTAGTGATCCTGCTTCAGTTGCTTTTGATACATTAAAAGCTGCTAAATCTCAGAATATAGATATAGTAATAATTGATACAGCCGGGAGACTTCACAATAAAATAAATTTAATGAACGAGCTTTCTAAGATTAAAAGAGTAATGGATAAAATTATTCCTGAGTCTCCTCATGAAGTAATTTTAGTTTTAGATGGTTCNACNGGCCAAAATGCATTTGAACAAGCCAAACAGTTTTCTTCAGCTACTGATGTTAACTCTTTAGCAATAACTAAGTTAGATGGAACCGCAAAGGGTGGTGTTGTTTTAGGGATATCACATCAATTTAAAATTCCTGTAAAATATATTGGTATAGGAGAAAAAATCGAAGACCTAAAGCTTTTTGACCCTAAATCTTTTGTGGAGTCTTTTTTTAGATGATATTCTAATATATCTTTATGAAAATTAGCAATAATGAAGGCTCATTACATTCCATATAGTTCTTTAAATATCTTTTCAAAACTTATTGAAGATTATCTAAAAGAAAACAAAAATTTAAANCCATATATTTCNTCTTTTCCAAGCTTAGATTCTATCAATCATTTTTCAAAAATTAAATTAAAAAATTATTCAAGAAACAATAGAAGTAAATTAATTGAAGTTTTAAAAAAACAATATTCTAAAATTAATTCTTCTAAAGAAGTAAAAAATAATTTGAATTTATTAACAAAAAAAAATTCAGTTACAATAACAACAGGCCATCAATTAAGTTTAATGACTGGACCATTATATTTTATTTATAAAATAGTTAGCGTAATAAAGTTATCAATTCAATTAAATAGTAAAAAGACAGGAAATAATTATATTCCTGTTTTCTGGCTGGCCTCAGAAGATCACGATTTTGAAGAGATTAGTAGTTTTTATTACAAGAAAAAAAATATTTCTTGGCGACAATCACAAAAAGGTGCTGTTGGAGAGATAACTCTAGAGAAATTAAATTGTTTAAGATTGTTTATTGATGAAGAGCTAGGGGTATCAGAATCTTCAAAATCAATTAAAAAAATAATTGAAGAATCATATTTATCAAGCAGCACTCTTTCAGAGGCAACATTTAAACTGGTAAATTGTCTTTTTTCAAATTATGGACTAATAATCTTAGATCCAAACTCCAAAACATTAAAAGAGATAATGATTCCGTTTTTTAAAAATGAGCTTTTTGATCAAGGTTGTAATAAGCATGTAAGTATCCAAATTGATAAATTAGGAAAAGATTATGATATTAATTATAAATCTCAAGTAAATCCCAGAGAAATAAATCTTTTTTATTTAAAAAAAGGAGAAAGAAAGCGAATTATAAAAACTAAAGATGGATTTAAACTAAGCAACTCATCAAAGGAGTTTACATCTATTTCAATGGAAAAGGAGTTGTTTAAACATCCACAAAGATTTTCTCCAAATGTATTGATGCGTCCTCTTTTTCAAGAAATAATTTTGCCTAATGTTTCATATATTGGGGGTAGCGCCGAAATCTCTTATTGGCTTGAATTAAAGACTTTTTTTGAATATCACAAAACTCCTTTTCCTATACTTCTAGTCAGAGACTCTTGTTTATTGGTATCATCACAAATCTCAAAAAAACTTCAAAATTTAAATATCTCTTTCAATGACCTGTTTAAAGGAAAAGATTTTATTAAAAAAAATATAACAGTTAATAGATCCAAAATTAATATGGATCTCCAGTTTTTAAAGTCTAAATTAGAATCACAATTTAAATATTTAGAGGAACTAGTTAAAAAAACTGACTTTTCATTTTCTGGAGCAGTTAAAGCTCAAAGAGCAAAACAGTTTAAGGGAATTGATAAATTAGAAAAACGGCTTTTAAAAGCTCAAAAAAGAATATTTGAAAATGATATTAAGAATTTTATGATTATCTATGATAATTTATTTCCTGATGAAAAATTACAGGAACGAACAGAAAACTTTTTTGATTATTACGATCAAATAGGTGATAATTTTATTCCTGAGCTTATTGAAAATTTTAATCCATTGAATAAATCCCTAACAATTTTGGAGTTCAAATAATGATTCAATAATAAGTCGATTTAAAATTTTCATCGATAATAAATAATCGTATTTTTACTTATGCAAGATAAAGTTCTAATTCTTGATTTTGGTTCTCAATACACTCAATTAATTGCAAGAAGAGTCCGTGAGCTTAATATATATTGTGAAATTTTCCCCTTTAATAAACCCCCAGTAAATTTTAATATTTATAAAGCTGTGATTTTATCCGGATCTCCGCATTCTGTTCTTAATAAAAATTCTCCAAAAATCGATCTTTCCCAAGTTAAGGCTAGGATCCCTTTATTAGGTGTTTGTTATGGTGCTCAGTATTTAGCACATTTTTATGAAGGTCAAGTTAGTCCTTCTAAAACAAGAGAGTACGGAAGAGCGAGTTTAAAATTAGTTGATTCTAAGTCTCTCTTTTTTAAAAATATTCCTGAGGAAAGTCAAATTTGGATGAGTCACAGCGATACAATTAAGAAACTTCCACGTGATGCTAAGCTAATTGGTAGTACCTCTGATATTACAAACGCAGCTTTTCAGTTTGATAACGAGAAAACTTTTGGTATTCAGTTTCACCCAGAGGTATATCACTCATCCGATGGCTCAAAAATGTTAAAAAATTTTTTAGTTAATATATCACAAATTAAACAGGATTGGACCCCAGATTCCTTTGTTGAAATGATAATTGATAAATTGAAGAAACAAATTAAAAGTGACAATGTTATTCTTGGTCTTTCAGGAGGAGTTGATTCTACAGTTGCTGCGATTCTATTACAAAAGGCAATCGGAAAAAGACTTAAATGTATTTTCGTCAACAATGGTCTTTTAAGAAAAAATGAATTTAACCTTGTACTAAATCAGTATAAAGGAATGGGGCTTGATGTTGAGGGAGTTGACGCATCTGACCTATTTTTAAAAAATTTGAAAGGAAAAACCGATCCTGAGATAAAAAGAAAAATTATTGGTAATACTTTTATCGATGTTTTTGATGAGGAATCAAAAAAAATTAAAAATGTAAAATGGTTGGCTCAGGGAACAATTTATCCAGACGTAATTGAGTCTATATCTGTTAACGGTCCGTCAGTTACAATTAAATCTCATCACAATGTTGGTGGATTACCGGATTTCATGAAACTTAAAGTTGTTGAACCATTAAAAATGCTTTTTAAAGACGAGGTCAGGAAAGTCGGAGAAAGTTTATCAATAGAACCAAAGATTCTGGCCAGACATCCTTTTCCAGGACCCGGATTAGCAATAAGAATTTTAGGTGAAATAACCTCAAAAAAAGTTAAGCTTCTTCAAGAGGTTGATTCTATTTTTATTGAAGGTCTGAAAGAATGGGACTTATATGATTCTATATGGCAAGCTGGGGCAATATTATTACCAGTTAATAGTGTGGGTGTAATGGGAGATGAAAGAACATACGAAAAGTGTATAGCGCTTAGAGCAGTTCAATCTACTGATGGAATGACTGCGGATTGGGTCAATTTACCATATAATTTTTTACAAAAAATTTCAAATGAAATCATTAATAAAGTTCCAGGAGTCAATCGGGTTGTATACGATATTAGCTCAAAGCCGCCTGCAACAATTGAGTGGGAATAAATTTTAAATCAATAAGATTGGAAAAACTAAGGATATTATTGTTGCTTGTCTTGACCCTTTCATTTTTTAGTATTTATGGTCAAGATGGTTTAATTCCAGAAAAGTTTATAATACATCGTGTTAAAAAAGGAGAGAATATTATTGAGCTATCTGAAAAATATAATATAAACTCANGGCAAATAGAAAATTATAATCCGCAAATAAAAAAAAGAGGTTTAAGGAAAAGAATGCAAGTTAGAATTCCTGTATTCAAAGAAGTTAAAAAAGAAAAAATCACCCCAAATTTTTACACAATAATTCCCAAGGACACAAAATGGAGAATTGCTTATGAAAACGAAATTAGTATTCATCAATTGGAGGATCTAAACCCAGAAATAAAGTTAGGGCTTAAGGTTGGTCAAAAAATTATACTTCCAGAAAAATCAAAATTTTCGAAACAAAAAGTCGAGGATAATTACTTTTATTATAAGATAAAACCAAAGGAAGGATATTATAGGATAGGATTAAAGACAGGAATTAAAAAAACAACTATAGATTCTTTAAATCCATTTGTTGTTCAAAATGGACTTCAAGAAGGGATGATATTAAAACTACCAAAATTATATTTTGAAAAATTAAATGTTAAAAATAATTTTCTTTCTGAAAAAATAAATCTAAAGGACTCGGTCCTAAAAAGAAAATTAATAAAACTTGCAATTTTTCTTCCGTTTAACACCTCCTCCATAGAATTTGATTCCCTAATTAAAACCAATAGATTCTTAAAAAAAAGAACACTCTCATCAATTGCGATTGACTTTTATTTTGGCGCCGTTATGGCTATGGAAGAGGCAGTTAAAATTGGAATAAATATTGATTCTAAAATAATTGACACTCAAAATGATATTAATAATATCAAAAATCAACTAAAACTAATTGACACTCTTGGTTTAGACTTAATAATTGGACCTTTATTGACCAAAAATTTCAATTTTCTTGCGTCTCAATCTGCTTTTACTGACATCCCTAAGGTTGCACCCTTATCATCCAATCCAGTAGAAATGAGAAAAGGAGTATTTCAAAGTGTAAGTGCTAAAAATTTTTTAAGAAAAGAAATGCTATCACATTTAAAAAATATTATTGATGATGAAGATAATGTAATAATTGTTGCTGATTCAACAAATCTTCATATCGAAAAAGAATTAAATGAACTATTTCCTAAATCAGTTAATATTAGACCAGAATTTGGAGATTTTTTATTACCCGATTTAATTGACTCATTGATTGTTGATTCAATGCCAAATAAAATTATTTTAGAAACTGAAAAATTTTCCTTGATATCAAGTGCTAGTTCTCAGATTAGATCAAAATTAAGTGATGAAAAAAAAATAAGCCTTTACACCACATATCATGGAACTGCTTATGATAATAAAAATCTTTCAAACACATTATTCAGTGATCTTGGTTTTACTTATTTGTCTGATTCATATCCAAAATCAATTATTGATACTGATTTTTCAATTCAATTTATTAATCGATTTGGCTTACCACCTAATAAAATATCGATTAGAGCTTATGATTTACTTATTGATTTATTATTAAGAATTTCTACTCAAAATAGTTTAAATTCTAGTATATTAATTGGTGAAACAGAATATTTTAATAATAAGTTTAATTATGTTCCATTTAATGATGAATCTTTTATAAACGAAGGATATTATCTTTTAAGGCATAAATTATATGATATTATAGAAATAAATAAATAACAATTATACTTATGGGGTCATAGTTATTTTGTAAATTTGAGTCCGGTAGATAAAGATTTCGCTGATGTCACAGACAAAATTTATTTTCGTTACCGGAGGGGTAACATCATCACTCGGTAAAGGTATTATCGCCGCTTCATTAGCCAAGCTACTTCAGTCTCAAAATTTTAAGGTTACCATTCAAAAACTTGATCCATACTTAAATGTTGATCCAGGAACACTTAATCCATATGAACATGGAGAATGCTATGTAACAGATGATGGAGCTGAAACAGATTTGGATTTGGGACATTATGAAAGATTTTTAAATGTTAGAACATCTCAGGCGAATAATGTGACTACTGGGAGGATTTATCAAAATGTTATTGATAAAGAAAGAAAGGGTGAGTTTTTGGGTAAAACAGTTCAGGTTGTCCCACATATTACAAATGAAATTAAGAATAGAATTTTATTACTTAATCAAAATAAAGAATATGATATTATTATTACAGAGATTGGAGGAACTGTTGGAGATATAGAATCTCTTCCTTATATAGAGGCTGTTCGGCAATTAATCTATGAGTTAGGAGAAAGTAATGCTATGACTATACATCTTACGTTAATTCCTTATTTATCTGCTGCTGGTGAATTAAAGACTAAGCCAACTCAGCATTCAGTAAAAACATTGATGGAAAGTGGAATAAAAGCTGATGTTTTGGTTTGTAGAACTGAACATGAATTATCAGAGGAATTAAGAAAGAAAATGGCATTATTTTGTAACGTAAAATATGAAGCTGTAATTCAATCAATTGATGTCGATACAATATACGACGTACCTCTTAAAATGTTAGACGAGGGGCTTGATAAAGTCGTTCTTGATCGTCTAAAACTAAATCCTAAAGAAAAAATTGACTTGACTCAATGGAAAGAGTTTTTGAAGAAATATAAAAATCCTAAAAGTAAAATTAAAATTGGTTTAGTGGGAAAATACGTTGAATTACAAGACTCATATAAATCAATTTTAGAGGCTTTTATTCATGCTGGAGCTGTTAACGAAGTAGAGATCGAGGTTGTTTCAATTCATTCCGAACATATTTCTAATAAAAACTATGAAATAATGTTAGATGGCTTACATGGTCTTTTAGTAGCTCCTGGTTTCGGAGAGCGTGGAATTGAGGGAAAAATTAAATCTGTAGAATATGTTAGGAAAAATAAAATTCCATTTTTTGGTATTTGTCTTGGAATGCAAATGGCTGTAATTGAGTACTCTAGAAACGTTTTAGGTTTAGATGCTGCAAACTCTACTGAGATGACAAATGATACTAAGTATCCAGTAATTGATTTGATGGAAAGTCAAAAAAATATTAAAAGTAAGGGTGGAACCATGAGACTAGGATCATGGAAGTGTTTGTTGACTAAAAATAGNCTTGTATCTGACATTTATGGAAAATCTAATATTAATGAACGCCACCGTCACAGATTCGAGTTTAATAATAAGTTTAGTAAAATAATATTTTCTAAAACTTTTAAAGCAAGTGGAATAAATCCTGACACGGGTTTAATAGAGATAATTGAATTAAAAGACCATCCATGGTTTGTAGGTGTTCAATTTCATCCNGAATATAAGAGNACTGTCTCTGAACCACACCCACTTTTTGTTTCNTTTGTCAGTGCAGCATTAAACTATTCAAAATTAAAATTATAAAATGGAAGAAAAACAATTTGATCCTTATCAGTTTATTGGGTTTATACTAATAGCAATGATATTAACGTGGATGCTATTTAAAAATCAAAATACTCCTCTTCCAGAAGANAGTNAAATTGAGACAAATAAAGTAGTTACTTCTGAAGTAGCTGATAATGATAAAGAAAGTTCCGTTNAATTTCAAAATAAATTAACATATGGAATGTTTTCAGAATTGATGAACCCAACTGANATAAAAGAATATACNCTAGAAAATGAAGATTTGAAAGTTAAAATAAGCTCCAGGGGAGCNAATTTAATCCTCGTCAATTTAAAAAACTATACAAACTATTTAAAACTTCCTTTAAATCTTATTGCAGATAACAACCATACAATAAATACCATTATAAAGAGTCGTATGGGATTAACCTTAGAAACAAAAAATATTTTTTTTAAGGAAATTAAATTTATTAATACTGAAAATGAAAAATCACTCTTATTGTNAGCTAAAATTGATGATATAAAATACATACAATTTAAATACACATTACCAAAAAATGGATTTAAACTTAATTTAGAAATTANGACTGAAGGGTTTGAGGACATTTTGAGCTCNGATAATATAAAATTTAATTGGCAGAAAGAATTATTCAGAAATTCTAAAAGTATTGATTATGAAAATAGATATACTCAATTAACTTATGCATATGAAGATGATAAAACCGATAACTTGTCTCTATCTGGTGAAGACAAGGAAACTGAATATGATATAAGATGGATATCATATCGGCAACATTTTTTTAGTTCCATATTGATACCNGAAAAAGTAATTGACAAAGTCACATTNAGTTCTTTCGATATTACAGCAGATGAAAACCTAGATAATAAGTATACTAAAAGATTAAATACAGCTTTTGAAATCCCTAAAACAAATGGAAATATTCTTTCAAATATGGACTTTTATTTTGGTCCAACTGACTATCAAATTTTAAAATCATATGGAAATAAACTTGAAACCTCTGTTCCTCTGGGTTGGGGTATTTTTGGATGGATAAATAGGTTTATATTTCTTCCGCTCTTTAGCTTTTTAGCATCTTTTTTTCCGTATGGCATTTCAATAATTATCCTTACTATAATTGTTAGACTAGCAATGTCACCTGTTGTTTATAAGTCATACGTTTCTCAAATAAAAATGAAAACTTTGAAACCAGAAATTGAGGAAATTACTGCGAAACATAAAAATAATGCTGTAAAGAAACAACAAGAGACTATGGCTCTTTACAGTAAGGCTGGAGTAAATCCAATGTCGGGATGTATTCCTGCATTAATTCAGCTACCAATTTTTTATGCTTTATTTACATTTTTTCCAGTNGCATTCGAACTAAGACAAAAAAGTTTTTTATGGGCCGAGGATTTATCATCTTACGATTCAATATTTGAATTACCATTTTCAATTCCTTTTTATGGAGATCATGTGAGTTTATTCCCTATTCTTGCTTCGGTAGCAATCTTCGTGTATACTTTAATGACTACAGGTCAGCAAACTATGCCACAGCAAGAGGGAATGCCAAATATGAAATTTATAATATACATGATGCCGTTGATGATGTTGTTNTTTTTTAATAACTACGCTAGTGGATTGAGTTTATATTACTTTGTTTCTAATACTTTAACAATTATATTGATGCTGGTTATAAAGAACTTTATAATCAAAGANGATAGGATAAGAGCTCAAATAGCAGAAAACAAAAAGAAACCAAGGAAAAAAGGTGGATTCTCTGAAAGACTTCAAAAAGCTATGGAAGCTGCTGAGGCTCAAAAAAAAATGAATCAAAAGCATTAATCAAAAATGTAAAATTAGTTATTATTAATAAATCTTAATAATTGTAAATTTGATTTATGAATAAAAAAACGGTTGTAATTGCTTTATCAGGAGGAGTAGATTCAAGTGTAGCAGCATATATTCTTAAAAAGGACGGGTATAAAGTCATTGGACTTTTTATGAAGAATTGGCATAATGAATCAGTAACAATTTCAAATGATTGTCCATGGCTAGAAGATAGTTATGATGCAGTTATGGTTTCTCAAAAACTTGGTATACCATTCCAAACAATTGATTTAAGTGGAGAATATAAAAAAAGAATAGTAGACTATATGTTTAATGAATACTCAATGGGAAGAACCCCCAATCCTGATGTATTATGCAATAGAGAAATAAAATTTGATATATTTCTACAAACAGCATTATCGTTAGGAGCTGATTTCATAGCTACAGGTCATTATTGTATTAAGTCTGAGGAAATAATTAATGGAAAAAAGATTTTTAGGCTATTAAAAGGACTTGACAANAAAAAGGATCAATCTTATTTTTTATGTCAGTTAGACCAATATCAATTAGAAAAAGNAATATTTCCAATTGGCCAACTAAGAAAAAATGAAGTTAGAGAAATTGCCAAAGCTGAGGGTTTAGTAACTGCTGAAAAAAAAGATTCTCAAGGCCTGTGCTTTATTGGAAAAGTTAAATTACCAGAATTTTTGCAACAAAAATTGATTCCAAAGAGCGGAGATGTTATTCAAATCCCCGCAAAATTAAAGAACTATGATAATTACAGGTCTATATCATCAAAATCAGACTTAAATAAAGACCTAGCAAGTCCCTATGAGTATAAATTATCTGATGGAGAAAAAATCGGAAATCATATCGGAGCATATTTTTACACTATTGGTCAAAGAAAGGGACTTGCTATAGGTGGAACCAAACAACCCTTATTTGTTATTAAGACAGATATAAATAGAAATGTTGTATATGTTGGTGAAGGAAAAAATCACCCTGGTCTTTATCGTAAAGCTCTTAGAGTCTTGAAATCAGAAATCCATTGGATTAGAGAAGATAAAAAATTAATGGATGGTCAATCGGTTAATTACATGACCAGAATTCGTTATCGTCAACCACTTACATCAGCTAAATTAGTTCAAAATGAAGATTTTTTATATGTTTTTTTTGAAGACCAACAGTTATCAATTACTCCAGGTCAATTTATAGCTTGGTATCACAAAGAAGAACTTATTGGCTCCGGAACAATCTTTGAATAATTAATAAAATATCTTTTAAAAATTAATTTCAATTTGTTTATTAATTATATCCTCAAATTTTTCTCTTTCCCTTATAAGTTTGGCCTCATTATTGTACCATAAAACCTCTGCAGGCTTCAATCGTGAATTGTAGTTGTTTGACATAGAGAAACAGTACGCTCCAGCATTTTTAAAAACTAGAATATCTCCCTCAGAAATTTCTTCGATTTCTCTGTTATTTCCAAAAGTATCTGTCTCGCATATATAACCTACAACAGAGTAAAACCTTTTTTTACCAAGGTTATTTGATAAATTGTATATTTCATGAAAAGAGTTGTAAAACATTGGTCTTATAAAATGATTAAAACCACTATCTACTTGCGCAAAAATAGTAGATGTTGTTTGCTTTAGTGAATTAACAGAAGTCAAAAAATAACCAGATTCACTTACTAAAAATTTACCTGGTTCAAATGCTAATTCAACTTGTTTACCATAATTTTTAATAAATTTTTTGAATCTTACAGTTAGTTTTTCCCCTAATTCTTCAATATTGGTCTCTTTGTCACCTTCTTTGTATGAAACTTTGAAACCACTTCCAAAGTCAATAAAATCAAGATTTTTAAAATACATTGCATTTTTAAATAAAATTTCTGATGCATAAAGAAAAACTTCGATATCAAGAATATCACTACCTGTATGCATGTGAATTCCATTTATATTCATTTTAGTGTTTTCAACTATCCTATTGAGATGAGGAATTTGATGAATTGAAATACCAAATTTAGAATCAATGTGACCAACTGAAATATTAGAATTTCCGCCAGCCATAACATGGGGGTTTATTCTAACACAAACAGGGATTTTTGGATATTTACTTCCAAATTGTTCAAGAAGAGACAAGTTATCAATGTTAATTTGAACTCCTGTTTTCGAAACTTTTTCTACCTCATCAAAAGACACTCCATTTGGAGTATAAATTATTTTTTTTGGATCAAAACCAGCCATTAATCCTAATTCAACTTCTTGAATCGATACTGTATCAAGACCAGTTCCAAGTTTTTTCATAAATTTTAAAATTGAAATATTGGATAGAGCTTTTACAGCAAAATGTATTCTTAAACTGGAAATACCAGAAAAAGCATTTTTAAGTCTGTTATATTGTGATTTAATTTTGTTGGAATCATACACATAAACTGGACTACCAAATTTTTTTGAAATATCTAATAAATCTTTATTTTTCAATTGAATTTTTTTCAAATTTATAAATATGCAAACAATTAAAGTCCAAATAGAAAAAATATATCATAATGACTTGAACTTGTTAAAATTTTGAATAAAAAAAATAATAAACCTAGTCTAATATCATATTGATTTTTACTTTTGTTTCAACTAAATTTTTGTAAATGAACTTACATGAATACCAAGGAAAAAATATTCTAGAGAATTTTGGGGTTGGAATTCAACGAGGTTTTATTGCATCAAGCCCAAAAGAGGCTATTAATTCTGCAAAAAAATTAACTGAATTAACTAACACAAAATTTTATGTTATAAAAGCACAAATTCATGCTGGTGGGAGAGGGAAAGGCGGTGGAGTAAAATTGGCAAAATCTTTCAGAGATGTAGAGAATATCTCCAAAGATATAATTGGGATGAGTTTAATTACTCCTCAGACTCCTCCAGAGGGAAAAAAAGTTAGTAAAATTTTAATTGCAGAGGATGTCTATTATTCAGGTGAATCTGAACCAAAAGAGTTTTATGTCTCTATTCTATTGAATAGATCAATTGGAAAAAATATGATAATGTATTCTACTGAGGGAGGGATGGATATTGAATCAGTTGCTGATAAAACTCCTCACTTGATATTTAATGAAGAAATTGATTCTGCTATGGGCCTTCTTCCTTTTCAAGCCCGAAAAATTGCCTTTAATCTTGGACTCAAGGGTAAAGCTTTTAAATCAATGATAAAATTTATATCTAATCTCTATAAAGCCTATGTGGGATCTGATGCGACTTTATTTGAAATTAATCCTGTACTTAAAACTGCAGATAATAATATAATTGCAGTTGATGCGAAAGTAAGTATCGATGACAACGCTTTATTTCGACATCCAGATTATATTGAGCTAAGAGATTTTGAAGAAGAAAACCCTGTAGAAGTTGAAGCTGACAAAGCAGGCTTAAATTATGTAGATTTAGATGGGAATGTTGGTTGTATGGTCAACGGTGCTGGACTTGCCATGGCTACTATGGATTTGATTAAACAATCAGGTGGAGCTCCAGCAAATTTTTTAGATGTAGGAGGAACAGCCGATGCTAAAAGGGTTGAACTTGCTTTTCGTCTAATTTTAAAAGATCCAAATGTAAAAGCTATTTTGGTTAATATTTTTGGAGGTATTGTTAGGTGTGATAGAGTTGCTCAAGGAATAATTGATGCCTACAAGAATATCGGAGATAACATAAAAGTTCCAATTATTGTCAGATTGCAAGGTACCAACTCTGAATCAGCTAAAACTTTAATTCAAAATTCAAACCTAGATGTGATAGCTGCTACAGCTTTTGAAGAGGCAGCAATTAAGGTTCAAGAAGTATTGGGGTAATTATAATTTATTTTTTTTAGTCCGAAGAAACTTAATTTCATCTCTTAATGACGCTGCTTTTAGAAAGTCTAATTCTTTAGCAGCCTTTTCCATTTTTATCCTTGTTTCTCTGATTGCTTTTTCAAAATCATCCTTTTTCTTAAACTTTTTGATTGAAAATGAAAGTTTTTGTTCCTCAATCTCTTTAGAGTATGATGAAATTGAGTTTTTAGATAATACGTTGTCTAGTGATTTATTAAGAGGTTGAGGATTTTTATTATTTAAAAAATTGTACTCTTTTTGTTTTTTTCTTCTGTAATTGGTTTCGTTAATAGTTTTATCCATACTCTTAGTTAATCTATCTGCATACATTATTGCTTTTCCATTAATATTTCTTGCAGCTCTTCCAACTGTTTGAGTTAAAGATCTTGAGCTTCTTAAAAATCCTTCCTTGTCAGCATCTATAATTGCTACTAATGACACCTCAGGGAGGTCAAGACCCTCTCTTAACAAGTTAACTCCAATCAAAACATCGAACCTACCTAAACGGAGATCTTGCATGATTTCTATTCTTTCTAAAGTATCTATATCGCTATGTATATATCTACACCTTATATTAATTTTTGTTAAATATTCAGATAATTCTTCAGCCATTCTTTTGGTTAGCGTGGTTACAAGTATTCGTTCTTCAATTATAACACGTTTTTGAATTTCATCAATTAAATCGTCAATTTGGTTTCGGCTGGGTCTAACTTCAATTTTAGGGTCTAAGAGACCTGTTGGTCTAATTATTTGCTCGACAATATGACCTTCAGTCTTTTGAATTTCAAAATCTGCTGGAGTAGCACTTACGTATAAGACATTATTTTGTAAACTTTCAAATTCCTCAAATTTTAACGGTCTATTATCCATTGCTGCTGGTAAACGAAAACCATAATTAACAAGGTTTTCTTTTCTTGACCTATCTCCTCCATACATGGCATGAACTTGGGAAACTGTTACATGGCTTTCATCAATTACCATAAGGTAATCTTTTGGAAAATAATCTAATAAACAAAAAGGCCTGGTGCCAGGGCTCCTTCCGTCCAAGTATCTTGAATAATTTTCAATTCCCGAGCAATACCCTAATTCTTTTATCATCTCTAAATCAAACTCGGTTCTTTCTTTTAATCGTTTGGCTTCGAGGTGTTTGCCAATCTCAATAAAATAATCAACCTGTTTAACAAGATCAATTTGTATTTGATTAATTGCACTTTGTAAAATATCTGGTGATGTTACAAATATATTTGCTGGAAATAATGTAACTATTTTTTTATTCTCAATAATTGTATTGTTGATTGGGTCAAATAATTCAATTTCTTCGATTTCATCTCCAAAAAAATGAATTTTATATGCTGAATCAGAATATCCTGGGTAAACATCAATTATATCCCCTTGAACTCTAAAATTACCTCTATCAAAAATACCAGTTGTTCTTGAGTACAAACTCTGAACTAATTTTTTTAAAAGTTTTGTTCTAGATATTTTTTGATTTTGCTTAATTATTATGATGTTTTTTTGAAACTCAACAGGATTTCCAATTCCATAAAGACATGAAACCGATGCAACTACTATTATATCTCTTCTCCCTGAAAGCAATGAAGATGTGGTACTTAGTCTTAATTTTTCTATTTCCTCGTTAATGGATAGATCTTTTTCAATATAAACCCCACTCACTGGCATATAAGCTTCTGGTTGATAATAATCATAATATGAAACAAAATATTCTACAGCATTGTTTGGAAAAAATTGTTTAAACTCAGAATAAAGTTGAGCAGCTAAAGTTTTATTATGTGCCAAAACTAATGTAGGTTTTTTAAGATTTTGAATAACATTAGCCACTGTAAAAGTTTTTCCTGAACCAGTAACTCCCTGTAGCACCATATTTTCAAAACTACTATTAAACCCAGATGTGATCTCTTTAATAGCCTCAGGTTGATCACCAGTTGGATTAAAATCAGAAAAAATTTTGAATTCCATTTAAGATTATTTGATTACAAAAATATATTTTTTTATTACTTTTCAAGCCATTAATTTATAATGACTAATTTTAGTTTATTAATTAATGTTAAAAATTTTTTTGTTAAACATCATTAGATTAAAATGAAAAAACTTATTTCCAAAAAAAAACCTTTTTACCCCATTAATAATTTGTTAAAAACCTATCTAATTGATTTTAATAGATGGATTAATGTTCCAATTTCCTATGATGATTTATTAAGATTTCAAGGCAGCATAAATGTATACGATAATAACGACAAAGACACCCTGTGGACTAGAGTTTATTATTCAGATAGTGAGCTTAAAGAAATTGATTATAATCTTAAAAAAATATATACTATTTTACATTCTGATGGAAACGAATCTAATTTAACTTATTTGAATATTGACGCTATTGATTATTGTACTTTTGGTAATTCAAAACCATTTAGAATAAAAGTTAGAAATATTCTAAATGATAACTTCACTTATTTTTATATAAAAAAAACTGATTCCTCAAGGGTGTTTGGTCTAGAGTTTGAGCATATGCTATCTCCTTACAATTTAAATTTTTTTGTTAATGAAACTACACTAGTTGAGGAGCATATTTCTGGAATTCCTGGAGATATTTTCATTAAAGAAATGCTCTCTAAATGTTCGGATTCTCAAAAATCTCAAATTGCTAAGGAGTATGTAAAATTTAATGAAAGATGTATGATCAGATTATTGGGAGATATGAGAGCATATAATTATGTAATTGTTCCTATTCATGATTTTGATCAAGTTATATATAAAATAAGAGCTATTGATTTTGATCAGCAAAGTTTTGAAGGAAGGTTTTCAGTTTATCGTCCACAATTTTTTAAAGAGAATCAACCATTAATTAAAATGATTCAAAAGAAGTTGACACACGATTCAATTGATCAATATAAAATTGAGGAAAGATCGATTGTTGCAAAAAGAATAATTAGTAATGAAGAAAAAATAAATCAGTTATTAATTTCAATGAAAGAAAAGCCAATCTCAAATAAGGAAAATCTTGATAAATTAAAATTGGAAATATATAAATTTACAAAACATAAAGATTTCAAAAACAGTGTTTCAATGGGAGACCTTATGGGTGCTTCACTATCTTTTTTAAAAAGAAATTATAAAAACATAAAGCCAATTTCTAAATTAAGAAATTAATAGTTGTAATCATAATCTTCACCGTCCTCTATATCATCACTTTTTTCTGAATTTATAAAGGTTTTATTAGGGGCAATTTTTGGAACTTTTCCTTGAGTAAAAACTACATTTGGATAATTTTTATGTTTTAGAGGTTCAGTAAATTCAACAACTTCAATGTAAAAAGTCCAAAGTGCTAAAAAATCGTAAACGAATATTAGACGTCTTTTTTTTTTGTTAAAAAAACTATTTAAAGTATCCTTCGAGTAGTTTTTTTCTTCATCTAATTCAATTAAATTCATTTCAGCACCCTGTTTCCAGTTTTCATCGGCTTCAAAAAACGAGGCCATTTCTTTATCTTCAAAACCATATGATTTAGTAATGAAAAGACTTAAATCTTCAAATAATGAATTATCATCAATTTCTATGTCTCTAATTACATCATCTTCTACATCAAGTATTGTTCTAATTCTTAATATCATTTATTTTACTTTTAATAGTAAGTTGAAAAAGAAGATACAGTTGCACACTAAAAATTATAGTTGCTAGAAGTAGATGAATTGGTTGAGTTGATATCGGAAAGTCAAAATAATACATCGCAGCACCAGTAATTATCTCTAAAAATAAAACTATTAATATAATTTTAAGTGAAAATGGAATGATTTTTACCCTTTTAAATTCGTAATATAATAGGAGGTGAGTTACAAGAATAATTAATGAAAACGTCCGATGAAAGTAAAATTTGAATGGAGCAAATTTAAGCCATAATTCTTGTTGTATTGGAAATTTGTTCATCTGAAAATCAATGAATTGACGAACTTGAGTTCCTGAAAATATTTGTATTAACGTTAAGAAAAATCCAAATGATAGAATTAGTATTATTTTTTTATTTGTACTTATTTTAATGGTATTTATTCGTGAGAGATATAACGTATAAATAAGTATTCCTAAAATAATAAATGCCATGATCAAATGGATCGTGATTTTATAAGGGAGCAAATTCGAATCAACTACTTCTTTTCCCAATATAGCTTGAAAAACCATACCAATTACAGCTAAAAACGATAATATTGCAATAATCCTGTTTTTTTTCCATGAAAGTAAAGAGTAACAAAACATTATAAAAATAGTAATACCTGCTATTGCCCCTATTAATCTGTTAATGAATTCAATCCATGTGTGATAGACGTTAAACTCAGAATAGTCATGTTTTAAATATGGGTTCCAATTTTTTTTATTGTATTCGTTTTTTGATTTAAAATCAACTTTTGCTACTCTGAGTGATTCTTTTAAGATTATGACCTCGTTTTTATTGTATGAATAGTTTGGTTTCCATTCTAATTGATTTCTTTCTGTTGGCGGAATAATGTATCCAAAGCATTTAGGCCAATCGGGGCAGCCCATCCCACTTCCTGTAACTCTTACAGTAGCTCCAGCAGCGATAACTAAATAAATTAATACTAATGAAGCGTTAAGAAAAAATAAAAATTTTTTATTCATGTGGTTTTAATCCTAATTTTTTTCCAATACTTTTCATTAACTTGTATGCAGATGATTTTTCATTTGGAATTTTCCCTTCTAGAATTGATTCTTTAATAATTTCTTTTATTTGTCCGACCTCTTTACATGGTTTAATATTAAAATACTTCATTATAGTATCTCCATCTACTGGTGGTTGAAAATTTCTAATCTTATCCCTATTTTCGACCTCAATTATTTTTTTAATTACAATTTCAAAGTTTTTATGATATTCGGAGAATTTTTTCTCATTTTTTGTAGTTATATCAGCTTTACACAAACATATTAAGTCATCTATATGATCACCAGCATCAAAAACCAATCTTCTAACTGCAGCATCGGTNACATTATCTTCAGCTATCACTATTGGNCGTGAACTCATCAAAACAAGTTTTTGAACNTATTTCATTTTTTCATTTAACGGCATTTTAAGTCTNTTAAATANTTTGTAAACCATTTTTGAACCAATAAACTCATGACCATGGAAAGTCCAACCAATTCCATTTATTAGTTTTTTTGTTTTTGACTTACCAATATCATGAAGAAGCGCAGCCCATCTTAGCCAAAGATTATCTGTCTTTTTAGATATGTTATCTAAGACTTCCAATGTATGATAAAAATTATCTTTATGCTTAAATCCTTCTATTTCATCAATNCCTTTTAGATTTTCAATTTCTGGAAGAATATATTTTAATAATCCGGTTTGATTTAAAATAANAAATCCTGTGGATGGATTATTTGATGAGATTATTTTATGAAGTTCTTCTACTATTCTTTCTTTTGAAATTATTTCAATTCTTTTATTATTTATAAGAATTGACTCAAATGATTTTTTTTCAATTGTAAAATTTAGTTGTGTTGCAAATCTAATAGCTCTCATCATTCGTAATGGATCATCAGAAAATGTTTTATTAGGATCCAACGGTGTTTTTAATATTCTTTTTTTTAAATCATNTAAACCATTAAAAGGATCTATGAGTTCTCCATAATTTGANGAATTTAGGCTTANNGCTAANGAGTTTACAGTGAAATCACGTCTATTTTGATCATCCTCCAATGAACCAATTTCTATACTTGGATTTCTGCTTTCTTTTANNTAGGATTCTTTTCTTGCTCCCACAAATTCNAGAACTATTTTATTCCAAGTAAACATTGCAGTTCCATAATTTTTAAAAATCTGAATTTCACTAGAATTTGATAATTCTTTTTTTAATNCTTTAGCNATTTCAATTCCACTTCCAATACAAACAATATCTATATCCTTCGGTTNTTTTTTGCTTAGTAAAATATCTCTAACTGCACCACCAATTAGATATGATTCAATTTTTGTTTTTTCAATAACTTTTCTTAATGCTTCAAAAAGTCTTGAATCAATAAAATGTTCTACCNCCAANGATTTCATTTATTTTCTAATTATTACAAATTCTCCGTTGTCTTCAATTTTATATATTGTTGAAGGCANAGATGTAGTTTTTTCTTTTTGTAAATTTACAACATGATCTACACCTTCCAAAATTGAGTTTTTGATTTCTGAAAAACTTAAAGGAGTCTCATCACCACTTATATTTGCTGAGGTNGAAACAATTGGTTTTCCCATGTTTGCTATTAATTGATTACAAAATTCATGATTTGGAATTCTAATNGCNAAGGTATTTTCTTTTGTAACCAGAATTTTGGGAATAATTTTGGGGTTTTTATAGATTATAGTTGTNGGATTCGTTTTGTTAATTAGTAATTCTGCTTTTCTCGGAATATTTGATACATATTTTCTGAGCATTTTTAAATCTTTCATTAAACATATTAATGATTTATCNGATTTNCGATTTTTTATTTTAAAAATTTTTTTTATGGCTGAAGAATTAGTAGCGTCACACCCTATGCCCCAAATTGTATCTGTTGGATATAAAATTATTCCACCACTATTTAAAACTTTAATTGCTTTTTTAATTTCTCTTTTCATTTCGAAGTTCTATCTCAAAATTCAAATTTATATTGCTAAGGTATAAAACATTGTTTTCTATTTATATTTGTAAATCTATTATGAAAATTGCATTATTAATTTCAACATATAATTATTCAGAAGCACTGGACATTATAATTGATTGTATTTCTAGGCAGGTCCATTTACCTGATGAAATTATCATTGCTGAAGACGGAAAAGATGAAAAAACATATAAAGTAGTTAATTCATGGAAAAAAAGGATTTCATCCAGATTTATACATGTTACCCAAGAGGACCTTGGTTTTAGAAAAGCATTAATTCTTAATAAAGCTATTCAATTATCAAAATCTGATTATATAATTCAAATTGATGGCGATTGNATTCCTAACAAATATTTTATTATAGATCACAAACGCAATGCAAAAAAGGGATGTTATTTGTATGGAACCAGAGTTCACATAAAAAGTGACTACATTCCCAAATTTTTTTGGTGTTATAAGAATAAAAATAAAAGAATAATTTTTTCATTCTTCAGTCCAAATATAAAAAAACGGTTTAGAAAATTAAGAATACCCTTTTTAAATAAATTTTATTATTTCAAGGATAAAATNTCACCCAAATTTAGGGGTTGTAATACCTCTTTTTGGAAAAAAGATTTTATAGATGTGAATGGGTATAATAATGATTTTAATGGATGGGGTAGAGAAGACTCTGATTTGATGATTAGATTTCACAATAATGGTTTGAAATCTAAAAGACTTAAATTCCTTGCTATTGTATATCATCTAGATCATGGTGAAAAGGATAGATCAAATTTTTATAAAAATGATTTACTACAAAATGATTCGGTTCTAAGAAAAAAAATTAGGGTAGATGATGGTTTAATGGAGTCTATTAATGAAGTTTGATAAGTCTTTTTGGAAATAATTAAAATCAAAAGATTCNTAAAGTCTTTTTATTTCACTCTTCTTCATTTTAAAACCTTTAAATTGATTATTAAAATCTTTTACGTGTACTGAGACATCTTTTGGAGATTTAGAACACCAGGCGTCAGGATCTATTTGAGGTGAAAAGATTGAGAAACTTGGAATATCTAAAGCTTTTGCGATATTTATTGCTCCTCCTTCATTTCCTACAATAGCGTTGCAATCAGAAACAGTTAATATATATTCTTTCAAACTTTTAGGAGTTTTATTCACAATAATAGCTTCTTTAGTTTTCAGATTTATTTTTTTGAGTAGATTGATTATTTCTTTGTTTTGTTTGGGTATGTAATTTAATATAAGTTTTACTGAATGCATTTTTACCAAATAATTCAAAAGTATAACCATTTTATCTGTTGGATATGATTTTTGCTCTGAACTGCCTAANGCACTAATCATTATTAATAAATTTTCTTTTTTTATTGAAAGAAAATCAGAATTTTTCTTTCTATCATTCTTTAAATATATCTTGGGTTTAAGTTTCTTGTTAATATTTTTTTTAATTATTGGCTCTAATAATTTTAGTCTATTAATTATTGATAATTGTANACCACTTTTTGGTTTATGANTCTCCCTCTCAATCAAAATTGAATAAACNAACTTTGTATACCATTTTTTATATCCAATTTTAATTTTTCCCCTNGAAAATATTGTAATCAGGATACTTTCTATTTTTCCATATGCATCTATAATTATATCATACTTTTTTTTATTATGATTTATTAAAAAATCTAANAAAGACATCTTTGTATTTCTAAAGTAATCCTCAAAAATTATTATTTCATCTATATATGGATTATTTTCAATTACNGGAAGTGTGTGTCTATTAGCTATAAAATCGATTTTNATATTAGAGTTCCATTGTTTTATNTTTTCGCATATTATGCTACTAGATAAAACATCACCTATCATTTTTTGTTGAATGACTAATATTTTCATAATAATTCAATCACTTAAAGCAAAAGTAGTTTTATTTTTGTCATAGTAATATATTTAAATTTTGTCTTATTCATTTTCGGTAATTGTTTCAACCTTTAACTCAGAATTATGGTTACATAAAGTTTTGATTGGATTTAACAATCAAACTTATAAAGATTTTGAGTTGATAGTTGCTGATGATGGATCAAATCATAAAACAAGAGATCTTATTGAAAAAATNAAACATAATGTNTTTTACAAACTCACACATGTATGGCAACCAGATCATGGCTTTCAGAAAACAATTATTNTAAATAAAGCTTTATTAAAAAGTAATGGTAATTATATTGTTTTNACTGATGGAGATTGTATACCTAGATCTGATTTTTTAGAAACACATAANAAATTCAAACAAAACGGTTTTTTTCTATCAGGAGGTTATTTCAAATTAAATGAATATCTATCAAAACTTATAAATATTGAGGATATTTCATCTGAAAATTGTTTTAAATATAATTGGCTTAAGGAAAAAGGTCTTGTGAATTCAATAAAAAATTTAAAAATTTTATCTAACGATACTTTAGCTAAAATCCTCAATAGTATCACTACAACAAGGGCCTCATGGAATGGACATAATAGCTCCGGATGGAGAAAAGATATATTTTCTGTAAATGGATTTGATGAAAGAATGAAATATGGTGGAGAAGATAGGGAGTTAGGTGAAAGGCTTATAAATTTTGGTATTAGACCGAAACAAATAAGATATTCAGCTATTTGCTTACATCTATATCATGAAAGAAGCTACGTAAATGAAGACTCTTGGAATCAAAATAATATAATTAGATCAGAAACTAGAATTCAGAAGCTAGAATGGACGAATTATGGTTTGGTAAAAGATAAAAACTAAACCGAAACCCTATTTTCTCTGAGTGCATTGTTCAAAGAGGTTTTTTTATTAGTACTTTCTTTCCTTTTACCAATAATTAAAGCACATTGAACTTGATATTCACCTGCGTTGAATTTTTTTGTGTAACTACCAGGGATAACAACAGACCTTTTTGGTATAACACCCTTAGTTTCAATTGGTTTATTTCCGGTTACATCGATTATTTTTGTTGAAGCAGTTAATGTGACATTTGCACCTAAGACTGCCTCTTCTTCAACCTTTACACCTTCGACTATAATGCATCTTGAACCGATAAAAGCATTATCTTCAATTATTACTGGAGAGGCTTGAAGAGGTTCTAAGACCCCACCAATTCCAACTCCTCCACTGACATGAACATTTGATCCGATTTGTGCGCAACTACCAACAGTTGCCCATGTATCAATCATAGTTTCTTCACCAACATAGGATCCAATATTTGTATAGCTAGGCATTAAAATTGCGCCCTTAGAGACAAATGCGCCATATCTAACTATTGCATGAGGCACAACACGAATACTTTTTTTTTGATAATTATTTTTTAATGGGATTTTATCATGAAATTCAAATGGTCCAACTTCGATAGTTTTCATTTTTTGAATTTGAAAATACATTATAACCGCTTTTTTTACCCATTCGTTAATTTTCCATTCATGATTTATTTTTTCGGCGACTCTTATATCTCCCTCGTCTAATTGTTTTATTGTTTTTTTTATAAATTCTTGATTTTCATTTTTATCAATCAATGAACGATCATTCCATATTGATTCAATTATTGTCTTCATCATTAATTTTTTCATAAATATAAGTAAACACAGTAATTACTAATAAATTTAAAAGACCAAAAATGTATATTTGCTAAAACATATTAATGGGATCATTACTCGCTTTAGATTTTGGTGAAAGGAGAACTGGTATTGCACATACTGATTCTCTTCATATAATTGCAAGTGGATTGACAACATTGAGTCCAGAAAAGACAATAATCTTTTTAAAAGATTATAAATTAAAAAATGATTTAGATGCAGTGATAATTGGACAGTCCAAGAAAAGTGATGGATCTTATCCCATTATTGAAAAAAAAATTTTAAATTTTATTTCAAAATTAAAGAATGAGTTTCCAGGATTAAAAATAATTCGTTATGATGAAAGATTTTCCTCTAAAATTGCCAAAAGAACCATGCTAGAATTAGGTTTAAGTAAAAGTAAAAGAAGGGATAAAAAAATTATAGATCAAATAAGTGCAACAATTATTCTCCAGTCCTATTTGGAATTCTCAAAAGATTTAAAATGATTTTACCAATATTTGCTTANGGTCACCCTGTCTTAAAAACAAAGGCAAACAAAATAGANAAAGATTTCAAAGANCTAAACCAATTAATTAATGACATGTGGGAAACAATGTATAATGCAAATGGAGTTGGTCTGGCGGCTCCACAAGTTGGTATATCATTGAGATTATTTGTTATTGATACTAAACCTTTTTCAGATGATGAAAACCTTTGCGAGGAGGAAAGTTTAAAATTAAAATCTTTTAGGAGAGTATTTATTAATCCCGAAATTTTAAATGAAAATGGAGAGGCCTGGGATTTTAATGAAGGATGTCTTAGNATTCCTGANGTTCGAGCTGACATTAAACGAAGTAAAAATATCTCAATCAAATACTTTGATACTAACTTTAAAGAACATTTTAAAGAATTTGATGGTCTGATCGCAAGGGTAATACAACATGAGTACGATCATATAGAAGGTATTTTATTTACTGATAAATTATCATCTCTAAAACGNAAAATTTTAAAAAGAAAATTATTAGATATTAGTAAAGGTAAAATACCTACAGATTATTTAATNAGGTTTTCAAAAACTAAAATAAAATAATTATTTTCATGAGTAAAAGAAAAAAAAAATTAGAATCAATTGATAAATTACTGGACATCATGGATGAGCTTCGTCTGAAGTGTCCGTGGGACAGAAAACAAACAATTAAAAGTTTGAGACCTTTAACAATTGAGGAAACTTATGAATTATCAGAAGCAATTATAGAGGATGATACAGATTCAATTAAAGCTGAATTAGGTGATATTTTATTGCATGTTATCTTCTATTCAAAAATTGCTTCAGAAAAAAATCAGTTTGACTTATCTGATGTTGCTAACATAGTCAGAAAAAAACTAATTTATAGGCATCCTCATGTATTTGACGACATAAAAGTTAAAGNTATAAGTGATGTNAAAAAAAATTGGGAAAGTTTAAAAATTATTAATGGAAATAAAAGTGTTTTTTCTGGTATTCCTAAAAGTTTACCTTCAATAAATAAAACTGAAAGAATTTTGGATAAAGCAATATCAGTAGGTTTTGAGTGGAAAAACTCAGAGGATCTTGTCAGAAAAATTANAGAGGAGTTAGATGAGTTTTTATTGGAGGTAAAAAATAAAAAATTAAAACTAATGGAAGAGGAGTTTGGAGATTTATTTTTTTCTATAATTAATTATGCCAAAATGTTTAATGTTGACCCAGACTCTGCNTTAGAAAGAGCCAACCAAAAATTTATGCGCAGATTTAATTTTATGGAGCAAAAATTAAATATTCAAAAAAAGAGAATGAATTCTTTAGATTTAAAGGAATTAAATAGCTTATGGGATAAGGCAAAAAAAAATTCCTAAACTATTTTTTCGTTTAAATCCTTCTTTGAACTGTTATTTTTTATCAAGTAATTAAGCTTATCTATTTTATACTTTAATTTATCTGATTTATCATTTAGATTTACCAGCTTTTGAGTTACATCCTTAAGTATAGGACTTTTATTACTTGATTTAGTAAAAAAATCTAAATTATTTTCTAATTGATTTATTTCANTTATAACTAATTCTTGTTTTTTTTTGTATTGATTAACTCTATTTTTTAGCTCATTAAAATTATCTTTTAAACAACTTGACTCAATTTCAAAGAGCAGATTTTTATTAACCTCTCTATTTATTGTTAAGGAAGAAACTTTTTTCAAGAATTCCTCAATAATTTTATTTTTTGACTGATCATTAATATCATCTTTACCTATAATCTTTTCCCACTTACGAATAAAAAATTCATGTAGGTCTTTTGTAGTATCATCGCTTAATGTTAACAAATTTATATCATCAATTTTATTTTGAAATATTTTTTTATCAACTTTATTTTTATGTTCAATCCCACCTTTCAATCTTTTAAAATAAAAATTTGTTTTTTTTATGAAATCTCTTCTAATATTTTTTGAAATTTTAAGAGGTACAAAACCTATACTATTAAATTCATTTTGGATCGATTTCATTCTATTTAGATGTTTTTTCCAATCATCTTTTTTATTAATTTGATCGACTTCATCTATGAGTAATTTATAATTTTCTATTTTTTTCTTTTGATTTATTTTTTGATTTTTATAAAACTGATTCTTTTGATGGTTAAACTCTTTTCCTATATTCCTAAAGGAATTCCAATTTTTTTTACTCTCATTTTTATTAACAGAACCAATATTTTTGAAATCTTCTCTNAGNTTTAAAAAGTTTTTTATTGATTTTTGCCAGTCATAATGATTAGTGGGGGGATTCTTTAATAAATTTTCCATTTCTATCAATATTGAATTTTTTTTATTCAAGTTTGAAATTTGAATTTCATCAATATTTTTTTGAAAATCTTGTCTTTTTGAATGAATAATTTTTGAGGCTTTTTGAAATCTTTTCCAAAGAATTTCTCTGTGCTCAGGTGCTACTGGTCCAAGATCATTTTTCCATAAAAGATGAAGTGAGTTCAATTCTTTTCCTGCTTTAATCGAATCTGAATAATCACATAATATTTCAGCCTTTTCAATTATTTTGATTTTTTCATTATAATTATGTTTATAATCAATCTTTCTTAGTTCTCTATTAATATGTAGAAAATCATAAAATCTTTCCACATGGTGTTTGTANGTTTCCCATAAATTATTATTGTCCTTTCTNAGAGCTGGTCCAGTTTCATGCCATTTATTTTGAATATCTTTAAATTTTTTGTAAATGGTATTAATTGANTCGTCAGCTCCTATTAAGGATTTAATTTTTTCAATTAAGTCTTTTTTTATTTCACTATTTTTGTTTTTACTAATATCAAGTTCTTTATAATACTCCCTTTTTTTTCTCTTATATATNTTTATCAAATCATAAAACTCTTTTTTTTCTTTCGATTTTAANTCTGTATCATTATTTTCAGGTATTTTANTTTCTAATACACTAGAGTATATATTTTCAATTTCTNGAATAATTTTATCAATTTCATTTCTTTTTGAAAACCATTTTAAATTTGAAATATTTTCATTGAGAATCTCTAGTAACTTTGAGCTATTCNTTTCTATATTTTTTTTAGGTTTTTTATTAGTTTTTTTGACATCTTTTAGTTTGTCGTTATTTTCTTTTGTTTTTAATATCAGATCTATGAGTTCTGATTTTCTTTTTTTTGAAAAATTAGAAATTTTTAAACTTTTTGCTAAAGTCTTCAGGTCAATAACCTTCATAGATAAAATATCTATATTTTTTTTATTTATTGTTTCTTTATTTTTCAACTTTCACCTGTTTTATAATTATTTAAAATTTACAAAAAAAATTGTATTTATTCCCATAATTTCCATGATGCTTCAGCTTGTTCTATTAGCATTTTAAATCCATTAGTTACCTTTGCTCCTTTATTTAATCCCTTTTTCATAAATGAGGTTGTTTTGGGATTATANATTAGATCAAACAAATAGTTTTCACTATTGATTAATTCGTAGGGTAGAGGTGGCAATTCATTCACTTCAGGAGATGTTCCTAGGGGAGTGCAATTAATAATCAAGGGATGACTTGACAAAAGATCCTTATTTATTTCTTTATAATGTATTTGATCTCTTTTTGGTTTTCTTGAAACAACTAATGTGTTAATATCATTATTTTTTAAAACAAAATTTATCGCCTTTGATGCGCCTCCTGTTCCTAAGACCATTGCATTATAAATCTTTTTTTTTATAAATGATTTTAATGCTATTTCAAAGCCTATAACATCAGTATTATCTCCTATAATCCTTTTATTTTCAAAATAAATTGTATTTACTGCCCCAATTTTTTTTGCATTAGTGCTGAGTTTATCTAGATAGGGNATTATTTTCTCCTTATATGGNATTGTCACATTTAAACCAATTAGATCTTTATCATTTAAAATCGAATTTAACTCTGATAAACTTCTTAGATCGTAGTTTTTATAAAAAAAATTATCGTAATTAAGATTTTTAAATTTTTTTTCAAAATATTTTTTTGAAAAAGAATATTTAATTCCTCTGCCAACAAGACCAATTTTTCTAATTTTTTTGTTTTCCATAGTTTTCCAAAATGTATACTAAACTNACTCCCAATGTAATACATATTAACATCATAATTGTCTCTTGATTTATTTCTTTAGGAAAAAAATAATTAATTTCCTTTTTAAATTCTCTTTTCCAGGGCCATACGCAAATTATAGAACCTGACACAAAACCACATATCATTGCAATAGTATATGAATAAAATTTTTTTAAAACGTAAGACAATAAATTAACATAAAATATCAGTCCTGCGATTGAACCGAAAGTAAACACAATTAATATTTTAATTAATTTAATTCGCTCAATATCATATAGAAAATTAAAATTACCTACGAAAAAATCTATTAGAGAAAAATATAATGCATTTACTGAATCAACAAGAAGAAGTTCATAGTTCCCCATTAAAAGCAGTATAAAAGAACCCGAAAGACCAGGTAATGTCATTCCAGAAACACTAATTAAACCACAAAAGAAAATAAAATATAAGTTTTGACTTCCATCCATAGGCTTTAGGAAACTTATGTATAATCCAATGAAAGTGCCAAATGTGAAAAATATGAGAGATTTAAGGTTCCATTTTTTGACAAGTGGAATAATAAAATAAATTGAAGAAAGTACCATTCCAAAAAAAACTGACCATAAATAATTTGGATAATTAATTAATAAATAATCTAAAATTATAGCCATACTAAAAAAACTTAAGAGGCTTCCTCCAAATAAATAAAATAAAAACTCAGAATTTATATAATTTAAAAAAGCATTCCATCGACCGGATATCAGTAATTTTAACGATGTAATATTAATTTTTTGAAGTGAATATACAAGTTCAACATAAAAACCTCCTACCAATGCAATTATTCCTCCTGAAACACCTGGGACTTTATTTACTGCTCCCATGGCATAGCCTTTTATAATTAATAAAAGTTTTTCATTTAAAGTTTTTCTCTTTCTCATCAGTTAAATTTTTTTCTAAAAAATTTAATCCCAGTAAGAATAATCCCCCCATAATAAAATAGAATATAACTGTTAATATATTGCTATCTCCAAAATGGTTATTTGGAAATACCACCTCACCATTTTCTTGCCATGGCCAAATTTCTTTGATACCACCGATCATCAAACCTATCATAAAAATTAAAGTTTTGTCGTGATAATTTGAGAGAAGCCATTTAATAAGTTTTGAAAAAATTAAAAGACCAGAGATTATACCCAAACCAAAAATAAGTAATTCTGTAAAAATAGATTCTACATTAGAAAAGTCTTGCTTAATTATTATTAAAATGAGGTTTTTTATTAACGATATTATGTCGGAATAAGTACCAAATAAAATCAATACGTAAGCACCTGATATACCAGGAAGAATCATTGCTGTAATTGCAATAAAGGCTGAAAAAAATAGATATAAATAACCATAATCAAAATAGGAGTTATTATCACTCAATTGACTTACTATTAATGAAATTGTTATTCCAAAAATAAAAGATAATAAAAGGTTGTAATCTGGACTTTTAATTCTTTTATAAATCAGATAAGTGCTAGATAATACTAATCCTGAAAAAAAAGCCCAAAGATAAATTGAATAATACATAATTAACCAATCAATTATGTAGGTGAAAAATAATATCCCAAGAAGAATTCCCGAAAATAATAAAAATAAAAATTTTCCATTGACATAGTTCCAAAAAGTAACTAGCCCATCATTTTTCAATTTAATTATTGATTTAAAAGATAGTTTAGATAAGCTAGTAATTAACTCATTATATACTCCAAAAATAAGTGCAATGGTACCTCCTGAAACACCCGGAACAAGATCAGCTATACCCATGAGGACGCCTTTAATAAGAATATTTAAACTTTTCATTAATTAAATATAGTAATAGTTTATTCAGATTATAGATGAAAGATCTGAATATAGCACGTTTCTTAATAATTTACTTAAAACTTTTTGATCTATAGATTTTAAATATTTCAAAGCCTTTTTGGAGTTGCCTTGCTTAATTTGAATAACACCTAACCTAAAAATTAATGAAGGTGAGTTTTTGAATAGATCAAGAGCTTTACTTATAATATTCTTAGCATGATTGAATCTGTATAATTTTATCAGACAATCTAATAAATCATTCCAAACATCAATTTCAACATATCCTAAATTAATAGAATTTTCAAAATAAAAAATTGCATCAGAAAAATCACCATTTTTCATAAGTAATTGACCGGCTTTAAAATAAAAAAGCGGATTATCACCATTAGAATCTATTGCTTTTCTTGAGTAAATTAATGCATTACTATAATCGGATTTTTTAAAATAGAAATCAATAATTTCAATCCATCCTTTTTCAAAATTTGGCTCTATGGAAATAGTTTTTTTAAAAAATGATAAAGATAAATCCATATTTCCCAAGACTTTATGACAACAAGCTATTCTGTGATATACATATGCACTGGGATCATTAATTTTAGCTGCTATGTGATAATTTTCTATTGCAGAATTAAGCTTACCAATTTTTTCAAGAATTTTACCTTTTTCTATATAAGCACCTGTAAAAGTATCATCACTAATAATTGCAAAATCAAAAGCTGATATAGAGTCCTTATAATTACCTTTTTTGAAATATATTTTACCTAATTGATGCCAGGCAACTTCACAATATGGATTTTTTTCTAGTATCTTATTCAAAAAATTTATAGATTCATTTTCTTCCGATAGCTGTTCAAAAATATGCAATAAATTATATAATGCTTGATAATCCAAAGGATCTTTTTCAAGACATAACTTAAAATAATATTTTGCGGATATAAAATTCTTTATTAATANATATTCCATTCCAATTAAACTCCAAATTTCAGATAAATCATCAGAGAATTTAAGGGCTAATTTAAGTAATTTNATAGCCTCTTTATGTTTTTTTGATTTAGACGCAATTGTGGCCTTTTGAATAAAAACCTCCTCATGTTGAGGGGATATCTTTTCAGCCAAATCTAAAAGTTCTAATGATTGTTTAAAATCACCTTCGAAAATTAAAATTTCACTTTTTAAAAGAATCAACTCACCATTATTTGGATGTTGATCCATTCCAATCTCGAGAGCTCGATCTGCTAAATTTAATTTTCCATAATCGATGTAATGTTGAACAATTCCCTCAAACTCTTGTGCGTCAAAAAATAAAAGCTCATTAGTTTTTAGCATTTTTTCAAACCTTTCAACAGGTATTGCAAAATTTTCATGCTCAAAATTTAACATAAATTAAATCTTTAGTCCTCTAAAATTAAATAACCTCTTTTTACAAAATATACACATTAATGTTTTTTGTCAACAAAATAATTAACACTCTATTTGTCTATTTCGTTCAAAACATCAATAATTATTGAACATCCCTTTATAATATTTTTTTCAGATATATTTAATGGGGGTGATATNCTAATTGCATTTTTTTCCCACAGTAACCAATAAAGAAGAAGNCCTTTTTTTAAACATTTATATATGACNTTATTTACAGTTTTATTGTTCTTTAATATTAATGCAAGCATTAACCCCTTGCCGTTAATTTTTTTTATAGAACGGTGTTTCAGTTTTTCTCTAAATAAATTTTCTTTTAATGGTATTTTTTCCATTATGCCATCTTCATAAAGTAATTTTAGATTCGCTAAAGCTGATGCAGCGATGACAGGATTACCTCCAAAGGTTGTGATGTGCCCTAATTTTGGGTTTGTTTCTAGTTGCCTCATGTATTTTTTTGAGGAACAAAAAGCACCAATTGGAAGACCACCACCCATTCCTTTTCCCATTACTAATATATCTGGAACTAATCCATAATGCTCATATCCAAATAATTTTCCTGTCCTGCCAAATCCAGGCTGTATTTCATCNAGAATTAATAGTGTGCCTACTTCTTTACATTTTTTTTTAACCTTTGCTAAATAATTATTTTTTGGTGTAATAAAACCAGCTCCACCNTGAATTGTTTCAAGTACAACACAAGCAGTTTTTTCAGTTATCAATGATAATTCTTTTAAATTATTAAACTCAATAAATTTTATTTCTGGTAGTAGAGGTTTATACCCCTTTTTTTGACTTTCATAACCTGTAATACTCAATGAGCCATGTGTACTTCCATGATATGAGTTTTTTGCACTAATAAGTTCTTTTCTACCAGTTACCCTTTTAGCTAGTTTTAAAGCACCTTCAATTGCTTCAGTTCCTGAATTAGTTAAATATAGAACATTTAAATTCTTAGGTAGATTTTCTATTAATTTTTTACTTAAATCTACTGCAGGTTTCTGAGCAAACTCTCCATAAACCATTACATGCATGTAATGGTTTAGCTGCTTTTTTATAGCTTTTATGATTTTTGGGTGCCTATGACCTAATGAGTTCGCAGAAACACCTGCAATAAAATCTAAATACCTTTTTCCTGAAGTATCCCAGATGAAAGACCCCTTTGCTTTTTTAATTTCTAAACCCATTGGATTTGGACTTGTTTTAGCTTGATATTCCAGAAAATCCTTTATCATTCCTCAAAATTTGATTCAAAATCTAATATTTTTGGCATTTCAATTTCATCTATTAATGGTAAAATTATTTTATTATCAGCTTCACTGAATAAATCATTTTTACTCATTGGCTTTTCATTTATTTTCCAAACAAAACCCTTAAATCTTCTTTCATTAATATCAATTTCTTCATCAGGAAAAACTTCTCCATCTGGTTTTATATTAAATTTTATATCAAATATCTCATTATCCTCCATTACCATGTCCAATGAACTACATAAAGTCTTATCTATTCCTATTAACTCATTATCATCTGAATACAGATAATAAATTACTTGTGTATTTCCAATTACCTCTATATTTTTTAAATTACCTTCAACAAAGTTACCATTAAGAATTCCACCTTTTATTTGGTTAAATCCATCATTATATATGCTATCTTTTTCAATAATAAATACATTACCTATGATTTTTAATGAATCTAATTTTTTATTTTCTATCTCAGATAAAAGAAAAATTTTATCACCTGTCATTTGACTTTCTCCAAACCATAAAATTGGATTTCTTAGATTTTTATCCTCTTCTGTAAATATTTGTAATTCTTTTCTGTCTAAAGGTTTTTTAATCAATTCAATATTTCCTGTATTTTCTTCAAAATATATTGAGTCTGATTTACCTCTAATGTTTGATTTAAAAATTCTAACATCATAATAACCCCTTAGGATTCTATTTTTTTCTTCTCCTGTGACAACAAGNGTGTCAGCGTGAATAAATAATGAGTCATTTTCAATTAAATACACAGACATCGCTCTTTTTGTAATAATCGCTGAATCTTTTGACTTATGTATTTCAGCATAATGCCCATGAATAAGTGAATTATTAATTGTATCTAAGATTTTAATACGATTTGTAGCAGATGCATAATCCTTATTTTTTGCAAAAAAGAGACTGTCCCCATAAATTATTTTTCCATCATAATTAATTCTCCCATTTTTTTTAAAATGACCTTTTTCATGTTTTAAATCATATGTTCCTCTTTCACTGTATACTTCATAGTCACTGCCATAAATATTTGATGGACCATAGAAAAATGCCTTATCAATATCACTGTAATAGTCTAATCTTTCAGATTTTAAGATATAATTTGGATTTTCAATATTAACGTTTGAAGTGAATCTGTATTTATTTTCATTCATGAAAAAGATTCCTTTTTGACTTGTTAAAACATTTGAGCTATCAATTATTTTNGCAAAATTTTTATAAAATCCAATATTTTTTTTTCTATCTAGATATAGTGTATCAGTTTTCAGACTCATATCGGTTTTATCAAGAACTACATTTCCCCATGCTTTTGCTTTTGCTGAATTTCCATTATATTCCAATTCAGAACAGGTCATTTTGAGAGTATCNCCTTGAGTAAAAATAACTTCTCCTTCTGCTTTGAAAAAGTTCCTTTTATTATAAAAGAAAGCTTTATCGGAAACAATTAACGCACCCTCATGAAATAGATGAACTCTAGTACTATTATCCTTTAATAAAATATTACCTCCTGGATATAATTTTTCATTTTGATTTGAACTTCCTGCCTTTTGGATCTCAATAATCTTTTTTTCTTGGGCAAAGGTTAGATGTAGAAATAAATAATTTATCGAAATGAAAATAAATAATCTAACCAAAATTTGAGATTTTTAAATTAATCCACATGAATTGTTTGATTTCTGTCAGGTCCTACAGAAATTATTTTAATGGGTACTTGAAGTTCCTTTTCTAAAAATTTAAAATAATCTTTGAACTTGTCGGGAAATTCATTTTGATTTTTAATTTTTGTTAAATCTTCATCCCATCCATCCATTTCAATGAATATTGGTTTAGTATTCTGATCATCTAGATTGTATGGAAAAAAATTGATTTTTTTATTATTTTGAACATAGCCAATACATATTTTAATTTTATCAAATCCTGAAAGAACATCACCTTTCATCATCATTAGTTGGGTTACACCATTAATTTCTATAGAATATTTCAAGGCTATTAGATCAATCCATCCGCATCTTCTTGCTCTCCCAGTTGTTGAACCAAATTCATTACCAACAGCAGCCATTTTTTTACCATAATCATTTTTAATTTCTGTAGGAAAAGGTCCACTTCCAACTCTTGTACAATAAGCTTTAAACACACCAAAAACCTCTTTAATTTTATTTGGTGCAATCCCAAGACCTGTACATGCTCCAGCTGCGGTTGTATTTGAGGATGTAACATATGGGTAAGTTCCAAAATCTACATCAAGTAAAGAGCCCTGAGCTCCCTCCGCTAAAATTTTTTTTCCATCTTTTTGAGCCTGATTTAAATACTCTTCACTATCGACTATTTTACATTTTTTCAGTGTGTTTAGTGAATCAAAAAACTCGTTTTCTAGTTTTTGTAGATCAAATTCAATATTAACATCAAAAAAACTTAGCATTTTTAAGTGTTTTTTTGTCAATAAATCATATTTTATTTTCCAATCTTTTCTTAAAAGATCTCCAACACGAATTCCATTTCTCCCGGTTTTATCCATGTATGTAGGACCAATTCCTTTTAAAGTGGATCCAATTTTTAATTTACCTTTCGAGGCTTCTGATGTTGCATCCAAAAGTCTATGAGTAGGAAGAATTATATGAGCTTTTTTGGATATGAGAAGTTTATTTTTAAGATCAATTTTATATTTCTTTAACTTATTTATTTCTTGATTAAAAATAACAGGATCAATAACAACACCATTTCCAATTAGGTTTAATGCTTTTGAATGAAATATACCAGAAGGAATAGTATGAAGTACATGTTTAATACCATCAAATTCAAGGGTGTGTCCTGCATTTGGACCGCCTTGAAAACGAGCTATAATGTCATAGGATTTAGTCAGAACATCAACAATTTTTCCTTTTCCCTCATCACCCCATTGGAGTCCAAGTAATAAATCAATAGCCATAATTAATTAGCGTATCAAAGCTCTTTTTTTGTTCCATAGAAATACAAAGAATGGTTATGGATTTCTATGTCAAATATATCTTCTATTGTTTCTTTAATTTGGTGAATTCTGGGGTCACAAAATTCTTTAACTTCCCCTGTNTCAGTGTAAATTACATGATCATGTTGTTTGTCAAAATATGATTTTTCATACTGNGAATGAGAATTTCCAAATTGATGCTTTCTNACAAGACCNCATTCAAGTAAAAGTTCAATTGTATTATACAATGTNGCCCTACTTACTCTGTAATTTTTATTTTTCATTTTAATATATAATGATTCAATATCAAAATGTTCATTACTATCATAAATTTCAAACAGTATAGCAAAACGCTCAGGTGTTTTTCTGTGTTCCTTAAGATTTAAGTATTTAACNAATACTTCTTTTACTATATCTTGATGCGATTTTGTTTCTTGCATATACACAAATATATAACTTATTCTCTAGTTACCTTTTCAATACCCTTAATTTTCTCTATCTTTTTAATTACTTTATTAACCATAGTTTTGTTGTTAACTTTTACCCCAACATTCCCNTCNAAAATCCCGTCATTAGCAATAAAATTTATATTATAAATATCAACGTTCATTATATTTGAGATTACTCTTGTCACCTCACTAACAAGGCCTATGTTATCAATTCCTGTAATTTTAATGTTTGAAATAAATGTATCTGATACAGAAGTTATCCATTTTGCATTTATTATTCTAAACGCATATTTAGATTGCATTGAAACTCCATTTTGGCATCCTTTTTTATGAACTTTTATACCATCATTTAAAGTAATAAAACCAAAGACAGGGTCTCCAGGAATAGGATTACAACAAGATGAAAGTTTATATAAAAGAGATTGATTATCATTTCCAAAAACTAATTTGTTAAAATTATTTTTCTTTTTNGATATTTTNAGAGAATCATAATTTAATTTTTTCTTGAAGAAATTAAAAAATTTGTTATTNTANTTTGAAGAAAAACTCCTTATTCTATTATTATCAATTGAGTCTATACCAACTAAATAGAATAAATCTAAGTCTGTCTTTAATTTGAAAAATCTTAACATATGTTCANAGACCTTATCATTGAATTTAATTTTAAGATGTTTAAGTTTTCGTNTTAAAATTTCTTCACCATATTTNGCTGTTGTCCTTTTCTGATCNTTAAGANATGATTTTATATTTGATCTNGCTTTTGAACTNACTACATANTCTAACCAATTGGCTTTTGGTTTTGCAGCATTGGANGTTATNACTTCAACTTGGTCACCACTANCTAGCTCTTTACTTAGAGGTACTAGTTTTTGATTGACCCTAATTCCTCTTGTTTTGGAACCAATTTCAGTATGTATATTAAATGCAAAATCAAGACCAGTAGATCCCTTTGGTAACGAGATCAGATCTCCTTTGGGAGTAAAGACAAAAATTTCCTCTGAGTACAAGCTTAATTTGAAATCATCAACAAAATCGATAGCATCTACACTGTTNCTTTTGAGTAATTCTTGTAGACGATCTAACCAGCTTTCAATCCCAATATCTTTTTTGTTTTTTTGTTTGTATCTATAATGAGCNGCATAACCTTTTTCNGCAATTTCATTCATCCTTTTTGATCTTATTTGNACCTCTACCCATTGGTTTTCAGGACCACTTACAGTTATATGNAAGGCTTCATAACCNGTTGATTTTGGTGCNGTAATCCAATCTCTTAAGCGTGTTGGGTTTGGAATAAAGTGGTCAGTGATAATTGAATAAATTTTCCAAGCTATAAATTTTTCATTCGCTATATCAGAATCATATATNATNCTTATAGCAAATTTATCAAACACAGATTCGTAAGGAATNGATTGTTGTTCCATTTTATTATGTATNGAATAGATTGATTTACTTCTNCCAANNATATTGTATTTAAGCTCCTCTTTATTAAGAGTATTTTTAACCATTAANGAAAATTTTTTNATATATAAATCTTGTTTNTCTTTACTTTTTTCGATTTTATTTNTAATCTGNTTATATCTTCTCAAATCAGTATATTTTAATCCAAGATCTTCAAGATCAGATTTTATATTNTAAAGACCAATTCTATGAGCAAGAGGTGCATATATGAAAAGAGTTTCGGATGCAATTTTTTCTCTTTTTTGTTTTGGTAGACTATTTAAAGTTTTCATGTTATGAAGTCTATCCGCAATTTTAATGATTATAACTCTAACATCATCATTAAGTGTAAGTAACATTTTTCTGAAATTTTCAGCTTGAATAGAATCGTAACTATCTTTTTTTAAGTTTGAAATTTTAGTTAATCCATAAACAATTTTCGAAATTGTTNTACCAAAAGTTTTTTTTATATCCTCAATTGTATAATTTGAATCTTCAATAACATCATGAAGTAATGCAGATGCAATAGAAGTAGAATCTAGTCCAATTTCATCTGCGACTATTTTTGCAACACTTATCGGATGAAAAACATATGGTTCTCCAGATTTCCTTCTTTGATTTTTATGTGCATCTACAGNAACGTCAAAAGCTAGACGAATTAGTTTCTTATCTGAACTTGTTAATCTTTGATAACTTATTCTTAATAATTCTTTATACTGTTGAGCAATCTCTTTATTTTCAGCAACTTCNTTAATCATANNAATATGAAGTTAACTTTTTCTTTGTTTAAGACCAAAGTTTTAGTTATCTAATGCATGCTGAACTAATATTCCTGCTGCTACTGAAACGTTTAGGGAGTCAATATTGTTTTTCATTGGTATGTATATATTTTGATTTGAATTTGAAACCCATGATTTCATTAATCCTTTAGATTCATTACCAACTACTATCGCACAGGGNTTAAAGTATTTTGCCTTTTTAAANGGAATTGTTTTTTCGTTTAATANAGTTGATAAAATATTAATTTTTTTATCTAGTAAAAGTTTAATTAAAGATTTTGAATCACACATAATTAATGACTGATTAAATATTGCNCCTAAACTTGATCTAATTGTCAATGGGTTGTATATGTCCGTTAGAGGATCAGTTAAAATAAACCCACTAATTCCCAGCGCAGCAGTTGTTCGAATTAATGCACCAATATTTCCAGGCTTTTCAATTGCCTCAGCAATGAGATAAGTTCCATTTTTATTTAATTTAAAATTATTTAAATCATGATTTTTAGAATACCCAATACCCAGGTACTTTTCACTTCCACTTCTGAAAGATATTTTATTAAATAGTTTTTTTTCGATGATTATAAATTCTTCAACTTGATCTTTAAAATCAAAAAAAATATTCTCAAAACCCTCACTAATAAATATTATTTTAAATTTATAATTTCCAATCAAAGCCCTTTCTATCTCAAGTCTACCCTCTATAACAAAACAATTTTGATTTTTTCGCTCTTTAGATTTTTCTCTTAGTATTAGAAAATTTTTAATTCTTAAGTTTTGACGACTTGATATGATTTTCAAAATAGATTTTTAATCTTGTTGATTTTTATATTTCCTAGAGTAGCGTTTCCATAGCTTAGTTTGATGAGTATCAAGACTAATTTTTCTACCATTGATATATGCAAGACTAATATTATTGGTTTGCATATCAAGGGCATCTCCATCAGATAAAAATAGTGTAGCACTTTTACCAACCTCAATAGATCCNANGTTTTTATCAATNTTTAGTATTTTTGCTGCATTAAGNGTAATTANTTTTAACGCCTGCTCTNTNNNNAGACCATAAGCTGCAAAGCTCCCNGCNAAGAAGGGCANATTTCTAGTATTTGTTCTTTCCATTGAACCTGACAAATCNATGCTCAATAACAAACCNTTATCAATNAGTNTTTTTGCTAATTTATATGGATAATTTGGNTCTAGATCTTCATCTCTAGGCAGCCTGTGAGGTTTTGATAATATTATGGGTATATTATGTTTTTTTAAAAAATCAATTTGACTTTCAGATTCTTCCCCATGAACTAAAACTATATTTTTTATTTTTTGTGTTTTTAAGAAACTAACTCCATCAACTATTTGTTTCTCATAATTAGCGTGGAGGTAAACTGTTTCTAATTCACTATATATACCTTTCATTGCCTCATAAGGAAGATTTAATTTAGTTTTTGAATTTGAAACTTTAGATTCATTGAAAAAATCATTGATAGAAGTAATAGATTTTGAGTAATTTTTATTTTTTTTAAGTGTTCTTTTTCTATAATCCATCAAATAGGGTGAAGGCCAATTTAGATGAACACCCTCGTCTATTTTTATTACAGCATCTTCCCAATTCCAGGCATCTAACTGCATTATAGATGACTTGCCAGAAATAATCCCACCTCTTGGCGAAACCTGGGCAATTAAAACTCCATTCGGTCTAACGCTTTCAATTATTTTTGATTCTGCATTGTATGCAACTAAACTTCTTATATGTGGCAAAAAGTCACCAAGTTCATCTAGGTCTCTAGTTGACCTAACAGCATCGATTTCAACTAATCCTAATGTAGAGTTGGCGGCTATAAAACCAGGATACAAATGTTTTCCATTTGCATCAATAATTATTGATTCACCTATCAATGAATCATTTAATATAATTGATTTACCAACATAAGTTAATTTACCATCAAAGAAGCTTACAGCTCCATCTTTAATGGTATTTCCATTTCCAATGTGTATAAAACAGTTATTTATAATTATATTTTTTGTTTGATTATTACCGGGGGTTTGTTGCGCATTACTAATACTAACTGCAAATAAACCAAGAATTGTCAAAAATATTTTTCTCATAATTAATTATCTAATGTTTCGCAATGGAACTCTTGCTTCACACTTATGACTGGTGTTTCTGTTTGAGCACCTTTAGATGCTACATCAAGCATCTGTGAAATCAATAGAGTTCTTTCTTCTTTTATTGATTTTAGTTTATTATTAATATTATCTAAGGAATAATAAATTGCTCCTTGAATCATTGTCTTTTCAACCTTTGAATATATTGACATTGGGTGATCAGACCACAAAACAAGGTCTGCATTTTTATTAACCTTTATACTTCCAACCACATCATCTATATGTAAAAGCTTTGCAGGGTTAAGAGTTACAAATTTCCATGCATCTTCCTCTGAAACTCCACCATATTTAACTGCTTTTGCAGCCTCTTGATT
>PAHL01000029.1 GCA_002711185.1 Flavobacteriaceae bacterium
CAAGTTGGATACTTCTACCTGGTTGAGATATTCCAGAAGCAAATGTTCTGTAGTGTGTATCAAAGATGTTGTTTAACCCTAATTTTATTGAGGTATAATCATTATACCTGTAATTTGTGATTATTGAGAATATTTCCCAAGCAGGTGTACCAGCATACTGATTATTAAAAATTAATGGTGTCTCTTCTAAACCATCTTCACCTCCATAACTATAATCATTTGGGTTTTTAGCATTACTAAAATTCCATATTAATTGAGCATTTAATTTAGGTCCATTGTAATTAATTGAATAATTTCCAAAAAAAGGAGGTATGGAAGGCATTGGCCCATTTTTAAAACTTTTATTTCCTCTAGTATATGTCAAACTTGCTCTTGTGTGAATCTTTTCGTTAAGCTTAATGCTACTTTCAAAAGATCCACCATAAACATATCTATTTCCTAGATTTTTATTGGCAAGAGTTGATATTTCTTCACCGTTAAATAAAATAGTATTCGGATTATCTGTGCTTTGATCACTAAANATAATATATTCNGATCTAACTATNTGTCTAGAAATTAATGAACCAAANCCTCTTAATGAAAAACNNTATAANCCATTATCAGANTNATANGAAACACCTGTATCAANATTATAAGCNTACTCTGGTTTAAGAAATGGNTTAGGTACAATTAAAAACNCNCCACTNTCTCTTATTTTTCCAATATCGTCAATGTTAGGATTTCTAAAACCACTNGATAAGACAAAATTTANTTGCATTTTTTTTAAAGGATTATAGATTGCAGCGATNGTATTTGTTATNGCCCAGTTATTAATTGAAACTTCAGATANTAATGAGTTTATNNGAGCCTCCTCTTTCCANGAGCCNCCAAGATCTGTGTANGTAATTCTTGAACCAAAATTAAGTGAAAGNAACTTGTTAATGTCCCAAATAANNTTAATNTATCCAGCNGCACTTTTNTAATAACTACCATNGCTNGGNTATCTTGAGGGAATAGNNANCCTATTCACATAATTTANTATTTGATTTTCAGAGACACTTAGNTCTGATGANTNNGCATCTGAGNTTATAATATTTTGNATAATTTCAACTCCGTAAGAAGTATTAATTTCATTTGATGGTTTTGCTGAAAAATCTGCGTTTAAACTNAAAATAGAAACCCNTTCANACTGATGATTTTTATNAAAACTCTNAAATTTNCTATTAACTCGAGATTCTTTAATATCTTGATAAGCNANAGTNATAACACCACTTNTAAGTAATCTAGANCCNTTAAAAAACTCAAATTTAGGTGAAAANAAAAACCTTTTTTGTGGNCCATAGTACCACTNAGCANATCTAAGATTTCCATCCCGAACTTCACTCAANTTATCATATCTATTTATGTTNGACGAATTAGANAATTGTAAATTTATTGANAGATAATTTTGACNAGNAANTTTNAATCTNAACTTTTGAAATAGATCAANTTGATTGTANCCNGTNTTTTTTTGNATTAGCGGATCAGGATTTAATGTNGGNGTNNATTTATAAAATGAGTTTGTATTTTCAGAATAAAAATTTGTTAANCCCCANCCATNNTAGCCNTGAGAATTTTTACTTCCCATTTTAATATCNCCAAAACTTGAAAAATTAATACTAGTTATTGAACCCCAGTTTTTGAAACTCCAATTNGAANTTATATTATTCACACTAGACATATTAGCATAATTAAAATCTGAGTGAAATTNATTTCTGTTTTTTACNTCACTGTTTATATCTGGTNTTTTTGTATAATAGTGAATAACTCCCCCCAANGCATCAGAGCCATANCCNACAGATGATGAACCAAANGTAACCTCNACTCTATCAANTATNTGTGGAGAAATTGTTATTGCATTTTGAAGNTGGCCAGATCTATAAATTGCATTATTCATTCTTACNCCATCTATAACTAANAAAACTCTATTTGCTTCAAAACCNCTTAAAACTGGACTTCCTCCTCCACCCTGAGATTTTTGAACTCTCACTCCAGGACTTAATTCTAGGATTTCNGCNCCAGTTTGAATTATATTTTTTTTTATTTGCTTTGCATCAATAATATTTACTTTCTCTGCTATTTTGTTTTTTGCTGTTTTAGATCTAGCTACAGATAAAACAACCCCATCTAGATTTTCAATTTTAGGATTCATTTGAATATATATTATCTCTTTATAATTATTNAGGGTTATTTTTAAATCATNATATCCATTTATCTGAAAGATTATAGGAATGGACTTTGTAAAATCATCTATTGTGGCTTCCCCTTTTGAATTTGTAATTGTACTTTTTAGTTTGTCNAGAGAATATATAGCAACATTTTCAATTGGCTCCCCAGAATTATTATCTTCAACATAAACTTTTTGACTAAAACTTATGGAACAAACAAGAAAACAATAAATTAAGTTTTTTTTATTTTTTATCTCCAAAAACATCATTAAATACTTTTATTGATTTAGGAGGNTTGAAATATTGTAAATGAATACCATAATATATCATTAATTGATCTAAGANATTTTTACGAATATTATTGGTTAAACTCAACATCTCAATTTGATCAAAATTTAGTTNTAATAAATTTTTAAACATCTTTAAATCGTCTCCTAAAATAAGATTTTCTGAATTAACTTTATTAGAAAAAGAACCATTATTTAAATCAAAATAAGGGTAATCATTATTTGAAGTATTNGGATAAAACCCNATGTATCTTGTAAGATCAATTAAAAATTTTAAATGAAAATTNGAATTGAAATTTTTATTATCTANCCATAGTATCATTNNTTCCAAAAAGTTATANAATTCTTCATTNTTTTCTTTTTCTTCTTTAAGNACACTTCTTAAAACTTCNGANAAAAAAATCACAACAGTACTTTTATATATAGATGTATGAATTGATTTAATTGGTTTCCTTATCCTAGCCTCANTAATAAAGTTTAAACCTTCTTTTTTTTTATGATTAGAAATTAAAGATATTAAACNGAAAGTCTGAAACATCCCTTTANTAAGTTTACCTTTCCTGGAGNTTAAAACACCTTTGAGNAGATAACTTTTTAGACCATAGTATTTGGTATAACAGGNTGTTATAAGACTTGAATCGCCATATTTAATTGATGAAATAACTAGTGCAGGAGTTTCAANCAAAATAAATTATTAAACTACTCCTTGTGCTAACATTGCATCGGCGACTTTGACGAAACCNGCAATATTTGCCCCCTTCACATAATCGATTTTATTTTTATCTTTTCCATATTCAATACATGATTGATGTATTTCTGACATAATAGTTTTAAGTCTTGAATCAACTTCATCTCTGGCCCAATTATAACGAAGNGAATTTTGNGCCATTTCTAGACCAGAAACTGCNACNCCTCCNGCNTTAGATGCTTTTCCAGGAGCAAAAAGAATNTTGTTTTGTTTGAAAAAGTTTATTGCATCTGGGGTAGCNGGCATGTTTGCACCCTCNCCAACACANATACATCCNTTAANNTTTAATTGCTTTGCATCTTNAACAGTNAATTCATTTTGAGTTGCACATGGNAGAGCAATTGAGCAAGATACTCCCCAGGGCTTTTTATTTGGGTGATAAGTTGNTTTTGGGTATTTCTTNAAATAACTATTAATTCTTTCACGTTTTACATTTTTTAAATCCATAATATATGATAATTTTTCNGCATCAATTCCTTCTTTGTCAAAGATAAAACCAGAAGAATCAGACATTGTTTGAACTTTAGCTCCTAACTGAATACATTTTTCTGCAGCAAATTGTGCGACATTCCCGGAGCCTGATATAACAACTGATTTCCCTTCAATATTTTCATTAATATGATTTAACATTTGTACTGTNAAATANACTACACCATAACCTGTAGCTTCAGGTCTTATTAGAGACCCACCCCANGAAACNCCTTTTCCTGTNAGCACACCAGAGAANTCATTTCNAAGNCTTTTNTATTGACCNAANAAANANCCGATTTCTCTTCCTCCAACTCCAATATCNCCNGCAGGNACATCNTTATTTGGACCTATATGCCTAAATAATTCAGACATAAAGCTTTGGCAAAANCTCATAACCTCAGTATCAGATTTNCCCTTTGGATTGAAATCAGAACCTCCTTTTCCCCCACCCATAGGGAGTGTTGTTAAGCTGTTTTTGAAAACTTGTTCAAATGCTAAAAACTTTAAAACACTCAAATTAACACTTGGNTGAAACCTTAGNCCTCCTTTATANGGGCCAATTGCNGAATTCATTTGAACACGNTACCCNCTGTTAACTTGAATTTCNTCATTATCATCAATCCATGCTACCCTGAANGAAATTACTCTTTCAGGCTCAACCATTCTNANTANNACATTTTGTCCATAATATATATCTTTAGTAACAATNTATGGTATNACTGTTTCAGCAACNTCNGNAACAGCTTGCATAAACTCAGGTTCATTCTGATTTCTAGAACTTACCTGGTCTAGAAAATTTTGAATAATTTTTTTCATATATAAATTTAAGATTTTTTGACCTATACTTAAAAATTACAATTTTTTATGTAAAAAGTATCGAAACAATATCCTCTATTTTTTCAACTGATATTACATCAATATTTTTAATTGTTGGATCTACTTTGTTATTACCCGAAATAAAAATCGATTTAAAACCGAGTTTAGCTGCTTGTTTGATTCTGGAATTGATTTTTGAAATTGGTCTAATTTTACCAGATAAATCAATTTCTGCGGCAAAGCACATGTCTTTTTTAATGCTTTTTTCGAAGTAGCTTGATAGGATTGAAACAATAACACCAAGATCTAAACCCGGGTCGTTTATCGAGATACCTCCTGTAAAATTTATAAATACATCTTTAGATCCTAGTGCGAATCCTGCTCTTTTTTCTAAAACTGCTAGAAGCATATTTAATCGTTTTGAATTAAAGCCTGTACAACTTCTTTGAGGTGTTCCATATACTGCTGAGCTGACTAATGCTTGTATTTCAATTAATATAGGCCTAATTCCTTTCATGGTAACACTAATAGCCTGACCACTTAAATTATTATTATCCAAATTAATTAATAATTCATTTGGGTTTGAAATAGGGTGAATGCCCTTAGAGTCCATTTCATAGATGCCAATTTCATCAGTTGTTCCAAATCTATTTTTTTGTGATCTCAATATCCTGTATATGTGGTCCTTGTCTCCTTCAAAATTTAATACAGTATCTACCATATGCTCTAATATTTTTGGACCTGCAATTTGTCCATCTTTGGTTATATGTCCCACCAAAATAACAGGGATATTTGTTTGTTTTGCATAATTAATAAGCTCTGAGGTAGTATATCTTATTTGAGATATCGTACCTGCAGCACTATCAATATTATCACTTTTCAGGGTTTGAATGGAATCAATTACAACAAATTGTGGTTTTAACTCTTTGATTTCATTAAATAAATTACTCATTTTAGTTTCACTAAAAATGAAACAATTATTATTAATTGCACTAATTCTGGATGCTCTAAGTTTAATTTGTTTTAGGCTTTCTTCACCGGAAACATATAGAGATTTAAGATCTGAGTTTAGGGTGATTTGAAGAAGAAGTGTTGATTTTCCGACTCCAGGCTCACCACCCAAAAGAGTTAAGGATCCATGAACTATTCCACCTCCCATAACTCTATTAAATTCTTTATCATTTGTTAGTATCCTAGACTCATTGTCTAACTTTATTTTATCTAGCTGAACCGATCTATTTCTTTCATTTTTTGAATTAAAATTCCATTTTATTTCTCCTTTAACTTGAATATTTTCTTCAATTAATGTGTTCCATTCTTTACAAGATTTACATTGCCCTTGCCATTTCGGATGCTGAGTTCCACATGCTTTACAGAAAAATGTAGTTTTATTACTCATAGAAAATTAAAAATAGCGTTTACGGTTGATAAATGGGATCAAAATAAAAGCCAATGCTCCCAGAATTAAAATTAAAATAGTTTGACTACTCCAAACTATCCACCCAAAAGATAAACCTATTTCTTTACTAATTCCATATGAACTTAAAACTAGAGCTATACTTAAGGGATAAATTCCAATTCCACCATTAGTAGTTGCTATAGATAATCCACCAACNACAAATGCAGGAATTAACATTTCGATAGTTAATAGATGNGTTTCGGGAATTGACCATTTTATGAGATAAAACATAAACAGATACATTACCCAAATAAAAATTGTATGACAAATAAAAGGTAATTTATTTTTAATTTTTTTTATTGAACTAATACCTTCTANTAAGCCTTCANTAAATAAATTTAATTTTAATGCCAAAGACAACTTAAATTTTCTAATCAAATAAATTGATGACGTTAGGATTAAACCAATAAGAATTAAAATAGCTCCAATTTGGANAAATTTAATTTTAGTCAATAAACTNCATATGGTTTCGAATTGAATAATTAATGCAATTAGAATTAAAATAAACAGAATTAAAACATCAACTATTCTTTCAGTTATGATTGATCCAAATGTTTTTTGAAATGGTATTTCCTCATAATTGGATAAAAAAGTTGCTCGTANAACTTCACCAGATCTAGGGACACCTAAGTTAGCTAGATAACCAATAAAAACACATAAAAATGTATTTGAAAGTTTAGGCTTGTATCCCATTGGATGTAATAANAATCTCCAACGGTAGCCCCTAGATAAATGACTNAAAATTGCACANAAAATGCTAAGACTAACGTATTTTATGTCAGCATTTTTTAATGAAAAAAAAATAAATTTTCTTTCTTGCTCGGATGTTATATTTATTGATAGAAAAATAAAAACTACTCCCAAGATAACAGGAATTAAAATTTTAAGAAAGCTTTTATAATTCATTAAAACGATAAGTTATCGATAAGACGTATTTCACAGAATTTAGCCGCAATAAAACCTCTAACTTTTTTATGAGATTTCTTTTTTGCATTAAGTAGAGTATTTTCATATCTNATATCAAAATAATCTAATTTAAAATGATTTTTTTTAAAAAAAGAAGTTTCTATTTTTCTAATTATTTCATTTGCACTCTTATTTTTCCATAATGACTTAGCAAGTTTAAGTTGTTCGAATATAAATGAGGCTAAGTTTATTTCTTCGTTAGTTAAAAGTTTATTTCTTGAACTCATTGCAAGTCCATTTTTTCTTCTTAAAATAGGGCACCCAATAATTTTAGTTTTAATTTTTTTTTGCTTTACTAATAANTTAACTATTTGTAATTGTTGAAAATCTTTTTCTCCAAAATATGCCCTATCTGGACTAAATAAAACTAATAGTTTTTCTACGACTGTTGCCACTCCATTAAAATGTCCANGTCTATGTTTTGCTTCCATGATTTCACTAATTACACCAAAATCATAGGATGAGGAAACTATAGAATTTTCATATATATCAATAGGTTTTGGAACATAAANTAATATTTTTTCAGATATACTTTTAATAGTNTTAATATCACTATNAAGATTCCTAGGATACTTTTTTAAATCATCAGGGTCATCAAATTGAGTTGGGTTTATAAAAATTGAAACTATTACGACATTATTTTCTTTAGCTGCTTCATGAATTAATGAAGCATGACCCGCATGCAAAGAACCCATTGTAGGAACAAGACCAATTGAACTAGTAGGATTTATTTTTTTTTTTAGAATAGTTGCTTGCTGAAAAATACTCATTAAAAAAAATTGAATTTGCAAAGTAGTAATATTTTAATTGATTCATTAGAAATTTTGTAATTTTGCAAAACTTATATGTAATCNCTACAATATAATTTATGAAAGATAAGAGAGTTCTTATTATATCACCTGAAGTAGTCCCATATTTACCTCAAACGGAACAAGCAATCAACTCATTTAAAATTCCAAAGAGTATTAATGATAACGGTGGGCAAATTAGAATTTTCACACCCCGTTANGGTTTAATNAATGAAAGAAGACATCAATTACATGAAGTCATTAGATTGTCAGGTATGAATCTGGTAATTAATGATATGGATACTCCATTAATTATAAAAGTAGCTTCTATACCCAAAGAGAGAATTCAGGTTTATTTTATTGATAATGAAGATTATTTTAAAAGAAGAGGGGTTTTACATGATAAAAAGGGAGAGCTTTTCTCTGACAATGACGAAAGAATGATATTTTTCACCAAAGGTGTTGTTGAAACTGTAAAGAAATTAAATTGGTCTCCAGATATCATTCATCTACAGGGTTGGTTTACCTCACTTTTTCCTTTGTACCTGAAAACTTACTTTAAGGATGAAGCAATATTTTCAGAGAGTAAAATTGTTTCTTCTATTTACCCAAAAGATTTCGATGGTGTAATTTCAAAAAAGTTTAAGGATAAAGTTGCTTTTGATGAAATCCCAGAAAATTACATAGCAAGTTTGTCTAAATCAACTTATAACACCTTAGTTAATGTATCTATTGATCATTCAGATGCATTTGTTTTACACAGTGAGGATATCGAAGAAGAGATTATCAATGCAATAAAAAATAGCAAAAAACCATGTCTTTTTTATTCTGAAACTCAAAATGAAAAAGCATATGTAGATTTTTACAAAAAAAATCTGATTTAATAATTCAGCAAAATGAATTTTAAGATTAGCATATTCAACATATTTTTTGTAATTATTTTTTCTCTATTTTCCTGCGATACAGAGTATCATTCTGTTGGGACTAATTTGTTGATTGATCAGGCTTTTAAATCAGAAAATTATACTGCTGAGGTATTTGCATTTCAGGAAAAACTAGAATCAGTTCAAACTGATGGGCTTCCCCTAGGTCAGCTAGGCGAGATTAATCATCCGATTTATGGTAAAACAAAAGCTAGCATAACATCTCAATTGATTATTAGTTCAGACAACCCTTCTTTTGGAAGACTAGCTCAGAAAGATGAGACATACGATCCAAATAATAAGTTTGCAATTCCTGAAAATGAGAGAGTTTCATCAGTTTTTTTAGATATTCCGTTTTTTAATAACCAAAAAGATAGAGATAATGATGGGGTTATTGATTTACTGGATATCGATCCTCTTAATCCTTCGAGTGATTCAGATGGAGATGGAATAAGTGATTTTAGAGAATCAGAAGTTGGGACCAACCCTCTCAGTGATGATAGTGATAATGATGGGGTTTTAGATAATTTCGATGATGATAGTTCGGATTATGATAGCGAAAATAAAAATTATGAAATTGATTCTATTTATGGCAATCCGGAAGCAAGATTTAGAATAAAGGTTCATGAGCTAACTTATTACCTATCATCTCTTGATCCTGATAATAATTTCGAATCTTCCTTGGAATATTTTTCTAATACTAATTATATTGATCAAGGGTTTTATTCATCGGAATTATTTAATGATGAGGTTGAATTAAATTATGATGAATTAAGAATTTATTATACCGAAGATGATAAAGAAACTGAAGATAAAATTGAGGATTCAACTGATGTAAGGCTTAGATATTCTCCGAGAATTAGGTTGAAGCTTGACTCTTCTTTCTTTCAAGAAAAAGTGATTGATGCGGAAGGTTCCAGTTATTTGAGAAATTCAGATAATTTTAAGGAATATTTTAAAGGAATTATAATTGATGCTGAAAATTTTTCTGAAGATATTTTCTTATTACTCAATTTAAATGCTGCAGATATTAAAATAAATTATGAGTATGATTTTTATGAACATTATGGAAATGANGTGGATGAAGACGATGAAATAATTAAGAAATCTTCAACTTTTATAATAAATATTGGTGGTGTTAGAGTTAATACAATAGAGAACACTGGATACGAATCTTCAATTTCATCACCAATTTCAGAGAGTGAAGCATTTCAACCTCAAGAAAAAATAGTTATTCAGGGNGGACATTTTTATTCTCAAATCAATCTTTTTGATAAAATCAACTTGGATGATAATGATCAAATATACCAATTAAGAACCAAGACTAATTGGCTCATTAATGAGGCNAATCTCATTTTTTACGTTGACCAAGATGCAATTGACCTAAATAATGAAAGAATGTTGAAAATGGTTCCTGAAAGATTGTATTTGTATAATTTAAATTCTGGTGAACCAATTACTGATTATTATAATGATACTTCAATTAATCTTCAAGCAACAAATGCAAATAAAATTATTTATGGAGGCTTTCTAGAACTGGATTCTAATAATAAGCCTTGGCGTTATAAATTTAGAATAACTAATCACATAAATAATTTAATTAAAAATGACTCTGTAAATAGACCTTTAGCTTTAATTTCTGGAGCTAATATTTCCAATTTAGTAATTAGAAAAGGAATAAACTCAAAAAATGAAGAAGTCAAATATCCTACTACGGGGCTTTTAAATCCCTTTGGGATAAAGCTAATAGGTTCTAACCCAAAAAATACGTCAGAAGATGAATCAAAGATAAAATTGGAAATCTTTTACACCGAATACTAATTAAAGAATACTATTACTTTATAAATTATAAATAAAATTATAATTCCAAATATTCCTTGAAAAAGAGTTGCAACAGTGTGAGTTTTATATGTAGTGCTTACATCCATTCCGCTAAATTGTGAAACAACCCAAAAGTATGAGTCGTTAGCATGAGAGACTGTCATTGAACCAACACCAATTGACAGAATAGCTAGGGTTTTACCTAATTCATTGTCTAAGCCAAAAACCGACAACATTGGATAAATAATAGAGGCGCTTGTAACTATTGCAACTGTGGATGAACCCTGTGCAGTTTTTAATGAGGCTGATATTAAAAAAGGAATAATAATTCCAAGCGAAGTAAAACCGTCTATTTCACTAAACCAAGAAACAACATCTATATTTTTAATAATTTGACCTAAACCCCCACCCATTCCTGTTATTCCAATTATTGGTAAACTTTGTTTTAATGAAATGAGTAATAATTTTTTGAACTTTATATTTTTAATTGAAAGGTATATGGAAATTATAGCGCCAATAAATAGAGCAAAAGCGGGCGATGTTAGTATATTTATTTTAGATGGTACTATTGGATTTAGGGACATAATAACTAATGGTATCCACACTGGAGAACTGGCTAAATTAAAACTCATTGTTTTTTTTGTGCTCATTCCAGAGATTAAAACTTTTAAGTTTTCTTCCGAGATGGTTTTTGTTTCTTGTATAAATTTTTGTGAATAGAAACCACCAATTAAGGAAAGAAAAAAGGCAAATATTCCACCACAAACAAACAATAAAAAAATATTCTTTAAATCAAGACTTGCCGCTGCTGCCAATGGACCTGGGGTAGGAGGAACAAGAACATGGGTAGCAAATAAACCAGTTGAAAGTGCAACAGCTATTGTTTTTTTTGAATTTTTAGTTAATTCTGATATTTTTTTACTAAATGAGGACAGAATTATAAATGCGGCATCACAAAATACCGGTATGGAAATTAAAAAACCGATTAAGTTGATGATATAGGTTATTGGAAGAAATGAAAGCTTTTTAATTAAACCAATTGAAATAATTTCAGTTGCTCCACTTTTTTCAAGACAAATACCGATAATTACTCCAAAGAATATTAATAATCCAATTTTTTTTGAGACCGATATGAACCCGTTAAAAATATCAAATGAAATATTAGTTGCAGAAAGATTCAATAGTATCCCAAGTAATATACATGCAAGAAAAATAACAAATAGTGGATTTAATTTGAGTTTAGAATTACCTAAAATTATCCATATTATAGTAATTAAAATAAAAGCAATATCATAATACATTATTGTTTTTGATTTAGATATATTTTGATAGCTACTTCAGCTTTACTCTTTAAAAGCATATAAGCATTTTCCATAGATTTTTCCAGAGGATAATTCAATGGGCTTGAAGCCCAAGCTTTTGATATACCTAAAGAATTATATTCCTTTTCATTGAGACTTACCTTACCCGAAATACATATTAAGGGTTTATTATTTTTTTTAGTCAATATTCCAATTTTATTGATTAGTTTTCCGTGTTTACTTTGATTATCTAAGTGACCTTCTCCACTAATAACTAAGTCAGAACTTTTTATGTAAGACTCAAAACCAACTAGTTTTTCTAGAATATTAAAACCATTTTCAATTTTTGCATTTACTAAGCCATATAGCCCCGCAGAGGTTCCGCCAGCAGAACCACCTCCTTTAATATTTATATTTTTCTTCTTTGTTGATTTTTCTACCAGTGCTGCAAATTTTCTTGATCCNATTTCAAGATCTTTAACCATTTTTGGAGTTGCTCCCTTTTGAGGAGAATATATTTCTGCAGCACCATTTTTTCCGAGTAATGGGTTNTCTACGTCGACAGCTAAAATTATTTTACATGATCTAATTTTGGGATTTAAATTAACAAAATTAATTTTTTCACATTCTAAAAGTCCACCACCTCCTTTTGAGATAGGCAATGAGTTTATATCTAATAACCCTCCTCCAAGGGCCATAAAAATCCCCGTTCCCATATCGTGAGTTGAGCTACCACCCANTCCNAAATANAACTTTTTACACCCTTTATTTATTACATAATTAATGATTAAGCCTACTCCATAAGTGGAAGTTTTCATTGGGTTCATTTCTTTCCTCTTTAGGTCTTTTAGCCCACATATTTGGGACATTTCTATCCANGCAATTTCATTTTTTTTTATCCAAAAAATAGAAGCATTAATTTTTTTGCCTAATGAGTTTTCAGTTAATATACTTTCGGTTTCCCCAAGATTAAATTGTTTCAATAAATNAATAGCACCCTCACCACCATCTGAAAAGGGGATCTTCTTAATAGATGAATTTGGTATTACTCTTTTGATTCCTTCATGAATAGCATCGGAAACTTTTACCGCACTAAGACTTCCTTTAAATGAATCAGGAGCAATTAGAATCTTCATTAAACTTTACAAATTGATTCGATTATTTTAGGAGCGTGTTCTCTTGAGTTTTCAATAAACCATTTATTTGTTTTCAGTCCACCGCAAACAACTCCTGCTAAATAAACTCCTTTAATATTTGATTCCATTGTTTTTTCGCTATAAACTGGNGTTTTGTATTTATCTTTTTTAAACTTTACACCGAGACTTTCTAATAACGCAAAATTAGGTTGGTAGCCAGTCATTGCTAGGACAAAATCATTTTTGATTTTAATCTCTTTATTTTTTGATTTAACCACAATTGATTTGTTTGATATTTTTAAAACCTCTGAGCTAAAATAAGCTTTTATGCTTCCTTCCTTAATTCTATTAATAATATCCGGCCTTGCCCAATATTTGACGTTCTCTCCTATCTGTTTTTCTCTTATAATCATTGTAACTTTTTTTGCNCCCTTTCTATAAGTTTCAAGAGCTGCATCTACTGCAGAATTAGCAGAGCCAATGATTGCAAGATTCATCCCAAAATAGGGATGTGGTTCAGAGTAGTAATGTTTTACCTTAGGAAGNTTTTCNCCTGGGATATTAAGTAAGTATGGAAAATCATAAAATCCAGTTGCTACAATAACTGCTTTGGCAGAATATTTTCCTTTTGAGGTTTTAATATNGAAGCCCTTTACTGTCTTTATAATATTAATTATTTCCTCGTATAAATTTACCTTTAGTTTTTCTGAACTAGTAACTCTTCTATAATATTCGAGTGCTTCGGCTCTTGTTGGTTTAGGTTGTTGAGAAATAAATGGGATCTCACCAATTTCAAGNCGGTCAGATGTTGAAAAAAAGGTCATNTTTAATGGATAGTTAAAAAGAGAGTTTACAAGTGTTCCCTTTTCAATAATTAAATAATCTAAATTTTTATCCTCTGCCGAAATTCCACATGCAAGCCCAATTGGACCAGCNCCTATTATTATTATGTCTTTCATCTGTTAAAATTACAAATACTGAGATTAACTTTCTTAATGATAGTTAAAAATAATAATAAATAATTTATATATAGATATTAATTATTATAATATATGATTATATGTTAAAATTTTTGAAATAAGTTATAATTATAGTTTTTTACTATTATATATAATATTTCTATTGATTTGTCTTATGTATAGAGTAATAATACTTGCCAATACAATTATTAATGAATATTGAATATTCATGAAATTTGTAATTAATATTAGAATAGCCCACCATAGTGGTAGTAAAAATATTCCACAAACTAGCTTTATCGTTCCATAGTACACAACATCATCAATTTTCGAAAGAACTTTATTCGTTATCAAAAGAAAAGGAAGGTTTAATAAGTAACCAGCAAAACTGAAAATTTTTTCAATTTTATTTAATTCCCTTGATTCCTTGTAGCCTGAGACCATATTTAAACTATTTCTTATCTCATCAAATGATTCATTTCCAGATAGATTATTTATGTGGGAATGTTGATTTTTATTTTGTTCATTTTTTTCAGGGAGCCATAAGCATTTTTTCATTCTAATTGTTAATTCGTCTCTGATATTATTTATTTGTTTAACCTCTGGCAGATCCTTATCAATAAATTCTTTAATTTTTATTGGATCTCCGTAAACTAAATGGATAAATGCTAATGGATTTCTTCTATTACTGTAATTAATACCAATCGGAATTATATATATATTTTGTTTTGGAAACATTTTTTGAGCGGTTAATGCCATCCTACTACTCCCTTTTGAAATAGGCATTAAGTAATAGTTTTCGTGTTGACGTCCTTCAGAAAAAATTTGAACAGGTTTTCCTTTACCTAATAAACTATAACATAAATCAAAAATAGAATCATTATTTTTCAAGCTATTATACCCATCTCTTATCCTATAAACAGGGATCATTTTCATAGCTGTAAAAGCCTTATGTAATAAACCTCCAAAAATATCTGCACGAGTCAATGATGTGATTTCATCGCCATAATCAACCCCAACTATAAATGGATCAATTACACCATTTTGATGATTTGGTGATAATATTACTCCTCCTTTTTTAGGTAACTTTTCTTTTCCGTATACTTTGATTTTTTTGAAATAGAAATAGAACCCTATTTGCATAATAGACCTAATGACTATGTAAAAAAGATTATTCACAGGTTGTTTAGATAAATAATTAGACAATATTAAATAATATATTTTATAACATCTTATTTAATTATATCAGGATTTTTTTGAAGAATATAAAAAAAGAAAGAGCAACAAATAACTGTTGCTCTTTCTACTCAGTGGAATAATTTTAAGTAGTATGTTAGAATTTAAATCCAGCTCTTAATGTAACTCTTCTTTCAATTATAGGCATTCCTGGGAAAGCTCTATATTTCTGATTGAATAGATTCGTTGCAGCAAGATCCAATTGGATATTTCCAACTTGTCTACCTATACTAAAGTCAACTAGATTTCTCTCATCAGTTTGACCACCATACATTCCTTGGTCTGACAAGAACGAATCAGCATGCTGATAGGTTAAACTTGTTCTAAAACCATTTGTACCTGTTAGTCTAAGACCTAGGTTATATTTATTAAGAGGGGTGTTAAGGTTCTGAGGAAATAGTAATCCATCGTCACCTACATTCCATATATTTTGACTAACGTAAGAGTAATTTCCCCAAATAGTTAAATTATCTGTGGCTAAATAATCAATTGAAACATCACTTCCCCAGTGGCTTCTTTTAGCATCAGCATAGTCTCTATATCCTGCACTTAAATTCAATAATTCGTCATCAGGTACTCTATCAGATTCTATTGCACCAACTAGCGGTAAAGTGTATGTTCCATCTGGAGCTTGAACTCCACCAACAAGACCTGCGTATCCAACTGCAGCTCCAACTGCACCTGCTCTTACACCACCAATTAACTGAGCTGTTGCGTCAGCCAATGAAGGAACACCATTTGGAAATGCTGGAAGAAGTCCTGGAGGTAATCCAGTGTCAGGTAAGCCTAGCCCTGCATATGCAGCAGCNGTGGCTGCAGTCATATTAGCTGTTATTTCGCTTACAACTTGATCAGCAAAGCCATTTGGATCGAAGTTAANNGCACTAAAAGAAGGTGCTAAAGCAGTAAATTGAGTTAGCCCAACTCTTCCATATGTATAAAAATCAACCCCAACTCTAAATTTATCTGCAATTAATCCTTTGTAACCAAATTCCATAGTTTCTATGTATCCAATCCTGGCTCTTTGTGCATCAGTTCCTTGTGCAAGAGGAGATCCGTTAAAGAAATTAAGTCCTACAAGATTTCCTGAAAAACTTGTCGATGGTCCACCACCTGCAGTGTAGGCATCCATAACTCCTGTAAATACACTTTCAAGTCCAGTTCCTGCTAATTGTGCTAGAGCTCCAGCTCTAATACCGGGCGCTCCACTTGCTGGTGCATATGCAGCTCCCCAAATAATACTGTTTGGGACTCCTGGAGTACCAACAGGCACTTTTATAGCTTTACCTCCTGGACCTAAACCATATGTACCAATTAACTCAATTAATTGAGAAGTTGATCCCTGCACAGGATTTGCAGCAGATGCAAAATTTGTAGGGTTTATCTGACCAGCTAACCATGTAGTTGCAGTTCCTGGAACAACCCTTTGTACTGGAAAATCAATATAAGTTTGTAGAGCTGATGGAGCAAAAGTTGCTTCACTGTATGAAGCTCTAAAGGTATGTCTTGGACTAGCCTTGTATGTAAATGCAACTCTCGGTGCAAATTTACCTTCATCTATGAAATTGATTTTATCATATCTTCCTGTAAAGATCATACTAAGCTTGTCAGAGAGTTTCGTTGTTCCTTGAAGATATCCACCGGCATTCGCATAATCATCATTTCCATCATTCCTTCCGTATAGAGTTCCATTTGACTCTGATGCATTGTTACGATAATCAAACCCAGCTGTAAACTCTGTGTTTAGAGCATCTATTTCAAAGTTGTATTGAATTTGAGTTTCAAAAGAATTTCTGATTGCTTGCTGACGAAGACCAGTTAAGTATAAAAATGTTGGGTTTGCCTGCCCACCTCCATCATTAAAATTGTAGTATGCATTCGCAAACCATCTACCCTTTCTGATATTTGCTTGAACCCAGTAATCATATCCTTGAGTTACACCAGGACCTTGACTATTAAAAAATAAACCGTAGCCATTTGCCATTCCAGCAGCAAGTTTACCTGTAGTATCATCATTTGGTCTAAATTCCATATGAAGATTTGCAGAATATTGCTCATATTCACTCAAAAGTGGATTTCCATCACCTTCAGGATCTAAATCATGTTGATCCATGATTATATTATCTGGGGATCTAAAAGAACCAGCTTCATCAACAACACCCTGTGGACTTAAAATTGGCTCTCTTATTTCTCTTGCAAGATCGGCAAGTTGGTCAGCATCCTCTACAGGATCTAAACCAAACTCATCTCCCCTNTTATATCTAACATTTACTTTCCANCCAAATGTTCCNTCTGAATTNGCTTCTGCNTGTCTAAATGCTCCACCAAAGTTTGATTGTGTTCCNGCCCATGTCTCAGCNGTNGTCCCNGGATAATCGATTGGACTCTTTGANAAAAAGTGTACAACACCAGAAGTCACATTTGGACCNTAGAGTGCACCTGCTGGACCTCTAACCACTTCAACTTGCTGAATNTCTANATTTGANAATCCAGNTTGGTATGANAAAAAAGAGCCTGCAGAGGGAGTTACTATGTATCTNTAGTCTAACATNACAAATGTTGAGGTTCCAAANACNCCGTCTCCAGCTCTCATTTCGATATTTATNGAGTTAGCAGANTGTTGNTGAATTTTTACACCAGGAATATTTTGCAGTGCTGCAGTAGGATCTTGAACATAAGGAGAATTTGTTATTTCTTCAGTCGAAAGAACCGATACTGATGCTGGAGAGTCTTGGACNCTTTCTGGCCTTCGTGATGCAGTTACAACCATTTCATCCAACTTAGTACCTGATGCTAAACTTATTTCAAGCGATTGGTCAGAACTNGTAACATTAACTACTTTACTACCAAAACCTACAGAGGATATCTCTAAATCAAAAGGTATGGGTTGACTTGTAGTAATTGTAAAGTTTCCGTCGAAGTCTGCAGCGACTCCTTCAGTAGTTCCTTGAACTACAATATTTGCTCCCGGTACCGGGTTACCATCTTCATCTAAAACAGTTCCAGTAATTGTTGATTGAGCAAAAGCTAATGTTGCAATTATGGAAAAGGTAAGAGTAAGAAATGTTTTAATAAACGTTGTCTTCATAATTTTTTATAGGTTAATTTATTTGTTTGGTTTTTTTGGAGATGATAAATCAACTCCCTTTAATTTGGTAAATATAATATTTTTTGGCATCCAAACGATGTTTTGACAGTTTTTTTGATATTAAAAACAGCAAAGATTATAGTTTAATACACTAATAATCAATTATTTAATATTTTTTTATGAACCTTCTTAAATATTGCAATATTTTAGGCTTTTGAAGAAATAATTTAACTTCAAACTATGGTTGTGAATTTATTGATTTTAACATCTAAAAAGAATTTATTCCCATATTATTGACGACTTTTCTTCATGCCATTTTAAATAATTACCCATATACCTTTTATCAATCATAGGACGTTTTACTTTTAAAGTAGGCGTAACTAGACCATTGTCAACCGTCCAAGAATCTTTAACTACAATAATTTTAGATATTTTCTTATATGCGTCTAACTTAGTATTNATCTTGTTTAATTCTTCTGTAAAGTTAGTCTTGAAATCAGTTTTACTAATTTTTTCTCCTATTTCAGATAAAGAAACTAGAAGCATTGGTTGAGGATTTCCAAGCCCAACTATACAAATTTGTTCAAATTCATTGAACTTGCCAAAATAGTATTCCAAAGGAAGTGGTTCTATAAATTTACCTTTAGATGTTTTAAATAGATCCTTAACTCTCCCTGTTATATATAAAAAACCATCCTCATCGAGATATCCTTGGTCTCCAGTATGAAGCCATCCATCAACCAGTGTTTCTTTAGTTGCCTTAGGATCTTTATAATATCCCTCCATTAAAAAAGTGCCTTGCATCAAAATCTCCTCATTTTCCTGGTTAATTTTAATAGAAACACCTTCTTGTGGGATTCCAACAGAACCTGGTCTATCCCAAATATTATCAGCCAACTGATTACTGATTGCACAATTTTCAGTCATACCATATCCGTTCACAATGTTTATTCCAATAGCTCTATACCAGTCTCTTTGGGAAGTTTGCATTGGAGCAGCACCAGACACCTTTGCTCTTGCTCTACTTAATCCAAGCTTCTTTTTAAGAACTTTCTTAATAAATGAACTCACTAAAGGAATAGAAAGTAATGTGTCTAATTTCTTTTGAGAGAACTTACTTAAAATACCCATTTGAAACTTTGTCCAGATTCTTGGGACTGCAAAAAATACCGTAGGCTGAACAGAAGCTAAATTCGCTCCAAATGTATCTAAAGATTCTGCAAATGAAATTGTTCCACCAAACCTAAGTACAGTAAATTCTACAACAATTCTCTCCGCAATATGGTTAAGTGGTAAATATGAAAAAAAATGATTATTTCCATTATAATCAATTTTTAGAGGGTTAGCATTAAGTGAAATGATTTTGGTAGCTTCGTTTGCTCTGAAAGATAAAACAACACCTTTTGGATTTCCTGTAGTTCCGGATGTGAAGATTATCGTCCAAGTATCAGACAGTTTTGGTACATGAGGAGTTTCGATTGGCTTATATTTGTTTATAAAATCAAACCAAGAATATCCTCTATTAATTGCTGAATGTTCTTTATATGTTGGAAATGCTATCACTGGTAACTCCTTAGGAATAAATGACTTAATATCATTCCAGTGTTCTATTTTACCTACAAACAAGGCATCGACATCACCAAAATCTATAAGTTTTCCCAATTCCTTTCCAGTTAAAGTTGCAAAAAATGGAACCGATATGTAACCTGCCATTATAATGGCCAAATCAGCAATAATCCATTCTCGACAGTTTTTAGATATCAAACCAATATGAGCATTGGGTTTTAGTCCAAGTGATTTGAGCCCACTTGCCAACTTTCTAGCCATTTGTCCTGTTTCTCCCCATGTATATTCCTCCCATTGATCTCCGAAAGGTTGCCTAAGAAAAGGTTTGTCTTTTAACTGTTTTTCCAAATCGTAAAATTTGAAATCAAAATGAGTTTGATTGTCCATTGTATTATTTGATTTTTGATTTAATCGATTTACTCCATATCTATATTAAATATAAGATTATTTTTATCTTTAAAAAGATAAATACATCATGTAATAGTTTAATTTTATTGATTAAAGAGTAGATTGAGCTTAAAAAAAAATAGACAAAATAAATATTAGTTATCATGTATAGTTTAAAAGATCAAGTAGCAATTATTACTGGGGGAGCAAGAGGAATAGGCAAAGGAATATGTGAGGTTTTTTGCAAAGCAGGAGCTACAGTAGCTTTATGGGATGTGCTAGATTCTGGAATCGAAACGACAAATAAAATCTCGTCAGATGGGGGATCTATTTTTTTTCAAAAAGTAGATGTTACAGAAACTCAAAGCGTAAGCAATGCTGTAGAAGAAATTATTTCTAAGTTTGGAAAAATTGATATTTTAATTAACAATGCTGGTGTGATTCGAGACAGATCTTTTTTAAAAATGTCACCAGAAGAGTGGAATACTGTAATTAATATTAATTTAAATTCACTATATATTACATCGAAAGCTGTATTACCTCACATGAGAGAGGCTGGTTATGGAAGAATAATTTCGGCATCTTCAATTAACGGTTCACAGGGGGCTTTTGGACAAGTAAATTATGCAGCAACTAAGGCAGGAGTTTCAGGCTTCACTAGGGCATTATGTAAAGAAGTTGGTCGTTTTGGAGTAACAGTTAATGCAGTTGCCCCAGGATTCATTAAATCATTGATGTCGGATTCTATGCCTGAAGAGATTATTAAGGCAGGAATAGCTCAAATACCTGTTGGGAGAATTGGAACACCCCAGGATATGGGTCATTGCTATCTATTTCTCGCTTCTAAGGAAGCGGGATTTGTTAGCGGAATAACTCTCCATGCAAATGGAGGTGCAATGCCAATGTAATTTTAAATCATGAACTCAAAAAAATTATTTGAATTAAAGGGTAAAGTTGCAATTGTAACAGGATCAAGCAAAGGTATAGGTCTTGCAATTGCCAGGGGGCTATCTGAAAATGGAGCAAATGTTGTTCTTAGTAGTAGATCCCAAGAAACAGTTGAGTTGGCTGCAAATCAATTTCAAAAAGATGGATTATCTGTTTTAGCTCAATCTTGTCATGTTGGAGATGAAAAACAAAGAATAAAGCTTGTTGAGAAAACAATTAAAAAGTTTGGGAAAATTGATATTTTAGTAAATAATGCTGCTATTAACCCAGTTTATGAATCTATTGAAAACATGTCTAATGAAGTATATGATAAAATGTTTAATGTGAATGTTAAAGCAATATTTGATTTAAGTAATTTATGTTTTCCTTTTTTAAAAAAGGAAAAATCTGGATCGATCATCAATATAGCAAGTGTTGAAGGACTAAAACCAAGTTTAGGTCTTGGTATCTACAGTGTTACCAAAGCTGCTGTAATTATGCTTACAAAGGTTCAAGCTAAGGAATGGGGAAAATATGGTATTAGATCAAATGCCATATGCCCTGGATTAATAAAAACAAAATTCAGTAAAGCTCTTTGGGAAAATCAAGCATTATTAAATCAAGTCAAAAACGAACTCCCTGCAGGAAGAGTTGCAGAGCCTGAGGAAATGATTGGTTTAGCTTTATATTTAGCCTCGTCAGCTGGAAGCTACTCCACAGGAGGTATATACACAGCTGATGGAGGACATATGACAATATAAAAATATATTATGGAATCAAAAAAAGATAAACCTTACAAAACAAAATTTAATTCATTGAGTGAATTTGAAGCATCTTTGGGAAAAGAGCTGGGTATTACTAATTGGTATACTATGGATCAGGAGAGAATAAATATTTTTGCAGATACAACTGAAGATCGTCAATGGATTCATATGGATAAGGAAAAATGTGTAAAAGAATCTCCCTACAAAACAACAATTGCTCATGGGTTTTTGATGTTATCCATGTGCTCTAAAATAATGTTTGATAGTTTTGAATTACAAGGTGTTGGGATGGTCATAAATTATGGTTTAGATAAGGTAAGATTCACAAATGCAACACCGTCTGGTTCAAAATATAGAGGAAGGGTATCGTTAATGGAATTTGATCCCAATCAGAGGGGAGCAAAATATAAAATGAAAGTAATTATTGAAATTAAAGGACAAGAAAAACCTTCGTGTATAGCAGAGATGTTGGCTCTAGCATATAAAAAATAAATTATGAATAAAGCTGTATTATTTGAAATTAATGANGGAGTTGGTATAATTACCTTAAATAGACCTGACAGATATAACGCCGTAAATCAAGATTTAGTAGATGGAATATCACAATCTTTAAATAAAGCAAAAAATGATCAATCAATCAGAGCAATAATTATAACTGGCTCGGGAAAGGGTTTTTGTGCTGGTGCGGATATGACTGTATTTGGAGTAGAGATTACCCCAGAACAAAGAAGAGATTATATTATTAATCAATACCAACCATTAATGCACCAGTTTTTTGAATTAAATAAACCAATAATTGGTGCAATTAATGGAACAGCAGCAGGAGTTGGAGCTGCTTTTGCTCTGGCATGTGATTTGAGAGTTATGAGCGAAAAGAGTGCCCTTCTGTATGCGTTTATAAATATAGGTTTAGGCCCAGATGGTGGCGCAAGCTGGCTTTTGTCAAGACAAGTTGGATATAGTAAGGCATTTGAGATTGCGACTAGTGGTAAAAAAGTTATGGGAAATGAATGTCTTAAATTAGGATTAACAAATAAAATCGTTGAAGATCAAGAAATTTTAAGTGAAGCTTTGAGTTGGGCAAAAAAACTGGCTAAAAAACCAACTTTGGCAATTGGAATCACAAAAGAGGATGTTTTTTATTCAATGAATAATGATTTAGATAAAACAATTGCATTTGAGGCAGAGCGTCAAGTGCTNGCTTTTAANAGTTATGACTTGAANGAAGGTGTAACTGCATTCATAGAAAAAAGAAAACCGATTTTTAAAGGAAAGTAGATTTANATAATGGAATTNAAAGAAATAAAATTAAAAATATCAAAGTTTNTAAAAGAAGAGCTTTATTCATTNGAGCCTTGGATTTTAAATTGTGAATGGAGTGAAAAACTNCCAAAATTANANGAATTAAGAGANAAAGTNAAGTCTCAAAANCTNTGGNTACCTCAGATTCCNAAAGAATNCGGTGGTNTAGGNCTATCTAATGCNCAACATGGAGAGATAAGTGAAATCCTTGGATCTAGNCCATATGGACATTACGTATTNAACTGTCAAGCTCCNGATGCGGGAAATATGGAAATNTTAATTGAATGTGGNACNAANGAGCAAAAAGAAAAATATTTGAAACCATTATTNNAAGGAGAAATTAGNAGTTGCTTTGCGATGACAGAACCAGATTTTGCTGGNTCAAACCCTGTTGAAATGGGAACAATTGCAACAAANGATGAAAANAATTACATNATTAATGGTCATAAATGGTTTACNTCAGGTTTTGATGGAGCTGAATTTGCAATTGTGATGTTANTTTCAAATCCNNNTTCAGAAAACCCTTATAAAAAAGCTAGTCAAATNATTGTNCCNNNAANAACTAAAGGNGTTGAGTTNGTCAGAAATNTTCAAATAATGGGTCACTCTGGTGGNGGATGGGAAAGTCATTCTGAAATAAAATTTAATAATGNTNNAGTACCATTAACNAATNTTTTAGGATCTGATGGNGAAGGATTTTNAATTGCTCAAAAAAGATTAGGTCCAGGNNGAATNCACCATTGNATGNGATGGATTGGTATTTGTGAGAGATCTTTTGATNTGATGTGTAAAAGGGCAATATCTCGAAAGCTAGNATATGGAAAAAGACTTGCAGACAAGCAAACAATTCAAAATTGGATCTCAGAATGTAGAGCAGAAATTAATGCAGCTAGATTATTAGTTCAGGATGCNGCAAAAAAAATTGANANTCANGGANCCTANNAGTCAAGAAATGAAATNTCAATAATTAAATTCTATTGCGCTAATGTTCTNCAAAAAGTTGTTGATTGCGCNATTCAAGTTCATGGAGCCAANGGAATAACAGACGATACNATTTTAGCTGCTTATTANNGACATGAAAGAGCTGCAAGAATATATGATGGAGCTGATGAGGTTCATAAAAGTAGCTTAGCTAGACAAATTTTAAAACAATACGATACCAGTAATTAATAATAGATTAAAAATTTTGTATAAAATTGATCAAGCAGTTAATGTTCGCAAAGAGGAGTTAATCAATTTAACTTCATTAAAAGAATATCTTAGTAAAGAATTAAATATTAATTCTAGTATTGAAGTATTACAATTCCCGTCTGGGTTTTCAAACCTAACATATCTAATAAAAGCTGGAAATAATAGATTGGTATTGCGAAGACCACCTCATGGTGCTAATATAAAGTCTGGCCATGATATGAGTAGAGAATTTAAAGTTCTGAGTAAATTAAAAAACCATTTTAACAAAGTTCCTAATCCTGTTATTTTCTGTGATGATAAATCTGTAATTGGTGATGAGTTTTATTTAATGGAGAAAGTTGAAGGTGTAATTTTTAGAGGCTCACATCTCAAATCAAATTTCCCAAAACAAAACTTAATTTCTGATTTAGTTAGCTCTTTTATTCAAACTTTTTCTGAAATACACTCATTAAACTATATGGAAATTGGCCTTAATCATTTTGGTAAACCTGAGGGATATTCTCAAAGACAAGTTCAAGGCTGGATTAGAAGATATAATAATGCAAAAACAAATAATTTCAAAGAAATAGAAAAAACTATTGATTGGCTCTCTAATAACCTACCAAGCTCACCTAAACCGTGTTTGATACATAATGATTTTAAGTTTGATAATCTTATGTTTGAAATCAAAAAAAAGATTAAAATAAATGCTGTTTTAGATTGGGAAATGTCCACTATCGGTGACCCTTTGATGGATCTTGGAACAAGTTTAGGTTATTGGATTCATGAATCTGATCCAGATATTATAAAAAAAATGAATTTTAATATTACCCATATTAAAGGTATGCCTTCGAGACATGAATTGGTTCACATGTACGGAGAGGTTTCCGGTAGATCAGTTAAAAACATTCTTTTTTATTTTGTTTTTGGCCTTTTTAAAATTGCTGGAATAATACAACAAATTTATTTTAGATATAAAAAGGGATTAACAAATGATACTCGTTTTAGCGAGTTAAATAAAGGAGTTGAGTTATTGGGAATAATGTCTCATCAGGCTATTCAAAAAAGAAAAATCGATTATTTATTTTAATGAAAATAACTTTATATAAATGGAAACAAAAACAAAAGTAGATTTGGGAGATTTTAGAACCGAGACACGTATCTGGTTAGAGGAGAATTGTCCTTTAAGTATGAGACTCCCCATTAAAGGTCCAATGGATATGTATTGGGGGGGTAAAAATGCCAAATTCAATTCTAATGATCAAAAAATTTGGTTTGAAAGAATGTTAAAAAAGAAATGGATAGTTCCATATTGGGAAAAAAAATATGGGGGAGGTGGATTAACTCCAAAAGAAAATAATATTCTCATACAAGAAATGTCAAGATTAGGATGTCGAAAACCTCTTTATAGTTTTGGAATTGCAATGCTTGGCCCTGCGCTATTAAAATTTGCTACTGAAGACCAAAAATTAAGGTATCTTCCTGAAATTATTGAGGGAAAGATTTGGTGGTGTCAAGGTTATAGTGAACCAAACGCAGGAAGTGATTTAGCCGGTCTTCAAACTAAAGCAGAAGATAAGGGTGACCATTATTTAATAAATGGCTCGAAAGTTTGGACTTCGTATGCTGATAATGCTGATTGGATTTTTTGTTTAGCAAGAACAGATTTTGAAGCACCAAAACATAATGGTATTAGTTTTATTTTAATAGATATGTCTTCGCCAGGAGTCAGTGTTAGACCCATAAAACTCATTAGTGGTAAATCACCTTTTTGCGAAACATTCTTTGACAATGTTAAAGTTCCAAAAAATAATTTAATTGGTAACATAAATGAGGGATGGACTATTGCTAAATATCTTCTTACTCATGAAAGACAGATGATTGGCGGGGTAGGAGAAACTGAAAATAAAAAAGAAATAAGTGAAATAGCAAAAGGTAAATTGGATTTTCTTTCTGGTCAAATAGAAGATAATTTATTAAGGGGTCAAATAGCTAAATTTGAAATGGATGAAAAGATATTTGAAATGACAATTCAAAGAATTATTGATGAGGATAAAACTGGAAAGAAAGCTGCTTTATTTTCTTCATTCTTTAAATATTATGGAACTGAATTAAATATAAAAAGAGAAGAATTATTAATGCAAATTGGTGGAAGTGATTCATTGTTGTGGGTTCCGAATAAAGAAAATGAAGCCGATGCAGCAAGAAAATTTTGTAGGTCAAAGGGTAATTCTATTGAGGGAGGAACCTCCGAAATACAACTGAATATAATTGCTAAGCGAGTACTAAATTTACCCTCTTAAAATATGTCACTAATTTTAACAGAGGAACAAAAAATGCTCAAAGATTCCGCGAGAGAATTTTTAGAGATAAATTCACCCTTAGAGAGTTTTAGAACCCTGAGGGATAATGATTATAAATCATATGACTCAGATGTTTGGAGGGGTTTTGTTGAGATGGGTTGGACAGCTCTAATTATTCCTGAAAAATATGGAGGGTTGGATTTTGGATATACTGGACTTGGTCAAATAATTGAGGAAACTGGAAGAACATTAACAAAGTCACCAATAATATCATCAATATTATTATCATCATCAGCAATTATTTTATCTGATAACGATGAGCTTAAAGATAAATGGTTACCTGAGCTCATGAACGGTAAAACTTTGATGAGTTTAGCATTAGATGAAAAATCAGGTTTTAATCCAAATTCAATAAATTCAAATGCTGAAGAAATTGGAAAAAACTATATTATCAATGGTAAAAAGAAGATGGTAATAAATGGAAATAATTCGGATTTTTATATCGTAATAGCAAACTTAAATAAGTCAATTAGTTTGTTTTTAGTTGATTCTTCTTCTGATGGAATTAATACACAAACGGATATTTTAATGGATACAGGAAGCTATTCTACAGTGAGCTTTAAAAATGTTAAGGTCCCTCTAAAAAATAAACTCAATGTCAATATAAGCGGAACCAGTCTTTTAAATGAACTACTTGATATTGGAACAATAGGATTTTCATGTGAAATGCTTGGAAGTGTTCAAGCTGCTTTCGAACAGACTATCAGTTATATCAAAGAAAGGGAACAATTTGGTAAAAAAATAGGATCTTATCAAGCGCTTCAACATCGATCTGCCGATCTTTTTTGTGAAATAGAGTTATGTAAGTCAATTGTATTGAGATCTCTTCAATCGATAGACAATGGTGACAAAGACCTTACAAACTTAGCTCATTTGGCTAAAGCTAAATTGGGTGAAGTTTTAAAAAGAACATCAAATGAAGCCATACAAATGCACGGCGGAATTGGAGTAACTGATGATGTTGATATTGGATTTTATTTAAAAAGAGCTAGGGTCATACAGTATCTTTTTGGGGACACAAATTATCATTTAAACGCTATTGCAAAAATAAAAGGATATTGATTTAAATCAATCTTAATTAATTGAGTAAAACTAATTTTATTTTAGTTAAATAAAAATAAAATTTTTGCCAATCATCCTTATATTTGCAATCAAATTTAATACTTATAAATAATATTTTTAATCTATTCTTATGGCTAATAGTATCGGAAAGGTATCTCAAATCATTGGTCCTGTCGTAGATGTAGAGTTCTCAGGCGACAATAATGATCTTCCTAAAATTTATGATTCTCTGGAAATAAAAAAAGCTGACGGAAGCCTTCTAGTACTTGAAGTTCAGTCACATATTGGACAAGAAACGGTTCGAACCGTTTCAATGGATTCTACTGATGGTTTGAGTAGAGGTGAAGAGGTGCTTTCTACAGGAAGTCCAATTCAAATGCCGATTGGTGAAAATATATATGGAAGATTATTTAATGTTATCGGAGATGCTATAGATGGACTAGGTGATCTTCCCAAAACCGGAAATAATGGACTCCCAATCCATAGAGAAGCTCCTGCATTTGATGAACTTTCTACCTCAACAGAAGTTTTATTTACAGGTATAAAAGTTATTGATCTTATTGAGCCATATGCTAAAGGTGGTAAAATCGGACTTTTTGGAGGAGCAGGTGTTGGAAAAACTGTATTAATACAAGAATTGATCAATAATATAGCAAAAGGGCATGGAGGATTATCTGTATTTGCTGGAGTTGGAGAAAGAACAAGAGAAGGAAATGATTTATTGAGAGAAATGCTTGAATCTGGAATTATTAAATATGGAGATGATTTTATGAATTCAATGGAAAATGGTGGTTGGGATCTTAAAAAAGTAGATACGTCAGCGATGAAGGAATCAAAAGCCACATTTGTTTTTGGTCAAATGAACGAACCTCCTGGTGCTCGAGCAAGAGTTGCTTTATCAGGGTTAACAATAGCAGAATATTTTAGAGATGGAGCAGGAGATGGTCAAGGAAAGGATGTTCTGTTTTTTGTAGATAATATTTTTCGTTTTACTCAAGCTGGATCTGAAGTTTCTGCTCTGTTGGGAAGAATGCCTTCAGCAGTGGGCTATCAACCTACATTAGCAACAGAAATGGGTGCTATGCAAGAAAGAATTACCTCAACTAATAAAGGTTCAATAACATCAGTTCAGGCAGTATACGTTCCAGCAGATGATCTCACTGATCCTGCTCCTGCAACTACCTTTGCCCATTTGGACGCTACTACCGTATTGTCCAGAAAAATCTCAGAATTAGGCATTTACCCTGCAGTAGACCCTTTGGATTCCACATCGAGAATACTAACACCTGAAATTTTAGGTGAAGAACATTACAATTGTGCTCAAAAGGTAAAAGAGTTATTACAAAGATATAAAGAGCTTCAAGACATTATTGCAATTTTAGGAATGGAGGAGTTGTCAGAAGAGGATAAGCTTGCAGTTGGAAGGGCGCGAAGGGTTCAACGTTTTCTTTCTCAGCCTTTTCATGTTGCTGAACAATTTACTGGTATACCAGGTGTTTTAGTTGATATTAAAGACACAATAAAAGGATTCAATATGATTATGGATGGAGAATTAGATCACCTTCCTGAGGCGGCATTTAACTTAAAAGGAACAATCGAGGATGCCATTGAAGCAGGTGAGAAAATGTTATCAGAATCTTAATGTATTTAGAAATTATATCACCTGAAGCCACAATTTACAGTGGAAAAGTTTTATCTGTTTCTGTACCGGGAGAATCAGGATCGTTCCAAATGTTAAGCAACCATGCTCCAATTGTTTCAAACTTGAAAAAAGGATCCGTTATAATTGAAGGAGATTTAAAAATCAAAGAAGAGTTTAAAAAAAGTTTTATAAGTAAAAATGGTAAGATGTTTTTTGAAATTAATTCTGGGACAATTGAGATGAATAATAATACTATTATTATTTTATCTGATTAGACTTTATCTATTTTCTTCATTTGTCTATAAATTAATTCTGATTCCCAACCTCTATATTTAAGAGCTGCAAATAATTTCAATTTTTTTTTATTTAGATTTTCTTTTCCACAAGAATTCAATATCTTTTTTGTAAGATGATTTAAAGTTTTTTCATAATCCTCATCTCTAATTTGGTTTAAAGCACTTTCGATATTGTAGTCACTTACGTTATGGTTTTTTAGACCATATTTAATTCTTTTTTTACCCCAAAGTTTGATTCTAAATTTTCCACTGGTATAACTACTTGCGAATCTAGCCTCATTTATAAAATTATTCTGAATTAGATTACTCAAAATTTCATCTATAGTATTTTTTTTTAGACCCATTTTGAATAATTTTTCAGTAACTTCCTTATGGGATCTTTCTTGGTAAGTGCAATAGAACTCTATTTTTTTTTGAACCTCATTATTTTTTATGTTTTTTATTGACATAATACAAATTTAAGACAAAAAAACCCGCCCTAAATAATATAAGGCGGGTTATAAATTAAGTTCGAATTTGTCTTTGAGATTTATCCATAAAACTGAATTTTAAGTAATAAAAAGCATCTCTAGGAATAATTCTTACCCATTTTTTATATTCAAAATACCACTTGAGTTGGATGGATGGAAATCCTTCCTTCAAATAGGAAGCAATAAATGGATGAACGTGTAAAAATATTTGTTCATTTTTGTATTGCTTATGCTTAACAATTTTGTTAAGTTCTGTGTTGATTTTATCTATTAATACAATAGGAGCTTCNACTTCNCCATTTTGGTTNGGATTTGGCTCTTTTGTTTTAATATTCATCTCTGGGCGNACCCTTTGNCGAGTAATTTGAATAAGCCCAAAACGACTTGGNGGTAAAATNTTATGTTTNGTTCTGTCNTGGCTCATNTCCTCTTTNAGATGNTCAAATAATTTTTTTCGATTTTCATTAGACATCATATCNATAAAATCGACCACAATTATTCCTCCCATNTCACGAAGTCTNAGTTGACGNGCAATTTCNGAAGCNGCAATTATATTTACTTCNAAAGCNGTNTCTTCTTGATTNTTAGACTTATTTGATCTATTNCCACTATTAACNTCAATTACATGTAGNGCCTCTGTGTGCTCAATTACTANGTAAGCNCCCTTTTGCATNGAAACAGTTTTTCCAAAAGCAGTTTTGATTTGTCTTTCAATTCCAAATTTNTCAAAAATTGGAGTANTTTCANTNTANGACTTTACAATCTCACTTTTTTTTGGNGCAATACTTTTNATGTAATCTTTAACTTCGTTGAATAGCTCNTGATCATTATCTATNTGNATTCCAGTAAAACTGTTATCAAAAACATCNCGTAATATTGANGAGGATCGATTAATTTCACTTAAAACTTTTGAAGGATATTTNTCTATTCTTTGNAATTTANTNCAAAGGTTTTTCCATCTTNNNATTAATTGTTGAAGATCAGCNTCAAGTTCNGCTACTTTTTGACCTTGAGCNACAGTTCTNATNATAATCCCAAAACCTTTTGGTCTTATACTTTGAACNAGTCTTTTNAATCGATTTTTTTCGCTATTTTCTTCAATTTTTTGAGAAATNGAAACTNNATCTGAAAAGGGCAANAGNACCATNAAACGNCCAGCNAAAGACAATTCNGAGCTNACTCTNGGTCCTTTNGTGGATATAGGTTCTTTGACTACTTGAANTAAAACNGTATCTTGACTTTTAATTACATCATTAATATTTCCTTCCTTNGAAATATCAGTTTCAAACTTAAATCTTTTAAGTAAATAATCTNTNTGTTTACCTGTGGTTATTTGTTTTATAAATTTTAATAAAGAAGGAAGTTTTGGCCCTANGTCNTGATAGTGTAAAAAACCATCTTTTTTNTGACCAACANTTACAAATGAAGCATTAAGNCCAGGNATNAGTTTNCTAATTTTGGCGAAAAAAATATCACCNACNGAAAACTTNTTATCTTCAACTTCTTTACTTAACTCAACTAATTTTCCATCCTTGAGTAAGGCAAAATCAACAGCAGAGGAATNGGATCGTATAATCAGTTCTTTTTTCACTCTGATAATTTTTATAATTATTACAAANNTTGTAATAATTGATTAAACAATATATGTATTCAGGTATTTTCCGTTGCTTGNATAATNANATACTCAAGCATTTCAATGAACTTGGGATAATTTTTTTTAGTGTATCACCTTACACTTAATCTTTTTTNTGACGGTTAGCNCTTCTTCTTTTTTTTCTTTTGTGAGTNGCTACCTTATGTCGTTTTCTTTTTTTTCCGCTCGGCATANAGCTGGCTTTAATTNGTTAAATTANNTTTTATACTGAAACCTTAGCTTTTACTGCATTAACAAAAACTTTAGAAGCTTTGAATGCAGGAATATTGTGAGCAGGGATAATAACTGCAGTATTTTTTGAAATATTTCTTCCTGTTTTTTTTGCTCGAGNTTTGATNATNAAACTNCCAAAACCACGTAAATATACGTTTTCNCCTTTTTCNAATGAANNCTTAANCTCAGACATAAANNTCTCNATGGTNANTTGAACATCGTTTTTATCTATACCTAGTTTNTCNGAAATNTTNGAAACAATATCTGCTTTAGTCATTTTTTTATNTTTNAAAATTTAAGGGCTAGCAAATATATAAATTATTAACAATCTGTTTACTATGTTTTTATATTTAAGTTGTTAAGTTATATTTGNATTNATGNTTTTTTCTGAGAAATTATTGAATTGGTATAATTTAAATCTTCGAAGCTTTCCTTGGAGAGAGACTAAAGATCCATACAAAATATGGATATCTGAGATCATATTGCAGCAAACAAAAACCGAACAAGGACTTCCCTATTATAAAAAATTTATCAAAAAATACCCTACAGTGTTTTCTTTAGCTAAAGCAAATGAAAATGATATTATTAAGTTATGGCAAGGCTTAGGTTACTATTCAAGAGCTCAAAACTTATTCCATACNGCAAAAATAATAGCTAATGAGTTCAATGGAGTTTTTCCAAAGACACATAAAGAGATGATGAAACTTAGGGGTATAGGAGACTATACAGCTAGTGCAATAGGATCTATTTGTTATAATAACCAAGAATCTGTAGTAGATGGAAATGTATATAGGTTTCTCGGAAGGTATTTTGGAATCAATATACCTATCAATACTTTAAAAGCTTTTAAATTTTTCAAGTCTTTAGCAAACGAACTTATTCCACCAGATTCTCCAGGTGATTTTAATCAAGCCATGATGGATTTTGGGTCAATTCAGTGTAAGCCCAAAAGTCCAAGTTGTAGTACTTGCATTTTTTCAAAAAGTTGCTACGCACTAAATAAATCTAAAATAAGTTTATACCCAGTTAAACCAAAAAGAAATAAAATCAAAACCCGTTATTTTAATTATTTATTTATTCATAATACAAAGAATCAAACAGTATTAAAACAGAGACTTTCAAAGGGAATTTGGCAAAAATTATATGAGTTTCCACTAGTTGAAACAAATGTAACTTTAAAAAAACCAAGTATAGAATTTAAAAAAATCATCAATAAATATGCAAAGAAAGATTCTTACTCAATCACCCCTGTTATGTTAAAACCTATCACTCATAAATTGAGTCATCAAATTCTGAAAATACAATTTTGGAAAATATTTTTATCAAGTGAAACAGATTTACCAGTAAAAAAAAATAAAATTATGTCTTATCCTGTTCCAGTAGTCATTGAAAAATTTATTNATCAATTTTATAAGACAGTTACTTGATTTTTTATCTTTGNGAAAAACAAATAAAAATNTAAATGAGTGGAACNATTAANAAAGTTATATTGATTGGACATCTAGGAGANGATGTTAAGATGCATTATTTTGATGGAGGTGGTTGTGTTGGGAGATTTCCGCTTGCAACAAATGAAAGCTANACAAATAAATCTTCTGGAGAAAAGGTNANCCAAACTGAGTGGCATAATNTNATTGTAAGAAACAAGGCTGCNGAAATNTGNGANAAATATATNAAAAAAGGAGATAAAATTTATATTGAGGGAAAACTCAAAACAAGAAAGTGGCANGATNGTGATCAGAAAGATAGATTTAGTACTGAGATCATNGTAAATGAATTNACTTTTTTATCAGGAAAANTNAGNGAAAANGATCAANAAGAAGANAGCTCNAACTTTANNAATGAAANTAAGCAGAATGATNAAAAAGAGGATGATTTACCCTTTTNANATCTNTNNTAATTTGNCTTAAAGTTCATGGATCTATTTATNANTATTCAGNTTGNATTATTAATTATTTTACTAATTCTATCTGCTTTANTATCTGGTTCAGAAGTAGCCTTTTTCTCTCTNAATAATTCAGATTTAAANGGTNANTTATTTTCNGANGATAAAGAAATNAAAAGAATAAAGTTTCTTTTNAAAAAACCAAAAAGACTTNTAGCTACAATTTTAATAACTAATAATTTNATTAATATAGCNGTNGTTTTAATTTTTGCTAANCTNAGCAATATATTTCTTGAAGACTACATGACNCCNTTAGTTAAATTAATTTTTGANATAGGTTTTATAACAACTATTATACTTCTTTTTGGAGAGATTTTTCCAAAGGTTTATGCAAANAGAAATCCAATAGCGTTTGCTAAAAAATTATCNAGACCGATNAAAGTCCTCGATCAATACNTNCTTTTNTTTATGACTTNACCTATGAGNANAATGACTAGGTNTTTAGAAAAGAAATTAGGAANTAGAAATAACGATTTTTCTGTTGATCAATTATCNCAAGCCNTAGAGTTGACCTCNGATAATGAGACAACAAAAGAAGAACAAAANATCCTNAAAGGAATTGTATCTTTTGGAAATATTGATACNAAAGAAATAATGTGCCCNCGAGTTGATGTTTTTGCTTTATCTAAAAAAGAAAATTTAAATNNAATNATACCTAAAATAATTAAAAATGGTTTTTCTAGAATACCTGTATTCTCNGAANANCTTGATAANATTGATGGAATACTNTATGTAAAAGACCTTTTACCGCATTTNAATAATTTTAATTTTGATTGGAAAAAATTATTAAAAGAACCTATTTATGTTCCNGAAAANAAAAAACTTGATGATTTGNTAAATGAGTTTCAACAAAAGAAAATTCANTTNGCAATTGTTGTNGATGAGTATGGNGGNACATCTGGNATTATAACATTAGAGGATATTTTAGAGCAAATTGTTGGAGATATNAGTGATGAGTTTGANGAGCTTTCACTNAGTTANTCACAAATTGATCNNAAAAATTATGTCTTTGATGGAAANACTAGCTTGAAAGANTTTTATAANATTNTTAAAACTGATAATGATNATATTTTNGAAGAGAACAAGGCAGAGGCTGAAACGTTAGCAGGNTTTATCNTNGAAAATACNCAAAAAATNCCNAAACCAGGAAAAAGTTTTTCTTTTCATGGNTATAAGTTTTTAATTGAATCNATNGACAAAAAAAGAATNCATAGGATAAAAGTAACNATACCNTANACNAAGTGATTAAGTATATTTTTTTAATTCTGTTTTTTTTNAGTTGTTCTGACAACATATACCTGCCTAAACCAAAAGCNAAANTAAATCTTGATTANCCAGAACCAAAATATGAAAANCAATNCTNTAAAAAGNATTATAANTTTGATTTAAATAAAAANACTNAAATTATAAAAACAAANAGNGGACAAAANATTTTTTATCCNAAAATGAANGCNACTNTATNCATGTCTCACCAAAAAATNAATAATAATTTTGANTCTNTAATAAATGANGCATANAANCTNCCNTNNAAGCATNTAATTAAAGCCCANGANATTCCTGAAAAGATATTTATCAACTNCGAAAAAAGNGTTTATGGAACTGTATTCAATATTGTNGGTGATGCTGCATCACAGATNCAATTTTTTTTAACTGATAGTACTNAAAACTTTTTAATTGGNGCATTATATTTTTANTCAANACCAAATTATGATTCTATTTTTCCAGCAGTAAAATATATTGAAAGAGATTTATATAGATTAATTGAATCTTTTGANTGGNANGANTAAAATATAGTTTCTTTNATTTTTTCTGATTAAATTTATTTTAAATAAGATATNATATGAGATTTTTTTCTACANTTTTANTNGTTTTNNTTNCNTCAAGNGNTTTTGCTCAAGTTTTTTCTTTTAACTCTTCTAATGGAGTAGNTAAAAATCATCATCGAATATTAATGGATNNTGAGTTTNTCATTGAAACCNTATTTAATNNNGATGATGGAAATTTTNTTTTAACCAGGGGTGGATATTATAATAAATCTAAAAGTGATGATTTGGAAATAATTTTCGAATTTAATTCAAATTATAAAATTGATAGTTTAAAAAAATTAACATTCTCTGGATTAAATAAATTAAAAAAGGAGTCNAGTTTAGATCAAGACCTAGATGGTAAATGGCTTATGGCTGGCAGAGTAGGCCCTGATGCGAAAGAAAAAAGAAGAGATCTTACTCGTTCAAGGAAAACTTTAAAGTTTCTAATTGATGGATATTTTCAATGGACTGCATACAATACTGAAACTTATCAGTTCTTTGGGTCTGGTGGAGGAAGCTATTCTGCATTAAAAGGTGAATATAATGAATCAATTGACTATTTCTCTAGAGATAAAACAAGAGTTGGGATNAATCTTTCTTTTACATATGAAAAAAAAGCTGATGATTGGTATCATTCTGGATTTAGTAGTAAGGGGAGTCCGTTAAATGAAATATGGACTTTAAGAAAAAGGAAATAATCATGGAATCCTTAGCTGAATTACTTTCTTTATTAAATTTAAAAAAACAAAGCGAAACTAAATATATCGGTGATAATTATCCAGCATCCTGGGGCAGGGTTTTTGGGGGACAAGTATTGGCTCAGTCTCTCAACGCTGCATACGATACAGTCCCGAAAAATAGAATTGCTCATTCAATGCATGGATATTTTATTTTATCAGGTGATATTAATTTTCCTGTCGTTTATGAAGTAGATAAAATAAGAGATGGTAATAGTTTTACAACGAGAAGAGTTGTTGCATATCAAAATAATAAAGCAATCTTTAATATGGCTGCATCCTTTCAAAAAAAAGAGGAGGGAGTTAATCACCAGATTGTTGCACCAAATATTCTACCTCCAGAAGTTTTAAGAACAGATATTCAACAAGTGGAGCTATTAAAAGATAAGAATCCAAATTATTATGAAAGTTTAAAAAAGTCCCACCCTAAAATGTTTGAGTTTAAACCAGTAGAAATAATGTCGCATATTGAAACTAAAAATGCTATTCCATTCAGTCACATTTGGTTCAAAACGAAAGAAAAAAAAATTTTAACTTTACCCGAAAAGCAACAGTTGCTTGCATTCGCCTCTGACATAGGGTTACTAATGACAGCAACTAAACCTCATAGAGANCAAATCAACGAGAGACCAATATTTATTGCTAGTATTGATCANGCNATGTGGTTTCATAGGGATTTTGATATAGATGATTGGTTATTATATGCAATGGATAGCCCTAGTGCTTCATCAGCTAGAGGATTTACTCGAGGTAATATTTTTTCAAAAAAAGGAATTCTAATNTCTTCAGTAACTCAAGAGGGTCTTGTAAGGATTAAAAGATGATTTATTTTTTTTTTTTTAATTTAAGAGCAATTAATTGATTCCAATGAAAAACAAACCTGAATCAACATACAGACCATTACCTGAATTTCTTACAATAGGAAAAAGTAAGATAGAGGGACTTGGTTTGATTGCCACTTCAAACATAAAAGAGGGTACAGATTTAGGTATCTCCCATATTTTTGATAACAGATTTCCTGATAATTATATTCGCTTGTCNTTGGGAGGTTTCATAAATCATCATGAAATTCCTAACTGCAAAGCTTTTTTATCTAAAGAGGATCCAGAATTAGGACAAGTTAAACACATAAGATTAATTACAATCAAACCAGTTAAAAAGGGTCAGGAATTGACGGTTAGGTATATAATTAATGTATTAAAAAATCCAAATTGGGAGTTTGAGTATGAGGTATCTCAATAAAAAATCCGATCGCTTTGGTGGAAACTGGTATATAAGCGATCGGATTAACCAAAATCAATTAAACAAAATGATAAAAGCTTACTTAATCATAAATTTACTTTTTAGAATGTTAAAAAATACCCAATGGATGGTTAAATCGGAGTTAAAATTTTTAAATTAATTTTAAACAGGGTTTTTATTAATGATTTTGTAGTTATAATTAAATAAAAAAAATGTCATCAGCTACTTCTATTGTCCCATCCTTAATTGGTAAAAATTGGGAGAAAATAAAAACTAAAGAATATACGAAGGTTTATAACCCAGCTTCTGGNAAAGTGATTTCAAATACTCCCATGCTCACTTCAACTGAAGTCTCCAAAGCGATTAAATTTGCCAAGANAGCTTTTCCCGAATGGTCAAAAGAGCCGCCAACAAGGAGAGCGAACATAATGCATAATTACAGAAGCTTATTAAAACAAAATTTTAACGAAATTGCTGAGCTTATTTCTACTGAAAACGGGAAAACAATAATAGAAGCAAGGGGAGATATTCAAAGGGGTTTTGAGGTGGTTGAATATGCTTGTGGAATTGCTGAGCATCAAAAGGGAGAGTCTTTATCTCAGGTGGCAGAAAATATTGATGGAATAACTGTAAGAGAACCAATTGGTGTTTGTGCAGGAATTAGCCCATTTAATTTCCCCGCAATGGTACCTATGTGGATGTTCCCAATTGCAATTGCCTGTGGNAACACCTTTGTTTTAAAACCTAGTGAAAAAGTACCATTAACTGCAGTTAGATTAGTTGAATTACTCCAAGAAGCTGGACTTCCTGACGGAGTCATGAATCTAGTTCATGGNGGGAAGGAAGTAGTTGACACATTATGTACGCATCCAGATATTTCGGCCATAAGCTTTGTAGGGTCATCTACAATTGCAAAATACGTTTATAAGCTTGGAAGCTCGAATGGCAAGCGAGTTCAAGCGGGTGGTGCAGCAAAAAATGCTTTGGTGGTAATGCCAGATGCTGACCCTGACTCAACTCTTAGAGCTGTTATGAGTGCTTCTTTTGGTTGTGCTGGGCAAAGATGTATGGCAGGATCTCTTTTAATCGGAGTCGGTGAAATAGCAAAACCCCTTAAGGAAAAGCTTATTGATGCAATGAATAATTTAAAGGTTGGCGCTCCTCTTCTTGATCCCAATATTAATATGGGTCCTGTTATCGATAAAATATCTCAAGATAGAATTACAACTATAATAGATAATGTTTCAAAAGAGGTAAATCTTGACAGAGATGGAAGAGACCTTATAAAAAATGATGGATTTTTTGTTGGCCCCACACTTTTTAGTAACGTATTACCTGACACTTCAATATTTAAACAGGAGGTTTTTGGCCCTGTTCTATCAATGATGAACCCTAAAGATTTGAGTCAAGCAATTTCTTGGATAAATCAATTAAATTATGGAAACGGATCCAGTATTTTTACTCAAAGTGGAGCTGCAGCAAAAGAATTTAAATCTAAAATAAAATGTGGTATGATTGGAATAAATGTTGGTGTTCCTGCGCCAATGTCTATGTTCCCTTTTTCAGGNTGGAACGACTCATTTTATGGAGATCTTCATATGCAAGGAAACGAAGGAGTTCAATTTTANACAAGACAAAAAGTTACTCTAAGTAGGTGGGATAATACTTATGATAATAAATCAGGTTGGTAANNATTCTNNATCAAANAAGTATTAATTTCATAAAGCAATTGAATAATTAAGTTTACATTTGATTTTNTTCTATGAATNTATTNAAATNAATTCTTGNANTATCTCTAATATTNNTTTCCTGNAGTAAAAATNGTATNGAAAANNAAATTNAAGAAAATGTACTTTCAGTTGAAGAATTAATAGAACAGTTTCCTTGGCACTATTCTAAATANTANGAGCACGATCTTTATATAAATTCAACAAATGGAGGAAATATATCTGTTTCAATTCAAAATCGAGTTATAAATGAATCTGAATTAGGTNAGGGAAAGGAAGTTTTTCAAAATGCCAGATTATTAGATTATCGTGGTAAACTTGTAGGCTCTTATAATACAGGTACGTCGATAACTATAACTGCTTCAGCTAATCAAGGATTCAATTTTGTTGGCTGGACAGGTCTTAAATGCTATAANTACTGTGCTACCCCTTTTGCAAGTGACAAGAGTTCAATAACACTAATTTTGGATTCCAGATTGCTATTAACAGCAAATTTTGATAAAATTCTTTAAAAAATTCAAAATGATTGTAAAGCTTAATCACGAAATATTAAATAAATACCGAAGACAGGTGAATAATCATATATTTATATTATTTCTTGCAATATCCCNAATGTTCTTGTCCTGCAGTAAAAATAGCGAAGTAAATGAAATGCAACAAAATCTTGAATCAGCTGGAGAAACAGAAAAATATAATGTTTATATAATGTCAACAAATGGAGGAGGAAATATAATTATTTCATCTCAAGGAGATAGATTTTTTTGGAATACCCAAACATCTGCTTGGACGATTTGGAACTATGCCCAGGGGTCACAAGGAGTTGTTAGTGAATCTGATTTAAATCAAGTCTTTGAAATCAATTCAAAAGCTGGAACTTTAAAAGATGATAATTATATTGGTAAATTTGCAGGTGCCTTTANTCCTGGAACAAAATTAAATATTAATATTACAGTCAATGAAGGATTCAGTTTTAAAGGCTGGACAGGATATAAGTGTATAAAGTGTTATTGGGTCATGACACCCTTTGCTAGCAACGAGAGTTCAATGGAGCTAACTGTTGATAAATTTATTTTTTTAACAGCAAATTTTGAGAAAATCCCATAAGAGGGTTTAAGGTGCTAGTTTAATTTAATAATATAATTATCAGAGAAAGCAGTAAACTTTTACTTCTTGATTTTTTTTAAAAATTTTGAAATAAATTTTATAAGTTCTCCTGAAGGATTATGGCTAATAAATCTCATTTTACTTTTATTCCCTAAGGCCCTCATACATCAAATGTTAAATTTTTTGCAAAGGTAAAACTAAGAGTTGAAATTATTCAATTTTTTTTGAGAATAATTTATCTTTTTTGGTATTTCTAGGAGTTCTTCCGTTTGGTTTTGATGAAACAGATTGCCTAATTCTGAGAGGATTCAACTTAGTAGAATTATCTTTCGATGATATTTTTGATTTTAGATTTCCCTTTTCAAAATCAGAANCATTTGGATAATTACCTCTAGAGGTGTTTCTTGAATTCATAAAGTGACTTGAATGATATTTCCTTTGTGTTTTATTTTCCTCAANTGATTCAAGTCTTTTTTTGGAATCAATCCACTTTTTGGTATTATCNNCTTNTTTTGTTTTCCAATTTTTNGAGTATANTTTNTTAGACATCTCATAACTGTCCTGAGAATATAAAAAACCAGAAAACATGAAAACAAATAGNGAAGTGTAAAGGATATAATTTTTCATTNTTTTNATAAATTTAGTATTAATGTAGTTAATTTATAAGAATTAAAAAAATACTTNTTGATGATATTANNATAGTTTANAANANNACAGGTGATATTCAANNCTTTTTATANTTGATATTGAACTNATTGATTTTACCATCAATCAATCTTTTTGCTNNCTTTTTATAGNCTTNCCACTGCTTATTTAGTTCAATTAATTTNATTTTTGATCCTTTAGTTAATTTTGGNATNCCACTATCTGCCTCATTTAATAGATGAAGGTAGTGTGCAGTAAATCCATTTTCAAAATTNTCAACATCGTCNTANGCTTTTGATAATCTTTGAACCATTATTTTATCCCATTTTNCNATTTCATTTACGATAGAATTAATTTNATTTAAAATATTTTTTTCTTTTGANGGNTTTATTTTAGATTTAAAATCTACNATTTCATTTTTTATCACNTGATACTTATTAGTAAGGTTGGTCATTTCATTATATATTTTTTCAGCCTCANTCATAAAANTATGATAAGANTCATATTCACTACTTGATAANGAAAACTGAGGGTTTTCAATTATTTTACAATCAACAAATAGTTCTTTATCCANGTAAGANANAACTAATTTATATNNACCAGGTATTGCTTNATGACCTTCATAGCTTCCTTCNATATNCACATTAGGNATNCCTTTTAGTTTATTATGTCTCATATTCCACACAAATCTATTAAGTCCAACATTTTTAGTTAAAGTTGTTTTCTTTTTCGGACCACCATCATATTTTATGAATTCTGAGTCACCTAATGAAGAAAAAACATTTACTAAGTCACCACCGGAATCGAAAATTTCAATTTTAATTTCAGTTTTATCAGAAAGTTTTGGTAGGGTGTAATATAAAACCATTCCACTAGCTGGATTAATTCCTTCGAGAAGATCTGTTCCTTTTGAATTGTTTTCATTCATGGAGCTATACCAGTTAGGGATAATTGTTTTCGATGGTTTGAATAATTGACCAATATTTTTTATTTTATTGTATTCCCTGAGGATATTTAGGTCATCAAGTATCCAAAAAGCTCGCCCATGGGTGGCTATGATTAGGTTATCATTTTTAATTTTTAAATCAGTAATTGGAACAACTGGAAAGTTTAGATTTAATTTTGACCAATCATCCCCATCGTTCCAAGAGATATAAAGTCCGTTTTGAGTACCCAAGTATAACATTCCTTTTTTTAAGGGATCTTCCCTAATTACTCTTGTAAAATCAGTATCTCCTATTCCATCAGAGATATTTTTCCAGACCTTACCGTAATTACTCAATTTATATATACTTGGCTTAAAATCATTGAACTTATAACGTGTTGTTGCAATGTAGGTTACTTCTTTACTGTGTGGTGATATTTCAATAGAATTAATTAAGGTCTCATCCAATTTTTTTGAAGTAATATTTTCCCAACTATCACCATTATTTTTAGTTACATGTATAAGCCCATCATCACTTGCTGTATATATAACCCCAGACTCGTGAGGAGATTCAGCCACATAACTTAAAGTACCATAATTTTCTGCTCCAACAGCTTCAACAGTATAAGGCCCACCACCTTTACCTTGTTTGTCATTTTGATTCCTGGTTAAATCAGGAGAAATTTTTTTCCAAGAAATACCCTCATCAATTGTTTTAAGTAGATATTGAGCCCCGTGAAAATATGTATTGGGCTCATGAATAGACTTGATAATTGGTGCATTCCAATTGAATAAATATTTCATATCTCTCGCAGCAAGACCCATATATAGATTAGGTTCAATTTTTATATTAGTACTTAATTTTGATTTAACATCTAGAATTTCTATTGAACCCAGGTAGCTTCCTCCCATAACTCTATTTGGATTATCAGGATCAAATGCAATGAATGCACTTTCACCTCCAGCCGATGCAGACCAATTTTTTGAACCTATTCCAGAGGAGCCAATTCCAATACTTGATATTTTTATTGAACTATTATCTTGTTGTCCTCCATAAATATTATAAGGAAATAAATTATCAGTGATCAATCTGTAAAACTGGCCAGTTGGCATATTATCAATTCTTGACCAATTTTTTCCTGCATCAAATGAGATTTCTGAGCCACCATCATTTGAAATAAGCATATTACTGGGGTCGTCTGGATTTATCCATAAATCATGATAGTCTCCATGATGCGTTTCTATTTCTTCCCAATCGATTCCACTATTTATTGATTTGTATGCTGAAGCACTCAAAACATAAACAATTTCTTTATTTTTTGGATCAAGAGTAAGTTCTATATAGTACCATGCCCTTTGAATGAGTCTATGGTCATTACTAATTCTTTTCCAACTTTCACCACCATTTTTTGAAAGGAATAGTCCCCCTTTTTCTTTTTTGGATTCACTTTCTATTAGAGCATAAACCCAGTTTGAGTCAGCAGGAGAAACAGCAATAGCCATTTTTCCCATTTCTTCAGGAAGACCTTTATTTAACTCTATCCATTTTTCTCCTCCATCTATAGATTTATATAATCCACTGCCTGGCCCCCCGCTAATAATTTTCCACGGAGTTCTCATATGATCCCAAATTGCTGCATACAGTATATCAGGATTGTTTTTATCAATTGATAATTCACTTGCTCCTGATGTGTCATTGATAAATAAAACTTTTTTCCATGACTTACCTCCATCAATTGATTTATATACCCCTCTTTCGTTAGATTTTCCGAAAAGAGCACCCTGAGCAGCAACCCATAATATATTGGGATTTTCAGGATGAATTTTAATTCTCGAAATATGTTGTGTTTTTTCCAGACCAAGATGAATCCATGTTTTACCAGCATCTATTGATTTGTATACTCCATCACCATGAGCTGTCATAACTCCCCTTGGAGCGTGTTCCCCCATTCCTACATATATTATGTTTGGATTACTCTCTGATACTGAAATAGCTCCCACTGATCCAGTTGAAAAATATCCATCAGAAATATTTCTCCAATACTGTCCGGCATCAGAGGTTTTCCAAACTCCTCCACCGGTTGTTCCCATATAATATGTTAATTTATCACCTATAACACCAGACCCAGAATTTGACCTACCACCTCGGAAAGGACCAATATTTCTGAATTTTAAAGGATTAAAAATAGAGTCAAGATTTTGCCCAAAACACATGTTTAAGGACATAACGGACAGAAGTATTATTTTTTTCATTTTAAAATTTTATTTAAAAAAACTTTTACACATATTGTCAAAATAAATCAAATCAGACTTGTCATAAGCTATATGAATAGAGTCATTTATTTTATAGGACTTATCTGAGAATAAATGCCAAATATTATTATTGAATTTTGCTTTTATTTTGTAATCTTTTCCCTGGAAAAAACATTTTTCTACACTTAAAACATTTTTTGATTTTGAAACAACTTTTATTTTTTCGGGTCTCAGGTAATAAGTTTTATTAGCAATATTTATTTGATTTAAGTCTCCTAAAATTTCAGCACAATAACAATTAGCTGGTTCACAATACATTTTAACTGGATCATCAAACTGCTGCATAACCCCAGCCTTAAATATTAATATTCTGTCGGCAATATTCAACGAATCATTTATATCATGAGTTACAAGGATAGTAGTGGTCTTTGTTTCTTTGATAATTCTATAAATCTCTTCTCTTATAGAAAGCTTTATGTTAGAATCTAAGTTACTAAATGGCTCGTCCAACAGAAGTAAATCAGGCTCTCTAACCAAAGCCCTTGCAAGACATGTTCTTTGTTGTTCTCCTCCAGAAAGTTCGTGAGGATATCTTTCGAGTAAACTTTCAAGATTAGTTAATTTAATTATTGAAGATAATTTCTTTTCAAATTTTTTCTCTAAATTAAGCGTAATATTTTCTATTAAGTTCAAGTGAGGAAAAAGNGGATAATCTTGAAATACATATCCAATTTTTCTTTTTTGTGGACTAACAAAAATACTATTGTCATTTAATTTTGATCCATTTAATTTAATTGAACCTGAATTAATTTTCTCTAATCCTGATAGACATTTTAAAAAAGTAGTTTTACCCGATCCACTCTCACCCAGAAAAGAGATTATTTCTCCTTTTTTTAGAGTAAAATCTAAACCCTTTATTACAGGTGTTTTATTATAAAATTTGACTAATTTTTTAACCTCGAGGAACATTAATTTGTTTATTTATAATATTTTTCAAAAATAATAACATAACACTTGATATAATAATAATTGACAGTGAATAAATACTCGATAAAGGAATCATTTCTTCGATTGCATATTCATAGGTNTGGGTCCCTAAGGTGTCAAAGTTAAATGGCCTTAAAATTAGTGTAATCGGGAGCTCTTTCATAAGGTCAATAAAAGTAACAATAAAAGCAGATATTAATGCAAACTTGTTAATTGGTAGGTAAATTTCTTTTAATTGCATTATTGGAGACAACCCTAAATTTTTTGCAGTATCTGTATAAGAGTCGGGGTGTTTATCCAAGCTAGATTTGATAGGAGACTTTCCAACTGCTAAAAATCTAATTACATAAGCATAAATCAGTAAATAAAATGATCCCATAATTGATAATGAACTAAAAATATCATTGAAAGAGGTGGCCATTAGTATTAGGCTTAATCCAATTACTGCCCCTGGAAGTGCATACCCAAGAGAAATTAGTTGGCTTATTACATGATTGATTTTACTTTTAGTAATTTTTTCAATAAATAAAAATAATAAGGCTATAATAATAATTAAAATAGATGCAATAGTTGAAACTTTAATGGAATTAGAAACCAATTCAAATAATTGATTGAAGTCAATTTTTAAATAGGTCAAAATAACATTATTTACAATGAAACCTAGTGGTATAAAAAAACCAAAAAATACAGGAATGCTGCATACTATGTAAACAAGAAATAATTTTTTTTTCTTTAGATTTCTAAGGTTTTGTCTTTTACTATTTATAGAGTAATTAAATTTAGATTTAGCATTTATTAATTTTTCTAAATAAAAGAGTGATAAAACCACAATTAGTAAAATTATTGAAAGCTGTATTGCGGTACCAATATTATTCATAGAGAACCAAGCTCTAAATATTCCACTAGTATAAGTATTTATCCCAAAGTATTTTACAGCACCATATTCGTTTAAAACTTCCATTATAACTAGAAATAATCCGGATAAAATTGCAGGTTTTGAAAGAGGTAGAAAAATTTTAAAAAAAGATTTAGTTTTGGAAAGACCTAAATTTTTTGAGAGGTTAACATAGTTTACTCCTATAAGACTGAAAGAAATTCTCGATGCAGAATAGATATATGGATATAAAGCAAGAGCTAGAACAACCCCAAGAACTTCAATTTGCAGATAGTCTTTATTAAAAATATTTGAAATTGAATTAAAATGAGTTCTAAGAAAACTTTGAATTGGTCCAGTAAAACTTAATATATCACTATATGTAAAAGCCATTATATAGGATGGAATAGCTAATGGAAGATAAAGTGTTATGTCAAAAAAGGACCTACCGGCAAATTTATATTTACTAATGTACCAAGCCGGCAAAATCCCGAAAAAAAGAGAGAAAAGGGAGGTAATAAAAATTAAGTAAAAGGTATTTAGAGTATATTCTAGAAGAATTGTATTTAGTAAATATACTAGATCACTTTCTTCTATTTTTAATAAGCCTCTTATCAGAAATAAAATAGGCAGCAATACTAATATTGCTACTATTACACTTCCAAGAACCCAACTTTTATTTTCTAATTTAAATATCCCTTTTATTTCCAACCAGTTTCATCAAATATACGAATTGCTTGGTCTCTATATTCACCTAACATATTAAGATCGAGTTCATCTATTTTGAATTCACCCCAAGATTTAACAATTTCAGATGGACTAACACTAGGNTTCGCTGGATACTCATAACTATTATTCACATAAGTTTTTTGACCAGCTTCACTTGTGAGGTACTCCATAAGTTTAATTGCATTTTGTTTATTGGGAGAATTTTTTGCCAGTCCGATGCCTGAGATATTTATGTGACTACCCCTTTGATTTTCTCCTTGATTAGGAAAAAAAACTGTAACCGCTTTTCCAGCATTAAGTTCTTCCTTTTTTTCAGAAGTAAGAAGTAAGCCAATGTAGTACGAGTTAACCACAGCAATATCTCCTTGACCAGCAGCAATTGCTTTTACTTGATCTCTATCACTACCTTTTGGGTCCCTAGCAAAATTATTAACCATCCCTTTTGACCACTCAATTGAAGCTTCAGCTCCATTATTTGCNACTATTGATGACATCAATGCTTGATTATAAGCATTCGATGAAGATCTTACTAATATTCTACCCTTCCATTTTTTATCAACTAAATCCTCATATGTACTTAATTCATCTTTTTTTACCCTCTCATTACTGTAGACTAATANTCTTGCNCTNTAGGTTATAGGAATCCAAAACCCATTTTTATCTTTTAATTTTTCGNTTACATTTGAGTTTATAACATCACTTGATATTTTTTGCAATAAACCCATATCATTAGCCTTATANAGCTTTCCTGCATCAACTGTTACGAACAGATCTGCTGGACTATTTTCACCTTCATTTTTTAGTCTCTCAATAAGTTCATCTGCATTTGCCTTTATGACATTGACTTTAATTCCTGTTAGTTTTTCGAAGTTTTCATATTGTAATTTGTCAACTGAATAGTGCCTTTGACTGTAAAGATTAACTTCATCAGATTTTTTTTCATTATTACAAGAAACTAGTAAGCATACCAATAATGAATAAAATATTTTTTTCATAATTTATAATTTAGATTGAATATAAATAAGNTTATATTTGAACAAATATAATCTAGAAATACATTTAAAAAAATAATTATGAAAAAAATATTATTTGGATCTATTTTATTCTTTATAACCATTTCAGTTTGGTCACAATCAAAAAAGAAAAAAGATATAAATGCTATTAAACAAATGTGTGGTTGTTTTGAAGTTCAGTTTAATTTTGCAGAAACATTCGTAAATTCTTTGGATGAAGATTATGTCCCCTCAAAAAATTATCAGTCAGGTGCTTTAGAATGGGCACAACTTGTNANAGAAAATCANGANGAAATATCAATTCAGCACATACTTATAACAGGAGATATTAATGCTCCATACANAATAAAGCATTGGAGACAAGATTGGTTATATGAAAATCAAGACTTTTATTTTTATGATTACAACAATAAATGGAATTATAAATTCAAAACTGGTAAAGAAGTTAAAGGACAGTGGACTCAAAAAGTTTTTCAAGTTGATGATAGTCCAAGATATGAGGGGTCATCGTCTTGGATTCATGTTGATAANAAAAGTTTTTGGGAAAATACCACATCAGCACCTTTACCCAGAAGAGAATACACTAAAAGAAGTGATTATAATGTGACTTTAAGAGGGAATAGACAGCAGATATCATCAGAGGGATGGATTCATGATCAGGATAATNCAAAAATTATAAGAGAAAAAGGTGAAAAAGATGTTATTCTTTCATACGAAAAAGGATACAACACCTACAAACGAGTTAATGATGAAAAATGTATAAGTGCAAAAAAATGGTGGGATAAAAATAAAAATAAATGGGAAAAAGTAAGGAGTAAATGGGTAAATATTTATAATAGAAAAACAGATTTAACCCTGAAAAACAATAATAATGGAAAACCCCTTTTTATGTTTTTATTTGATGAAAAAGTTAATAGTGAAAAAGAAATAAATTCTACAATAGAAACTTTTATAGTCTATTAATTCATTTAATTTACTAAATTAACAGATATAAAACTCCAACCATGAGAAACCTAATAGCAATTTTAATTTTACTTTTTTCGATTAGCATTTCCGCTCAAAATATTGAAAAAGATTCACTTAATGTTGAATTAGAGAATTCAATAAAAAGATTTTCACTTGGTTTGAAAATTGGTACACCCAATATGATAGGAGGAGCCGTTCAATATGTTCTTCCGATAACAAATAATCATTTTGCTCCATATGCTAATTATAGTGGATATGATATTGAAATAGAAAATACTGAAATTAATCTTAATTATTCGGANTTTGGCGTAAAGTATTTTTTTANAAATACTGGAAAAGGNTTATATNCNGNNGTTGGNATNTCNAGNTTTTCNTCATCNCTNGCNTANACAGANGTNAGNTTANNNGGNGGNTTAACTGGNGATGGTTCAGTNGACTTNAANATTGANACNACAATNGTNAAATTAGGNCTTAAAACNGGTGGNACCTTATATTTTAGTTTTGANTTAGGNTATGGTTTTGGNACAATTCCNNATTCTNTAACCTTTAATGCTGTTTCNTCAACTGGTATTTCAGANTCTGTGACTGANGATATACCAAANATACCTGGAATTGGNTCTGGTGGTATGGTTGTTGGAAATATTGGATTTGGAATCTCTTTTTAGAAAGGAAGTTTACTTAAATCTACATTTCCTCCTGAAATAATTACACCTATTTTTTTTCGTTGAAAAGATTTTTTTTCTTTAAATATTGCAGCAAGAGGTACTGCACAGGATGGCTCACATACAATTTTTAATCTTTCCCAAATTATTTTCATTGATTCAATAATTTCTATCTCAGTAACTCTTATTATTTCATTTATTTCCTTTTTAATTATGGGGAAATTTATATCTCCAAGTTCTGTTTTTAAACCATCAGCAATTGTATTGGTTGAATTATTTTTTTCAATTTTACCACTTATTAATGATTGATATGCATCGTCAACTTCAAATGGCTCAGAACCAATTACAGTACAATTTGATCCAAAATATTTAGCAGCTAAAGCACTTCCTGCAATTAAACCACCGCCACCAACAGGAGTAAAAATATAGTCTAAATCACTATGTTTTTCAAGTAACTCTTTACATGCAGTTCCTTGCCCTAGAATTACCTCAAGATCGTTTGATGGGTGAATAAAAGTAGCTCCTGTAGATTTTTGAATTTCTTTAGATTTTTTCTCCCTTGCAGACAGAGTTGGTTCACATTCAATTAATTCACCCATGTAACCTTTAACTGCAAGTTTTTTTATTTCAGTTGCATTTGATGGCATTATTATATATGCTTTAACTCCAATACTATTTGCAGCAAGAGAAAGTGCTTGTGCAAAATTTCCTGACGAATGAGTAACTACCCCTCTTTTTTTTTGATCTTCTGAGAGTTGTAAAATTGCATTTGCAGCACCTCGCATTTTAAACGCACCCATCTTTTGAAAATTATCACATTTGAAAAATAGATTAGCACCTATCATTTTATTAATTGAGCTAGATGTTAATACTGGAGTGTTGTGAATAAATGGCTTAATGCGGTCGTGACATTTAATTAAGTCATTTTTATTTGTCATTAAATTTTTATTTTTTCCTCCAGTTTAATATCTCGGGAAGATGATCCAATTAGAATATTATATTCCCCATTTTCGATACTCCAGTTATTAATCTCTTCATTCCAATAAGAAAAATCTGACAAAGGAATTTCAATCTCTAATATAGAACTTTCGGCAACATTTAAGAGTCTTGTTTTAGAAAAACCTTTTAATTCTTTTGTTGGCCTGTCGATTTTAGAATTAATTTTTGAAATATATACTTGAATGATTTCTTTTCCTTTAACGTACCCAGTATTTTTAATCTTCAAGGACAAATTAATCTTTTGATCTTGTTTAATTACTTTTAAATCAGAATATTCAAAATTGGTATAGGACAAGCCATAACCAAAAGGAAAAGAAACTTTGATATTGTTTTTATCAAAATGTCTGTACCCAACATATATACCTTCTTCATAAACTGTATAATCTTTATTTCTAATTTTTTCATTTTCAGGCTTATCATAATCAACTCCGAAAATCATATCAGATAATTCTAGTTTTTCTCCGTCCATTGGAAAGTTAAGTGTAGATTTATGATCATTTATATCAACAGGAAATGTCATTGGAAGCTTTCCACTTGGATTAATTTTTCCTGTCAAAATATCTACAACCGAATTTCCTCCCTCTTGTCCACCTTGCCAAGCTAGTAGAATTGCGTCAGGCTGATTTTTCCAGGAGGATGTCTCAATTACACCTCCTATATTCAGAATTACAACAACTTTTTTACCTTTTGAATGAAAAACATCACAAGTTTTTTTTATCATTTGCTCTTCTTTTTTTGAGAGTAAAAAGTCATCATCTAAGACTCTGTCAGAAGATTCTCCACTGTTTCTCCCTATCGTTACAATTGCAATATCAGATGCCGCAGAAATTTGATTTAATAGCTCAGTAGAATAATCCATTTTAATTGGAGTATAGGGATTCATCATTGACATTGCTACTCCTATTGCCCCTGGTATTTCAGTATCACCTTCTTTATCTTTTAAGTTTTTGGCATTTTGAATAAAGTACTCATTAAGTGCAACATCATTTATTTCAAATCCATTTTTTGTTAGCGCATCATCCAGAGCAATAGAATATGCTTCTTCAACATCACCTGAGCCGGTACCCCCAGCAATAAATTCATAAGATGAAGACCCAATCAAAGCAATATTACTTATATTTTTCATTGGAAGAGTGTTGTCTGAATTTTTTAATAAAACCATCCCTTCAGCAGCAGACTTTCTAGTTATAAGAGCATGTTTTTCAAGATCTGGATTATTCTTAAATTCATAATTTTCCATCTTTTTGGATTTTAAAATAAGTTTTAATATCCTTTTTACAGAAGTATTTATATTTGATAGAGGTAAAGATCCGTCTGCTGCAGAATCCTTTAGTTCATCCCAATCATTTTTTGTTCCAGGTTCGATTAAATCGTTACCAGCATTTATGATAGCAGTTGCACTTTGTCCCCCATACCAGTCTGTCATAACTACTCCTTCAAACCCCCATTCTTGTTTTAAAATATCTGTTAAAAGTCTTTTATTTTCAGGAGCATAAGTTCCATTTATTTTATTGTACGATGTCATAATTGTCCAGGGTTGCGACTTTTTTACTATTATTTCATAGCCTTTCAAGTAAATTTCTCTGAGTGCCCTTTCTGAAACTATTGCATCATTCCAATTTCTAGAGGTTTCTTGATTATTGACTACAAAATGTTTTGGTGATGTTCCTACTCCATTAGATTCAATTCCGTTAACCATTGCCGCTCCGATATTTCCACTTAGAAATGGATCTTCTGAATAATATTCAAAATTTCTTCCACAAAGTGGATGCCTGTGAATATTTACACCAGGACCTAAAATGACATCAATTCCATAGTTTAAAGCCTCATTCCCCATGGAATTTCCAACACTCTCAACTAACTCTTTGTCCCAAGTAGATGCCAACAATGTCCCAATGGGAAAAGCTGTACAGTAATAGGTCCTATCTTGATTTTTTCTTTTAGAAGCTATTCTCAATCCCGCTGGGCCATCAGATAAATATATTTCTGGCAGGCCTAGCCTGGGGGTCGGCACTATCGTACCTACGGCTCCAGGTATTCCATCAGAAGATATTCCAAGTGCAGACTTTATTCCAGACCCTTTGAGTAAGTGTATCTTTTCTTCCAAAGTCAACTTTGAAAGTAGATCATTTGCCCTTGATTCAACGGATTCTCTATTATCTTCATAGAGATCCAGCTTATTATTATTATTTCTGTCAATAAAACTAAAGCCATCAATTTGGAGTTTATTATAGTTCATCTCCTTTTTGGAAATCTCATCTTCAAAAGTTAACACATTTGAGCTTACATAGTAATATCCAATTCCTCCAATAATAATAAGAACAAGGATTAAACAAGCAACAACTAAAAGTGTTCTTACCAGTACTTTTTTCATAAAAGTTTAAATTAAATTGTTTTGTTTTTTTCAAATTTAGCTATTTATATTTTTTCTGTACATAAAATATATTTTGTTACAATTAATGTATATTTATTATCTTATAGTAACATATGAAAAAAGCTTCCTCTCAAATTTTATTTTCTACTGCTAAAAATTTGTTTTTTAAGTTTGGGCTTCGTAGGGTTTCAGTCGAGGAAATATGTATTAAGGCATCTGTTAGCAAAATGACATTTTATAGAAATTTTAATAATAAAGAACACATAGCTGTCATAATTTTAAAGGATTTTCTGAATGAGTCTTTGGAGGTATATAAAGAAATAATGTCAAAAAAAATATCTTTTTCAAAAAAAGTAGAAAATTTGATTTTAAACGATAAAAATTATATNGAANAATTNGGTCCTGAATTTATTTCAGATGTATATAATTACAAAACNANTATGTTTTCTAATTTNTTAGAAAAATCNGATGCNCTTTTNTATGCNGAGCTCAGAAATGATTTCACCCAGGCTCAAAATAANGGNGATTTAAGAAAAGAAACNCCNGTCGANTTTTATCTTCATATGATGGATTCNATNAAAGAAAAAATGANTGATCAGGNATTAAAGAAACTNTANAANGATGAAAAAGTAATGTTGATGGATTTAACAAATTTTTTCTTCTATGGAATTATGGCAAAATAGATTATAATTGATTCATAATTTTAATAATGAAAAAAGGAGCTTTTTTCTCTAAAGACAAAAATTATAGGTATTTGCTGAAGAGGATATGGAACTGTTCTCAAAGAAAACTATTATTTATAATGTTAAACCCATCCGATGCAGATTTTATAAAGGACGATCCAACAATAAGAAGATTAATTTCATTCTCAAAAAAATGGGGGTATGGAGGATTTTCTGTTTGCAATTTATATTCATATATAACATCATCCCCATCAGTTCTTTACAAATCTTCAAATATCTTGGGACATAAAAACAAATCTTTTGTTAAGAAACAAATTAAAAATTCAGATCGTATAGTTTATGCATGGGGGAATACTGAAACTGAGCCAGATTGGTTAAAAAAACTAGTTAAAACTAGCTATTGTATTGGTATTAATAAAAATGGCACTCCAAAACACCCCCTTTATTTAAATTCTAATGCGCAGCTTTCCATTTTTAAATAATAAAAAAAGCCTTCTTTAAAATGAAGGCTTTTGATTTTAGGTGGGGTATTAATCTACTTTTTTTCCTGGTATTTATAATATCCTTCAACAGGTATCATCAAATGATCATATCCAGTTCCTTCAAACATAATGTATGGGGAACCAGAATTAAAATCAGTAGTATTCCCTTTTAGTGAAGCAGGATCTTTAGGCATAAGCATTAAATGAGGTCCAGATTCAATCCATTGACCCTCCTCGGCATCTTCTTTATTAAAAACTAACTGTTTTGAGTTGTCCTCACCCATATCTCCATGTAGCATCCACATCCATCCATCTCTATCCATTTCAGGAGTTGTATTTGACATGAAAGCCATAGCCCATTTCAGCGCTTCACTATCTCCAACCATAGGCATTGCCTCGTGAGGATTTATCCAACCGTTATCAGGATCAGACATCCCTCTGGGATTTCCTGCCATTGCAGTCCATCCATTTGTTCCCTCTCTTAGAATAGTACCATCAGTTCCCATCACAGTAGCACCCTTGGCAATAAAACTAGGAGCTGCGGTAGTGTATGCCCATATTTGCCATTCAGCTGAAGTGTGAGGACCTTCAGGCTCTCCGTTATTATCTACTTTCTCAACGGCTACAGCTTCAGGAGCTTTTTCGGCAGGGGAGTTACAAGCAGATATAGAAAGAATTAAAATTATTAGTAGTGTGTTTTTCATAGTATTTTTATTTTTTTTATATAAGTTACTAAAATCTAAATAATTTCTAGTTCGAATAAACACACAGAAGCATTTTGATAATGCTGGGGAAGTTCATTTGAGACAAATAACTTAGTTAGACCTAAAAATTTAAATCCTGATTTAGTATAGTATTCAATTAGCCTTTTATTATGACCAACAGTATCTAAGCGTAGATATTTTTTTTTATTTACCAGAGCATATTTTGTTCCCCAACTTATAATTTTTTTCACATAATTCTTACCTCTGTAATTTTTATGTGCAGCAATTCTGTGGAAATAAATGGATTTATTATTGTTTCTATCTCCCCATATTAACCTATCATCAAAAGTTATGCACCAGATACATGCCACTTCTTCATTTATTAATAGTTTAAAATGTCTTTTATTAATGATTTCATTTTTCACCATATCCCTATCAAATTCAGGCCAATAATCGATCACCCTCTCTTTTTGATAACTTGTTGCGTCAATATACATTTCAAAAATTAGATCAATATCGTCTATGGTGCAGTTTGTGATTTTCAATTCAAGAATTTAAATTACATTTGAAATTAATATATGAAAAAATTGATTTTAAGATCCATATTTGTTTTTATTTTATGTGCTAATTCATATGCTCAAAGAGGTAAAACTGGGGATAAAACATTTTCAGATAGATTTCCTGAGGATGTTATTCAAGAATACACTAAAACATATTTAAGGGTTTTTAATGAAACGGATCATGATATAATTGTCTTGGTAAGAGGTCAAAATGATGAGTATCTCAGGCATGTATATATTAGATCAAATGATTTTTGGACCATGAGGGATTTACCAATTACAAGATTTTATGTACAATTTAAAAATCGAGAATTTTATTTTGAAGATTTTGGCAGAACAGTGATGAATTTTGCAGATAAACATTCGTTTTATTTTTATTACAATCCTCAAAAAGAACATCAATATAAAAAAATCACTGAAGAAGAATTTTTTAGATCGTAAAATGAATACAAAAAATACCTTTGCATTAGTTACAGGGGCATCCTCTGGAATAGGATTGGAGATTTCAAAAGCACTTGCAAGACGGGGCTATAATTTAATTCTTACAGCGCGGTCAGAGCATAAACTTATTTCTTTGGCCGGCGAAATTTCTGATAAATATGGCGTTAAAGTCGATACTATTACTTCTGATTTGAGTGATCAAACTGCCCCAAATAATTTATTTAATTTTTGTGAGTCAAATAAATATGATGTTTCAGTATTGGTTAACAATGCCGGATTTGCCAATCCAGACAAGTTTCATAAAACATCAATGGAAGATGAAGAGAGGTTTATAAGAGTTCTTGGGATTTCGGTAATTGCGTTAACAAAATTATTCTTAAATAAAATGTTAGATAAAAGACATGGAAAAATAATGATAGTCTCATCAGTTGCTGCTTATGCTCCACCTTCTGTAATTCAATCACTTTATGGTCCAATCAAAACATTTATGAATAGATTCAGCGAATCTTTAAACACTTCTTATAACCACAATGGAATTACTTCAACTGCTGTCTGTCCTGGTTATACAGTAACAAATTTTCATACAGCAAGTGGTGTCCAAGATGAAATGGATCGAGTACCTAAATTCTTAAAAAAAGATGCAAAAACTATCGCTGAACANGCAGTCGATGCNACACTNAATGGNAATAAAGTTTGTGTTCCTACTATAACCTGGAAAATAGTTGTTTTTTTAATTAAAATACTTCCTAATTCTATTTTTTCGATTGCCAGTAAATCAATGGCACCTGGCAGGTATAATAAATAATTATTTTTTTATTCCAAGNAATACATTTACTCCCTTNGGAATTGGATTTCCAGAAGTTCTTCTAAANCTAACTAGTTGACCAGTGTGATATATTGCATCTGAAATTGGNCCATTAATTAGGTTCCAGATTGGAAATTCATANTTTCCAGACTTTCNTTAGAANAATGATTTTTANATTTTTTAANTCCTNATCATTAAAAGATTCAAAGGCNTCANTGGTTAATTTTAAGTTATTAAGAGTCTCCNTTCTNANACTTNTANAATCAGTNGGAACTTTTTTTTCAGATNTTANGTTTGNTGAAGNTTNGGTTGAATTATATATCNTATTTGAGAGATTGTAAATATGCTTAATGGTTTCAAAATTAGACATTGCATCTTTTGACGGACGATATTTTAAATCTTTTTCAGTTATATTTTCTGTTGCCCAATGATATCTGAATCCAAGCCCCTCAATCATACGAACCATTATATTAGTTGAATTTATTTCGTTTGGGATTTCTGTAATTTCATAAAAAGGAAGTTTTTCNTGTGAATTCATAGTATTCATAGTTAGAAATAGTATTAAAATTATTTTTTTCATTTTATTAAAGTTAATCTTTTACTTTATCCCAAGAAGAAGTTCTTGAAGGGTTAGTGTTAAGCTTATATCTTATAAATAATTCAAAATTATTTGCATTTAATGGGGAGTTTTTTGATCTCATATCGTATCCAGCTCCAAAATCTAAATTTTCAAATCCTCTAAACAATAATTGAAAATTAGTATTCTTGTTACCTGAAACTCCCATACCAAAAGAATAGTTATTACCAATATTCACATATGAAAGAATCATTAGTTGATTATTGATGTTTTTAGAAATACTATACATTAAAGAAGGACTTAAGCTTATTTGAGAGTTTATATTAATGTCAAATCCAACTGAAGTGAATATTTGACCACTATCAATTGCTTGTGATTCAATTCCGTTTTCTTCCTTGTACCGAGTGGTATCTAATAGATTGTTTATGGATAATGCAAAGTAATAATTATCTGCCTTTAAATAAGCGCCAATTCCAACAATGGGGTTAGAATAGTTTTGAACAAGATTTAGTGAAGGGTTATTAGTTTGAGTAATCCTATTAATGGAATTCACATCAATACTATTAGAAAACATTCCTGCCTTCAGTCCAAGGTTTAAGTAGCTGTTTTCAGAGACTTGAAGTTGATAACTAAAATCTAAAGTTATNGTNCCNTGNGATTCAANATTNACTTTCTCATTTTGAACACTTAATCCCCAGAATATATTTTTTTTAGCACTTGAATGGTAGACTAATGATTGGAGCCTTGGACCACCCTCAATCCCGATCATAGACGTTTTATAATTAAGGCCAATTAAAGAGCCATCTTTTCCGATTGCTGCAGGATTAACAATGCTCATATTTTGTTCAAAAAATAGATAGTATGGTTGTTGTTGTCCAAATATATTTTGACTGATAAGTAAAAATAGTATTAAAATTATTGATGATATGTTTCTTCTATTTTTCGTTTTATAATTTTTTAATAGGTTAAAAACAACCACCCATCCATGGTTGTTTGATTAGGTTTTATAATCAAATAATAATAGCTTCCAGCTGGAAGTATTTTCCCATCATTGTTTAATCCACCCCATTCATTATTGTAATTTTCACTCTCATAAACCAAATAGCCATTTTTATCAAAAACACGAACTTTAGTTCCTGGGAAAAAATCAATTCCCACTAGAATCCATTTCGATTCAACGGTTTGAGAGTAGGGAGNTAGTATTCCAGATGCAACTATTTCGTTTGAAGGGCATGAACCCCAATTAGGTTTATATAAATCTTCAAGTATAGAATCGGTCGAGAAATCTAAAGGCTCAGATAAAATTTTAGTTACACACCAATTAGATATATTTTGATTAAAATTAGACGCTGATGCAAACATAGATTCCATATTAGTAACCTCTGAAACATCCCAATTGATAATACTTTTATTAAAGTTTGTGGCATTAGAAAACATTCCTCTCATATTGGTAACNTTAGANGTATTCCAGGCACCGATATCTTGGTTATAATTTGTGGCTTCTGCAAATGTTTCTTGCATAACAGTAACATTAGAAGTATTCCAATTTTCAATATTTCCATTAAAAGAAACAGCCGCTTGAAATATTCTAGACATATCTTCAACTTGCGATGTGTCCCAGTTATCCAAACTTTGGTTAAATGAGCTTGCTTTATGAAACATATCATTCATTGAGATTAAACTTGTTGTTTCCCAATTACCGATATTTTGATTGAAAGATGATGCGTTGTAAAACATGAATGGCATATGCTTAACTTTTGATGTATTCCAGTTTCCTATATCATGATTAAATGAGGACGCACTTGAGAACATAGCACTCATATTTTCCACATTAGCAGTTTGCCAACTTCCAATGTCATGATTAAATGAAGAACTCCCATTAAACATCTCAAACATATTCTCAACATTTGATGTAATCCAGTTTCCAATATCTTGATTAAATATTTTAGCATTTCTAAACATTTCATTCATCTCAGTAACGTTTGAGGTATTCCATAAACCTATATTTTGATTAAAGATTGATGCTCCATCAAACATCAGATTCATATAAATGACATTAGATGTATCCCAAAAGCCAATATTTTGGTCAAAACTGCTTGCTCCACTAAACATTGCTTGCATATAAATTACTTTAGAAGTGTCCCATGAACTGATATCTTGATTGAATTGATTTTTGTCTTTAATGAGCTCTGTCATGTTTTCAACTAATGAGGTGCACACACAGGTTACATCTTCATCATTTTGAATCATGGATCTTAGAATTTGGTCATCAACTACAGTGTATTCTTTACCATTAACCAATCCCTTTTCACCCAGAGNTGCATCTTCACATTTAATAGTTACTCCATTNGTATCGAGATAAATATTTGGATTTATACCAGTTTCAGTNGGNCCACAACTNCCCCAAATNGGNTTNTNNGATTGAAGNANGGGTGAGTTGAANGANAANTGTGAAGGNTCCTCNGTTATTTTTTCNACACACCAACNNGAAATATCNTGATTAAAAGATNCAGCACCATTAAACATNCCTTGCATAGTNGTNGCNTCTGATGTATTCCAANNCCCTATATCTTGATTAAANAATAAATTNCCNTAAAACATNAGAGAAAAATCCGTAACATTTTGAGTCTTCCAATCTCCAATATCTTGATTGAAATTTTCAGCTAAATAGAACATCGATCTCATATTCAAAACATTAGAGGTATCCCAATTTTTGACGTTTCCATTAAAATTTGTTGCTCTTTCAAACATTAGTGACATATCTGTTACATTTGAGACATTCCAACCACCTAGCCCTTGATTAAAATTCTCAGCTCTATTGAACATAGAACTCATTAGAGTTACATTAGAAGTATTCCAACTACCAATATTTTGATTAAAATTAGTTGCACCATAAAACATCTCTGACATGTCTATGATATTTGTAGTCACCCAGTTTCCAATATTTTGATTAAAAGTTTCAGCCCCTTTAAACATTCCTCTAAAGGAAGTTACATTAGATATTTTCCATCCACTTATATCACTATTAAAGTTCAAGGCCCCATTAAACATATTTTCCATTGTAATAACATTTGAAGTCTCCCAATCTGACAGAGTAGTATTAAAACTTGCTGCTCTATTAAACATGGATCTCATATTAGTTACTTTAGAGACATCCCAGTTTCTTATGACCTGGTTAAATGAGCTTGCATTATCAAACATGTAATTCATATCGGTAACTTTCGAAGTTTTCCAGTTACCAATATCTTTATTAAAAGCCTGAGCCCCACTAAACATACCTGACATATCAGTAACTTTTGAAGTGTCCCATCCACCTATAAAGGAATTAAAAATCAAAGCTTCTTTAAACATGTTTTTCATACTATTTACTTTCGATGTCACCCATTTTGACAGGTCTTGATTAAAACCTCTAGCGGTATAAAACATCCCCTCCATTGTAGTTACATTTGAGGTATCCCACGAACTAATATTTTGGTTAAAAGTGTTAAAAAACTGATTTGATTGGTTAAATAAATTATCCATCGCTGTCACATTTGAGGTACAAACACAGGTTACATCTTCCTCAGTATCAATCATAGATCTGAGAAGTGTCTCATCAACTACAGTATATTCTTTATCATTTATTGTTTGTTTGAATCCAATAGAAGCATTTGGGCATTTAATAGTAATCCCATTTGTATCCAGGTAAATTACATCTGAAAATACTTTATTACAGCTTCCCCATTGGGGTTTATTTATCTCCTCCAGTGGAGAGTTGACAGAAAAATTATCAGGCTCAGCGGTAATATTTGTAACACACCAATTAGATATATTTTGATTGAAATTTGAGGCTGAATCAAACATGGAGTCCATATTAGTAACCTCTGAAACATTCCAATTAAGAATACTTTTATTAAAGTTTGTGGCATTAGAAAACATTCCTCTCATATTGGTAACCTTAGATGTATTCCAGTTACCGATATCTTGATTAAAATTTGAGGCTCCTCCAAAGGTTTCTTCCATCACGCTCACATTAGAAGTATTCCAATTTTTAATATTTCCATTAAAAGAAATAGCCGCTAGAAATATTCTAGACATATCTTCAACATTAGATATGTCCCAGTTATCCAAACCATGATTAAATGAGCTTGCTCCATTAAACATATCATGCATTTTTGTAACATTTCCAGTTTTCCATTGACTTATATCTTGGTTAAAAGCATTTGCTTGATTAAACATTCCTACCATATTATTAACATTTTCAGTATTCCAATTACCAATATTTTGATTAAATGAGGAAGCTTCCGAAAACATCAGTGACATTGAGGTTACATTTGATATATTCCAATTACCAATATCTTTATTGAAAGATTTTGCACCTGCAAACATCCCACCCATATTTGTAACATTTCCAGTTTCCCATTGACTTATATCTTGGTTAAATAAAATAGCATCATTAAACATTGTTACCATGTCATTTACCTTTGAAGTGTCCCAATTTCCAATATCTTGATTAAACGAAGTTGCTCCTCGAAAAGTTGATCGCATTCCAGTTACGTTACTGGTTTTCCAGTCTCCAATATCTTTATCAAATACAGTAGCACTTTCAAACATATTGCTCATATTTCCAACGCTTNTGGTATCCCAATTTCCAATGTCTTGATTAAAAGAAGTTGCTCCATTAAACATTGCCGACATATCAGTAACTTTTGAAGTATCCCAGTTACCAATCCCATTTTGACTTATATTCTGATTAAATTTTGAAGCTTCCCTAAACATTGAGGACATATTAGTAACCCTTGATGTGTTCCAGGAACTAATGTCACCGTCAAATTCATATGCCCCTCTGAACATTCCTTCCATTGAAGTAACTTTTGATGTGTCCCATCCACCTATATTTTGATCAAATAATTGGTTGTTATAAAACATATTTGACATATCAGTAACATTTGAGGTGTTCCATAGACTAAGGTCTTGATTAAATAACTGAGAGTTATCAAACATAGACCTCATAGTTGTTGCACTTGAAGTATCCCAACTTCCTATATCCTGGTTATACGAAGGCCATGATTTAAATAACTCGCTCATATCCGTTACGTTTGAGGTACAGAGACAGGTTACATCACCTAAAGTTGAAATGACTGAGACCAAGGAGGCTCTATCAACAACAGTATATTCCTTTCCAGAAACGGTTTGGGTATATCCAATATCTGCGCCAGGGCATTTAATAGTTACCCCATTACTGTCAAGACTAATTGAATTATTATCCTGAGAAAATAAATAAAAGGAAAATAGAAATAGAAACAGAAAAGTTTTTCTAAGCATTTAATATTTAATGATGGGTTAAAAACTTAATCAAGTTTTTTATAATCAGTACTAATTAGCTGAACGACATTTTGAAGTGCCTGTAGATAATTTTCAAGGTCTATTATTCTCCCATTTAATCCTGAACTTTTATATTTCAAATAATTTTTTAGTTCTTGATCTTTAAATTTCTCAAAGACTTCCATCATTGAAATATCATATTTTATTTCATTCTGTTTTTNNAAAAACCAATCCTNAATNGGNTNAGTATTTTNAAGAGTAAACTCTGCCATTCCGTTAACTCTCTCCTCTTGTTTTGTGTATATTGATTCNATTTCTCTTCTTAATTTTTTATTTTTTATCTCAAGAAGTTTTCCAGAATACAACATAGATTGAAAAAAAACATTTTCTGGTTCCCATGCAAGCCAAGCCGTGAACATAATTAGGGTCTCACTTTCCCCATATTTTTTTATATATTCAATGTCACCATCAGTTGTAATTGAATGNAAAAAAGGATTGTTTGAATGAATATCATAGATGTCTTGAAAAGTTATGGTATTGTATCTGTTAATTATTTGATCGGTTAAATATTTCACATTTTTAACCTGCNTCAAGTGTTCTTTAGTATAATCTATATTGGAAAACACTTCATCCCCAAGAGTTATAACTGTTTCATTTAAGATTTCTTTTTCATCAGTTGATTCCCTAAAATTTTCAATTGAAAATGAGGCAAAAATACTTATAAAAATTACAAAACCATCAATCAGTAATTTTCTCATTATATTTGAATTTGACAATAAAAATAATCAATACAGTGAGACTTCATATTAATTTTATTTACTTTTTACTTCTATTACTTTTTTCTTCTTGTAAAAAAGAGTCTACACAAGACAGCTCTTTGAATAATGAATTTGCAAATGGAGATCCTCTTATCCAGGTTAATATTTCAACTAATGGAGTCCAAATCCTAGACGAACCAAAGATCGATGCTAAAATGACTATCTCATTTAAAGACGAAGAATTACATAGTGAAAATATAGCTATCGAAATTCGAGGTAAATCATCTCAAATGTTTCCAAAAAAACAATATGGGTTCGAAACNAGAGATNANGAAAANGANGATATGGATGTTTCTTTATTAGATATGCCAGAAGANGAGGATTGGATTTTACAGGCACCTTACAGTGATAAAAGTTTAATTAGAAATGTTCTTATATACGATCTCTCAAGAGAAATTGGCAGATANGCAAGCAGAGTAAAATTTGTAGAATTAACGCTAAATGATGTAAATGATGGAGTTTATGTTTTTATGGAAAAACTTAAAAGGGATAAAAATAGGATTGATATTAATAAACTTAAAACTTCAGAAATAAGTGGTGAGGATTTAACAGGGGGCTATATAATTAAAATTGATAAACCGGACGATCAATACACCTCTCTTAATTCATTTGTTTCTGAACATAGTCCCTATGATCCNTCTGGGAATAACAGNATTAAGTTCCTTTACGACACNCCTGATGANGAGGANATAACTCCTGANCANAAGGAATACATTTCTAATTATGTTAAAGATTTTGAGAATACTTTAGCTGGAGAAAATTTTNCAGANCCCATTCAGGGGTATGATTCTCATATTGATACTGANGATTTTATTGATTTTTTTCTTCTCAATGAATTAGGTAATAACGTCGATGGATTTAGGATAAGTACATGGATAGTTAAGGATAAAAATGAAAAAATGAGAATGGGTCCAATCTGGGATTTTAATCTAGCTTTTGGTAATGCAGATTATTGCTCTGGAGGTGAATCAAATGTCTGGGCATANAAANTAAATCAAAGATGTCCTGGTGGATTTTGGCCAATTCCATTTTGGTGGGAAAGACTTCTTCAAGACCCAGCATATGTTTTAAAAGTTAAGGCAAGATGGACAGAGCTCAGAGGAACAGCGTTTTCAAACTCTGCTATCACAAAAATGATAGATAATTATGAANTGGTCTTAANATCTTCAGGAAGTGTAAAAAGAAATTTNGANAGGTGGCCNGTTCTTGGGACTTATGTCTGGCCNAATAACTANATAGGTTCAGATTATTCAGATGAAATTAAATTTATAAGNAATTGGATTTCNGAGAGGTTNTCTTGGCTAGATTCAAANATAGCATCTCTCTAAAAAATAAAATTATGNAATGGTATTTAAGAAANAGAAAGATTATTTTAGTTGTTGTAGTAACNTACGTAGTAATTAGACTACTTATATCTCTTTAACAAAAAAACTNANNANGTNTAAACTNNCNTTNNNAGTTNAGAATATAATGNATTTTANGTGATTCNAATATAGTNTNTATATTGAAAATTTANANTACATTCGCAACTCGTTGTTCACGCAACGTTATTANNNAAAGGGTATTAAAAGTATGGTTGCTTTTTTTACCCTTTTTGCTTTATTAACTANTTAGNTTTGAAAATTTAATAGATGCAAATAATCCTAAAATAGAGAAAATTANNAGNATCATAAAAACATATTGATGNCCAANAATTCCNGGATAAGTNTCNAGTAGATANCCNATTATTGGAGTTGCAAAGATATCAGGTGTATATCCAATTATTGANATAATTCCAACTGCTGTACCTGTTAGATCTAAAGGTATTCTACCTTCATTAAATACAGCAAAGTAAAGTGCTCTTATTGCATAAGTTCCAACTGCAGTTATAATTAGTGACAATAAAAAAATGATATTCATTGAAGAAGTAATTATACCTGATGCGAAAAGTAATGCACCAATCAACATAATTAAAAACCCAATAATTATCCATCTTATATTGCTTGTTTTGTCTGCTAAAAGACCAATAACTATGCATACTAATGGGCGAAGGTATAATTGCAATGCTCCAATTTCTGCAGCTTCAATTTGATTATAGAGCATTACCTCTGATGCATACAATGAATATATATCAGTTAACTTATAACCAACATAAGCCGACATTATAATCATCATCATAAGCCATACCGATTTAATTTTCAATACTGATTTAATATTCTTTATTGAATTAATTGAACTATTTTTTTTGACCTGATCTTTTTGCTCATCTTTCATAGAATAAAGCACTAAAGCCCCTATAATAATCACTGTAAAAGAGGAAAATAAAATAACATAACGAAAAGCTTCTTGTTTTTCAACGACACTAGCTAAATCGATTTCTATTTTTAAAAACATTGAAAATATGAAAACTCCAATACTTCCCATCGCAGCAGCAATAATACCTCTTCCTCCATCTAAAAAACCAAACGCTTTACCTTGGTTTTTTCCTCCTCCCCATAAACGAGTTGCCTTTATCATTGCT
>PAHL01000002.1 GCA_002711185.1 Flavobacteriaceae bacterium
TTACTACACAAAGAGGTCTTGCACTTGCACTTGCAAAATCTGTATTCAACGAAGGTGTTGCATTGTTTGCTTCCTTTGTTATGTTATTAAACTTCCAAAGGGTTGGTAAGATGAAAGGTATGGGTAAAGTTGTTGAGTGGAGTATTCGTGATGAGTCTATGCACGTTGAGGGTAACTCAAGATTATTTAAAGCATTTGTTGCTGAACACCCAAAGTTAGTTGACAATGATTTCAAAAAAGAAATTTACGTTATGGCAAAAAATGTGGTTAAGTTAGAAGATAAGTTTATTCAACTTGCATATGCAATGGGTGAAATAGAAGGTCTAACTATGGAAGAAGTAAAGACCTATATAAGGTACATAACTGATAGAAGGTTATTGCAACTTGGATTGAAAACTACTTTCAAAGTAAAAAACAATCCTCTACCATGGCTAGAATGGATTCTGAATGGTGCCGACCACACTAACTTCTTTGAAAACAGAGTTACAGAATATGAGGTTGCTGGATTAACTGGTTCGTGGGATAGTGCGTATGGCAATTAGGAAGAAAGTAGTTTGTGAATCATGTGAAGCAGAATTTGACGTGAAACACAACATGGACGAAGATTATTATGAAATAGAATACTGTCCCTTTTGTGGGGAGCCTATATCTGAAGAAGATGGAAATATAATAGATTATGAAGACGCAATCAGCTGAAGAATATTTAAAATCAAAAAGAAAATATCCCACAATAGTAGTTGATAATTTTTTTGAAAATCCAGACTTTATTAGAAAGTTTGCTTTATCTCTATCTTATGAAAAAGACCCAGAAGGTAAATGGCCTGGAGAACGTAGTAAAAAATTATATAGTATAGACCAATCTTTACAAGATTTTATGGCAAATAAAATATTAAGTATATATTTTGATATGAGGTATACACAAGTAACTTGGGAAGACTCATATCTTATGTTTCAAAAGGTTGAAAGATTTTCTGATATCAAAGATAGTTTAGATAATAAAGGTTGGATACATGTAGATGACAATCAAACATTTGCTGGTGTTGTATATTTAACTCCAAATATTAATCCAAATAGTGGTACATCAATATTCAGATTAAAAGATGAATATAGTGATTTCAATATACATGACTTAGATGTGACACCTAAAATTGAAAGATATAGGAATGATATTTTTGAAAAAAATAAACTATTAAAACTAGAAACAGATATTAAAAAAACATTAGATTATATGTATAAAAGATTTGAATTAGTTACAGAAGTAAAAAATATATACAATAGGTGTGTAATATTCGATTCTAACCAATATCATACAGCCAATGAATATTATACAGATGGTGAAGAAAGATTGACTTTCGTTTACTTTTTTAAAAATGTAAAATCTACTGTATTACCATTAGAAAAAATTTATGAGCATGATGAAGATATAAAAAATAGGATTAAAAGTTATGAAGACTCAATCAGCTAAAGCAAAAGGTAGACGACTTCAACAATGGATTCGTGATATACTTGTAGAAAAACTAAACATACACCCAGAAGATATAGAGAGTCGTTCTATGGGTGCTGGTGGAGAAGATTTGATAATGGCAAGGGCTGCTAGAGAATCATTCCCATATTCTGTCGAATGTAAAAATCAAGAAAAAATCAATATTTGGGAATCTTACAAACAAGCAGAAGAAAACTCAAAAGACTATGAACCCATAGTAGTCCTCAAAAGAAACAACCACAAACCCCTAGTACTAGTAGACGCAGAGTACTTTGTCAAACTTCATACCAATACAAAAGTCAAATAAATACACAGAGTCAATATTTTGACTTACCTAAATACTTAAAGAGAAAAGTATGGGAGAAAGTCTATGGAAGCATTTAAATTAATTGCAGACTTGGGTTTTTCCATTGCAGCTGTAATAGGTGGTGGATTTTTCATTATCATGTTGTTGAAATATATACTGAATTCTGTGGTAAATAGTGCTAAGACACTAAACGGTATGATATCAGCTCTTGATAATAGAGTAAAGACTATGAACAATGAAATAGTCAGACTTGATGCATTAATCTGTCACACATTGGGTGTGAAACCAGATGTACGAAGAATATCTGCAGCCGATGGTAAAGAAGACGCAAGGAAAGATTGATGCAAGAGATAGTTGATTTGGTAAACCAATATGGTGTACCCACAGTAGTCGCTGTTGGCATGTCATATTTCATATATTACATTTGGAAATTCGTAACAACTGAGATTTTGCCTACACTTGGTAATGCAATGAAAACATTGATTGCCTTGATTGATAGAATACGAATGTTGGATAACGATATGATAAGGTTAGACCAGAAGATAAACACGATTATAGAATTGAATAAACAGGAGAAGAAAGAAGATGAACAATCTANCGAGTAAAATTGTTGGCGTTTTATTTTTAAGTACTATTCTTGTACTATGGTGGTGTAAAGAAACTACTGCTGGAGATTTAGTGCATAAATTTAAATCACCATCATTTAGTGGTGTGGGTACAAGTNCNCATTTCTTGACAATAGAAAATCAAGAGTTTACAAGAAAAGCAGAAATAAAATCAAAAATAATTGCAGAAGAAAAAACAAGAGAAGCTGCAAAAAAGAATACAAACTTTAGAAAATTCTTAGATAATATGGAATCAAGAATATACGCAGAGTTTTCTAAACAACTAACAGATGCTATGTTTGGTGAAGCATGTGGAACATCATATACAGCTGAAGGTGCAACGGTAGCACCAACAGCAGAAGTCATGGAAAATGGAGCATCAACCACAAATGACACACAGACATTATCTGCTGGTGCTGGTGGTGGAACTTCATGTAATGGAACAATGACATTTAACGGAACAACAATGACGTATACNAAAGATTTAGCTAATGACCAAGTAGTATTACAAATAGATGGGCCAGACGGTAATGAAACAATTACTTTACCTCTTAATGATTTCCAGTTTTAGTCTGATAGTTGGGTGTTCAACTATACCTTTAGACCCCCCAACAATTCAACCTAAAATATTCATTAAGAAACTAGAANANATAACGCCACCAAAGATGAAGGTGCCGATTGCTGTGTATTCCTTTACGGATTTGACAGGGCAGAGAAAACCTTCTGAAAGTATGGCATTAATAAGTACTGCTGTAACACAGGGTGGACATATTTGGTTAATCCAGTCATTNAAAAATGCTGGTAAAGGAGAATGGTTTCAAGTAGTAGAAAGAGGAGCTCTTGAAAACCTAATTAAAGAAAGACAGATAATAAGACAAACAAGAGAAACTTTTGGTGATAAAGAAACAATTAAACCATTGTTGTTTGCTGGGGTTTTAATAGAAGGTGGTATCGTAGGTTACGATACAAATACTCAAACTGGTGGTTTGGGTGCAAGAATGTTGGGTATCGGTGCATCATCTCAATTTAGGGAAGACACCGTATCAATAGGTATAAGATTAATATCTGTNCAAACTGGAGANGTATTACTTGCAATTAGNACAGANAAAACNATATGGAGTGCTCAACAATCTGCNACAGTATTTAAATTTTTAGATGCTGGAACAAAGTTATTAGAAACGGAAATTGGTTATACAGAAAATGAATCAGCAACTTATGCAGTAAGAAAAGCAATAGATGCTGCCGTTATGGAATTGATTTATGAGGGTGAGAGAAAAGGTTTATGGGAATTTAAAACTGTGCATACAGTTCCTAAAATGCCTTGTGATTATGATTTGCATGAAGCTTTACAAAGAGAACATTGTAAAGANGAGATAAGTGATTATGAAAAACAAAGATAGAAGGGAAAAGNAAATGAAAAAAATCATACTTGTGTTTATTATGTTTATTATGGCAAGTGTGAGTTATGCAGATAGTAATGTGTATATTGTACAATCTGGAGCAACATTAGATTTAGATGTTACAATAGATGGTAATAGTAATAGTGTCGGTNGTTCAAGTGAAAAACTTTATTTGACAGGTGCCAACTTAGGTGTTGANATTGACTTAATTGGTTCTGGTAATACTATTATTGGTACTGGAACTAGTGGTGCAGANGCTGACTATATTGGTGCTGGTACATCTAATGCTACTGATTTAAGAATTGGTTCAACTGGTAATACCAATCAAACAAAATTGACTGCTGGTACAAGTTCTTATGCTTTAGTTGATACTCAAATTTTAGTTAATAGAACTGGTAGTAGTGCTTTAGATTCATATACAGTCGGTACTACAAATGTTGTTAACAATGCAGCTATTACAGTTGATGTTGTTGGTGATGATATTGATATCGCACTTATAGAAAATTCATCTAATAGTGGTGATGAAAAAGTAACAGANATTAATATTGNTACAGACTCAGATGATGTTGANATTAATATTACTCACACAGGNGCTGGTGCTCACGATACAATATTAACTTGTACTGGTTCTTGTGCAGCTAGTGATTTTGATATATCACAAACAGGAGCAAATAGCACACACGTTGATTTAACTGTAACTAATGTGGGTGCAGCTGATGTTGATGTTACTATTACGGATTAGTATTTTATTATTTTTTATACCACAATTGGTTTATGCAGCTGCAATTGGTAGTGTAGTAAAACAAGACGGTGTAACTTCTGTTGAAAGAGGTGGAGAGGAGTCTGCTCTTGAGAAAGACTCAGACATTATGTTTAAAGATAATGTCATTACAGGAAAAGGAAACATTGGTATCACATTTGTAGACGATACCAATGTGGCTGTGAGNCCTCAAAGTAAACTTGTGATAGATGAATTTATCTATGACCCCAGCGCTCCGTCTGCATCAAAGTTAGTAATGAATATTGCNGCTGGTACAGTACGGTATGCAAGTGGTAACATTGCACATCTCGATAATCAGAATGTAGATATCAGAACACCTACAGCAAAGATACTTGTGCGTGGTACTGCGTTTAGTATGACGGTTGATGAGATAGGNCAATCNCTNNTCATANTANTACCNAANGNAGATGGAACTGTNGGAGANATTGCAGTAGAGTCTGANATTGGTCANGTGGTNTTGANNAGAGCATTTCAAGCAACAACAGTTGGTTCAAGAGAACAAAGACCATCACCACCTACGATTTTAGACCTAACAGAAAACATGATTAACAATATGTTAATTATTAGACCACCTAAGAAAAAAGAAGAAGAAGGTGGTATTAAAGAAGAAGATAAAAAGAAAAAAGTTTTAGCTAACTTTTTAGATGAGAGAAAAGAGATTGATAAAAATTGTTTAGANGAAGNNTGNGANGGACAAGAAGAAGAAGGTGGTTTTACAAGATTAGATGTTGACTATTTACTACAAAACTTTTTAGCAAACATTCTAGAAGAATTAAACAAAGCATATAAAAAGAAAACAGCATTTAGTAACCAAGACGGTAGAGTGGCTGGATATAATCCATCAACTCTTGTTACAACTATTATAGAGGGTGACCAAGTCCAGATGATTAGAGAATGGGATAGCAGTGTAGTTGATATTACTGTAAACCAATCAGATGGTGGTCACAAAATTAACATANACCAAAGGGGTAGTAAAGTCCCAGANATACACACAAATGAAACAAGTTATAACAGNACTATTGATATTAATATACGCTAGTATATCTTACGCAGAAGANGTTTTGATTATACATCAAGGGTATGCTAACTCTCACTCGAAATGGAAAAATAGATTAGAGGATGCAGGCCATACTGTAACCTCTGTTAATATAACAAGTAGTAGTTTTCCAACTGATACTACATCATACGAACAAATATATGATGTACGTTACAGTAATTCATATACTATGACATCAGCAATACAAACACACTATAAAGCATTACTTGCAAGNGGAGGTACATTGTATCTTCAAACTGAGCATAGTTNCTTTNCAACTAGAAATAACAGTATAATGGATTTCATTGAAGATGAATTAGGTGGTGGTACTACTACATATGGAACGTCTAATGCAAACAATAGTATAACTCAACACAATACAAATGAGTCATGGTTATCAAGTTTTAGTGGTACAATTACANTATCAGCAGCTGGTAAAATGACTGCTATTGGTAATGGTACATGGTTTGCAAAAGATAGTGATGGAGATATTATAGGTGCTGTATGGTACGGTGATGACTTGAGTAATTCATACACAGGTAAAGTTATTGTTATAACAGATATAAACTTTAACTCTCATAGTAGTTACTATACACAAACAAATAAAGATTGGATGAACGCTATGCGTACTATGTTGGCAACAAANTATAGTACTGGTGTAGCAATCACATCATCACAATCTACAACAAGAACTGCAGCTATAAATGCTGACATAGAAAATGGTTGTAATATTTGTATAACTCAGAGTGGTGCAGGCTTTACAGCAAATATAAGACAAGATGGTAATGATAATTTTATTGTAGATAAAGATTGGTCTGGAAATGCAACGATAACAGGCGATAATGTTACACTTAATATAAAACAAGGTAACGTCACAACCTCTGGTAGTAGTGATGAGAATGGATTAGGATTATACATAAATGGTAATAACACAAACTTAACTGTTAATCAAGGCGACTACGCAAATGACCAAGGCGAACACAGAGCAATTATAGATTTAAATGGAAATAGTAACACAGTAAACCTTACACAATATGATGGTGGAACATTGTCAAAACATTTTTCATTTATAGATGTAGATGCTTTAAGTAATAATCTAACAATCACACAAAAGGATAATGGTCAAAAAACAATCTTCCTAGATATAAATGGAAATAGTAACACAGGAACATTTATACAGGAAGATACAGGATTGCACTATCTAGATGTTACATTAGGCTCTGCAAGCCATACAGTAGATATAACACAAAGAGGTAGTGGTAATCATGCAGCTAGAGTGGATTTAGATGGGTACAGTACAGATTTTGATTTAATACAACAAGGAAGTACTGCTCAAAGTTATAATTTAGACAATACTTGTAGTAACGCATTAGGGTGTACAATTAACACAACACAAGGAACACAATGAAAGTGTTTAAATTAATTTGGAGAGAGATAATGTTAAATAAGTGGGATATCATAGTGGTTGCTTTGATTGTATGGTGGATTATATGAAAAAATGGATTATATCATTACTCATAATTCTTGCATTATGTGGTATCAGATTTTATGATGTATGGATATTAGATGTATTACGATTAAAAGCATTAGACTCACATCAAAGACAACAACAAACAGAAATCGTAGACAATGTGGTTACGATTGAAATCAATAACGATACTCTATCAGAATATGGTCAATGGCCATTTCCCAGAGGAGAGTTAGCAAATCACATTCAAAGATTATATTCTCAGGGTGCTGGATTAGTTGTTCTTCCTATGTTATTTGCAGAACCAGATAGATTTGAACAAGACCCACAATTCCAAGACATGTTATTAAAGACACCCACAATCATAGGACAAGTACCAGCACAGGTAACAGATGGTAATCCAGTAACAAGGGGAGTTGCCGCTGTCGGTGAGTCATGGAAACCTTGGCTGTACAGATATTCTGCAGCAGTAGGCCCTCTTAAAGAATTTGCAGAAGCAGCAATCGGTGTAGGAATGTTAATCGTTGCACCAGAGAAAGATGGTGTGGTTCGTAGGACACCTCTCGCAGTACAAATAGACGACCAGATATACCCATCTATGTCTATGGAGATATTAAGGGTTGCAACTGGAGATGTAAGTTATCAAATTAAAACTGGGGTTGCTGGTGTAGAAGCATTACGAATACCAAAGTATAGTATTATCAAGACAGACCAGAATGGAAACATCTGGTTAGATTTTAAGTGGAGAACAGAAACCTATGCGTTGCATGAGGAACTACCAAAACTAGATGGTAAGATTGTTATACTCTCTCTTACTGCAGCTGGATTAGATGCACCAGTACCGACACCAGTTGGAGTTATTCAAAACCATGATTTAATCGCATCATCAATTGCAACTATGATGTCTGGTAGAAATATCACAAGACCATACTGGACAGATTTAGCAGAACTGGGTAGCTCATTTGCACTTGCGTTATTAATATCAATTGTGGTCTTGACGTTAAGATGGCATTATGGTATAATATTATTACCAGTTATGTTAGGTGGTTCGTACTATGGTAGTTTCTATCTATTTACAGAATATAGTTATCTTGTAGATTGGAGTTGGCCTGCATTGACGGTATTTGTTGCGTGGTCAAGTTCTGCGTTCCTAAGATTTATGCAAGAATATAAATTACGTCAACAAATTAAGAAACAGTTTGAGCATTATCTAGACCCAAGACAAGTTGCTATTCTACAGAAGAATCCAGAGAAACTAAAACTTGGTGGGGAAAGAAAAGAAATGTCATTCTTATTCATGGATATAGTAGGATTTACACCTATATCAGAATACTACAAGAATAATAATGACCCAGAGGGATTGTGTGAAGTGATAAATGATTATCTAGATAGAATGACAAGAATAGTTCAGAACAATGGTGGTACGGTGGACAAATACATGGGTGATTGCATCATGGCGTTTTGGAACGCACCTCTAGATTGTGAGAATCATGCAGAGATGGCTGTCAAGACTTCTATAGAGTGTGCAGATGAAACCGAAAAGATGAAAGCAGAGTTTAAGGAAAGAGGATTACCAGATATTAATATAGGTTCTGGAGTGAATACTGGAGAATGTATAGTTGGTAACATGGGTTCAAGTACAAGATTTGATTATTCTGTTATCGGTGATGCAGTTAATCTAGCTGCAAGATTAGAAGCACAGACAAGAAACTATAAAAAGAAGGGTGGTGGTATCGTGAATACTCTCTACTCACAATTTACAAAAGACCAACTAAATAATATAGAATCTGAAGAACTAGATAAAATTAAAGTTAAAGGTAAAGAAGAATTAATTACAATATATCAACCAAAATAAAGGCGAATAGTTATGGCTAAAAAAATAAATGTATCCTCATACACAGGTGGAGAACCAAAAAAAAGTAGTTCAAGTGGAAATCCATTGATGATTAAAACTGCTTCAATGAACAAACATAAGAGAAGAAGTTACAAAGCATATCGAGGTCAAGGTAGATAAAAGTCTTGACAAATATCAGGTAATCTGGTAATATAAACACTTATATTAACGGAGAAATTTAGACATGGCAAAAACTATGAAGAAGAAAACTGCCCACTATGTGGACAATAAAAAGTTTTTAGAAGCCATGAAGGAATGGAAAGAAAAGTGTAGAGAAGCAGAAGAAACTGGTGAAGAAAGACCACAGATTTCAAATTATGTAGGAGAGTGCTTCTTAAAAATTGCAAATGGTTTATCATATAGACCTAATTTTATCAACTATACATATAAAGAAGATATGATTTCAGATGGAATAGAAAATTGTTTACAATACATACACAATTTCAATCCAGATAAGTCTAACAATCCCTTTGCATATTTTACACAAATTATTTACTATGCCTTCATACGAAGAATTCAAAGAGAAAAGAAACAAACACACGTCAAACATAGAATTATAAGCAAAGCAGACTTCCAAGCTTTCGTTACTATGGAAGGTGATGATACAAGTTATTCTGTGGGTGGATTTGACCCAAATATTATGGTGCCAGACGAAGATGTTTACAAACCTAAAAAGAAAAACAAAGAAATAAATAAAAAAGGTTTAGAAAATTTTATGGAGTCAGATGATTGAAAATTGCAATAATTAATGATACTCACTTTGGTGCAAGAAACGACAACTCTAATTTTAATGAATACTTTTATAAATTTTGTGATGATATATTTTTTCCTACCCTTAAAAAAAATAATATAAAAACTTGTATTCATTTAGGTGACTTAATGGATAGACGTAAGTTTGTTTCTTACAAAACCTCTAGAGATTTTCGTAAAAGATTTGTTTCTCCATTTGTAGAGATGGGGATAGATTTGCATATTATGATTGGAAACCATGATACTTTTTATAAAAATACCAATGATGTAAACTCTGTGGTAGAACTTCTAGGTGGGCGTCATAATAATATTAAGATTTACTCAGAGGCTGAAGAAGTTGTATTTGATGATACTAAAATTTTATTCTTGCCATGGATTAATAATCAAAACACATTTAGTTCTGAAAAAATTATTAAAAAGACAGATGCAGAAGTTTGTATGGGTCATTTAGAGATAGCTGGATTTCAAATGATGAAAGGTTTAGTAAACGAACATGGATTGAGTAAAAGTATTTTTAGAAAATTTGATAGTGTTTTTTCTGGCCACTTTCATATTAAATCAGATGATGGTCACATATATTATCTTGGTGCACCATATGAAATTTATTGGAATGATTGTGATGATAAAAAAGGATT
>PAHL01000030.1 GCA_002711185.1 Flavobacteriaceae bacterium
CCCGAAACAATTATTATATCATTCACTTTTGATTTTTTTTTCGCAGAATTATATGCACTAATTACTGAAGAATATGAATCATAATTAATTTTTATTTTTTTAGCAATTGTTGATAATTCTTCTATTGACAATGCACGATCTATACTTGGTGAACATAAATAATAATTAGCACTTATTGGAAGTATCTTAAGAATGGAATCAACATCCTTTCCTTTTACAAACCCTAAAACTAAATGAAGATCCTCGTATTTCTCAATTGTTAATTGATCAATCATAGAGAGAAAGCCTTTTAAGTTGTGGGTAACATCAATTATAATTTTTGGTTTTTTTTCAATAATATCCCATCTTCCAAAAAAATTTGTTGTTTTTTTAATATTCTTTATTGCTAACTTAATTTCATAATCAGAAATTTTAAAATTTTTTAAGTTTTTGATTGCTAATATTGATGTGTCAATATTTCTTTGTTGATATTTTCCTCCTAGATCACTTTTATATATAAATTTTGATTCTTTAACAAAGGAGATTTTTGAGTTTAAGTCTTTTGCTTTTTTTGTAAATATTGGTGCTGTTTCATTATTTATTTCACCGATTATAACCGGAACTTGTTTTTTTATTATTCCTGCTTTCTCAAAAGCAATTTCTGAAAGTGTATTTCCTAAAAACTCAGTATGGTCATACCCTATATTAGTGATAACGGATACTTCAGGGTTTATTACATTAGTGGCATCCAGCCTTCCTCCCATTCCAACTTCAATTATTGCGTAATCAACCTTTTTATAATTAAAATAATCAAAACTTAATCCAGCTGTAAGCTCAAAAAAAGACAAATCATTATTATTAATATAATTCAAATGGATATTTACAAATTTTGTAATATATTCTTTAGAAATATATTCACCATTAACTTTAATTCTTTCTCTAAAATCAATTATATGAGGTGAGGAATAAATTCCAACGTATAGTCCTTTCGATTGAAGAATTGATGCAACTATATGAGCAACACTACCCTTACCATTTGTTCCAGCAATGTGAATAGTTTTGAGTTTAGTTTCAGGATTATTTAATTTCTTACAAAAGGACTTAATATTCGATAGCCCAAAATTTAAATCCTTACTTCCGTATTTTTGATAATTTGGGAGTTTAGAATAAAGATATTCTATTGATTGAGAATAAGATTTCATTATTTATTCAACCAATTTAAATTGAATTACAACAAATCCAATTTGCTTTTTAGGAGCATCTTTATCAGGAAACCATTTATGCATTAATGCAGTATTTTTTGCTGGCTCCAAAAGGCAAGGATCATTATTTGTTGTTCCCTTAACTCCTGCCTTAGCTGATACTACATCACCTTTTTGATTCACTTCTATTCTTACAACAACTGTTCCTGATTCATTGCATTTAGGAACATCCTTGCCCTGGTACTGAAGGTTTCTTCCATTTAAACCATAACCGACTCCCTTACCTCCTCTTCCTTCCTGACCAAAGTAGATAGTTGAATATGGATTTCCTTCTGCAACCCCGTTATCAAAATACTCATTATTTTCACCTTGACCTTGATTTTCAATTTCATTATCTGTTTTTTTAGATAAGTTTGAAAGTATTGATTTTGTATAATCGCTTATCTTTTGATTTTGAGCCTCAGAAATTTCTGTAATTGTATTCTCAATATTTATCTCCAGTTCACTCAAAGAGTCATTTTTTTTATTAATTACATTTGAAGTTTTTTTCTCTTCGTTTATTTTAATAGTTTTAATTTTTGAGATAGATTGATTATCAATTTCTAATTCTTTTTTTAAAGATTCTATGGATTCATTCAAGTTAAAATCATTTTTATTATTAATATTTAATTCATTTCCAAACCCGTCATCAAAAGAACCAAAATTAACTTCCATACCAAATTCAATTGGAGGATCGACATATTTCAATCCAATAAATGACAATAAAAATAAGATAGTAATTACCAATAAAAATGTAAGACCAAAAGATTTTCTTTGTGAAGTTGTTTTAAAAAACATAATTTATTTGTTATCAACTGCAAGTACAACTTTTATACTATTTTGATTTGCAATATTCATAACGTAAACAACATTATCAATTTGAACACTTTTTTCTGCCCTCAATATGATTGATGGAGGTTGAATTTTCTCCATTTTTTTTAATATTTCTTTTTCTAAATATTTTCTATCAACTAACTTATCATCAACATATATTAAATTGTTAGATAATAAAGAAACAGATACAGATTTTCTATTTTCTGTTTTTCCTTTTGCATCTGGTAGTTCAATTTTAATGGTATTCAATTGTTGAGAAAGTGTAGAAGCTATCATGAAAAATATCAAGAGTAAAAAAACAATATCCGTCATTGATGACATATTGAAATCAGGGCTTATTTTATTTCTTCCTTTGAAATTCATTTTTAAGCAGGCTCATTTAATAAATCAAAAAACTCAAGCGATATAGCTTCCATTTGATATATAATTTTATTTGTTTTGACAACTAAATGATTGTATGCGATATATCCAATAATTCCAACTACAAGACCAGCAACCGTTGTAGTCATTGCTGTGTATAGACCGTTAGATAGTAATTGCATATCAATATTACCACCAGCATTAGCGATTTCAAAAATCGATAAAATCATTCCTATAACAGTGCCCAGAAAACCAATCATTGGCGCGACTCCAGATATAGTTGCAAGAATACTTACATTTTTTTCTAATTTATATATTTCAATCTTTCCAGAATTTTCTAATGCAGAATTAATGTCTTCTAATGGACGACCAATTCTTGAAACTCCTTTTTCTAATAACCTTGCTACTGGAGTATCAATCGACTGACACAGTATTTTAGCATTGTCAATTTTTCCTTTTAAAATGTGTGTTCTTATTTGCGGCATAAAATCTTTATCAATTATTGAAGCTGATTTAATTGCAAATAGACGTTCAAAATATATATAAATTACCATAATAAGTAAAATAAAAAGTATACCAATAATTATAATTCCTCCAATACCCGAGCTTTCTATAAGTTGAAATATTGATATCGTCTTTTCAGTTTGAATAGAATTAATTTCTTGAAGATTTTGCATATCAATTTTGATATTTATTATTCATAATAAAAATTAGAGTTTATTTAAACAATAAAAATACGTAATAAAATAAAAGTAACTGAACCAGACAAAAAACCGATTAAGGCTAGCCATGATATATTTTTTAAATACCAAAAAAAATCTATTTTTTCCATTCCCATAGCAACCACTCCTGCTGCAGAACCAATTATCAACATACTTCCGCCTGTTCCAGCAGAAAAAGCAATAAAATGCCATAATGGGTGGTCAATAGTTTCAGAAAACATTCCCATACTTGCTGCTACTAATGGAACATTATCAATAATAGCAGATCCAAATCCAAAAAGAATTACCACTAGATCTGTATTGGGTATTAATGTATTTAACTGCTCTGCAAATTTAAATAGTATTCCTAAGGATTCTAAAGCTGCAACAGATAATAAAATCCCAAGAAAAAAAAGAATACTTGGTAACTCAATCTTAGACAACGAACTATGAACAGCACTGTGACTTGAATTTAAATCACTCTCTAAATCTACTGAACTAATATTTATTTTAGCATTACTAAAGATTTCAGCAAATGTAGCCACGAAAGCAAGTGAGAGCATCATTCCAACATAAGGTGGAAGATGTGTTAAAGTTTTAAAAACAGGTACTAAAATTATTGCACTAAGTCCCAAATAAAGCATAACTGCTCCTTTTGGATGAAGAGTTGAATCATTATTATCTTCATCATTAATGTATCCCTTAAAGGGTTTCATAAAGGATGCTATGAAAACTGGAATAATTAAACAAACTAATGAGGGTATTAAAACGTAACCAATTAAACTTTTAGTGGTGACTTTATTCCCAATCCACAACATTGTTGTTGTAACATCTCCAATGGGAGACCAGGCTCCCCCTGCGTTTGCAGCAATAATTATTAACCCAGCGAACCAAATTCTTGTATTTTTATCATGTACTATTTTTTGAAGAATAGTTATCAAAACAATAGTTGCAGTTAGATTGTCAATAATTGCAGAAAGTATAAAAGCCAAACATGAAAAAATCCACAATAAATTAATTTTGTTTTTTGTTTTAATGTAAGATTTAATAGTGAAAAAACCATTGAAATAATCAATTATCTCAACTATAGTCATTGCTCCCAACAAAAAAATAATGATTTCTGATGTTTTACCTAAATGATGAAGCAATACCTCATCTATATGAGAAATTTCAAGATTTTTCTTGACAATATTCACATCATAAACAGTTAAATGGCATAAAGAAATAATTGCCCATAATAACGCCATCATACCAAGAGCAGGTATTAGCTTGTCTATTTTTAAATTATGCTCTAATGTGATCGCGAGATAGCCTAATATAAATATGCTTATTACGATAATTTCCATTTAATGTTTGATTTATTAAATCGCAACAAGCAATCTAAAAGTTTTTTAAATTGCGACTAAATTATAAAAATTTATTAGATAGAATAAATCATTTAATTATTTTTCCTGAACAGTGATTTTGTCTAGCTCCAGTTATTGAGGAAAAACAATTATTAATGTTTAAAACCCTTAATAATCCGAGTAATCCAAAAATTAGAGCTTCTTTAAAGTTGATTATTTCTTTTGATGGAAGTATAATTTTGGCTTTTGAGTTTAATTTTAATTCTTCCATTAAGTATTTATTATGAGCCCCCCCTCCTGAAACTAAAACATTATCATCTGAAGTTAAAGATGATGAAATTACTTTTATAACATGAATTAAATAAGTATGCATTACATTTTCTAATGGACTCTTTTTTAACCACTCATTTATTATTGGGAAAATATTATCGGACACCCATTCTATCCCCAAAGATTTAGGATAATTTTTTGAATAAAATTCGATTGAGTTTAATTTTCTTAATAAAGTAGGAATTAGTTTTCCTGATCTTGCAATTAATCCGTCTTTATCAAATTTTTTACCTGTTTTATTCGATAAATAATTTAAGACAATATTAACCGAGCAAAGATCATATGCAATAATATTTTTATTATTATTTCGCGAGATGTTAGCGAATCCGCCAAGATTCAAACACGCTGAGTAATTGGAAAAAAGAATTGAATCTCCTACTGGAACTAAAGGGGCTCCTTGACCGCCCAAAGCGACGTCCTGAATTCGAAAATCACAAACAGTCATAATCCTATATTTATTATTTAATGTGCTTAGGTTTCCTAGTTGATAAGTAATTCCCATATCTGGATTGTGAATTGCAGTGTGTCCATGAGAGCAGACCATATCAATATTTTGTAATTTATTTTCTGTGATAAATTCGTTTATTTTTTCTCCTAAAAACTTAGTGTATAACAAATCAATTTTAAGTAATTCATTTTTTGATTTAAAATGAATATCAGATAATTCACTGATCCAATATTTATTGTATGGAATTAATTTTGATTTCAGAATTTTGAAGTCCCATGTTTTAATATTGAACTTTATTAAAGCAAGGTCAATGCCATCTAAAGAGGTTCCAGACATAATTCCTATAACTCTAAAAAAAACCTTTTTCTGGTGCATAAATTATTAATTACTTAAAATTATATCTATTTTTTTGTGTTTTGTTTATTTTATGTCAATAATTTTGGTGATTCAATATATAGATTAACAATGGTTGATAGAAATAGTTAAAAACACACTCAAAAATATTAATTTAGTCAATTCACTCTACCAAACAAAAAAAATTTTAAATATGCTTCCAATTAAGCAAGGACTTTATGACCCCCAAAATGAACACGACAACTGCGGTGCGGGTTTTATTTGTAGTTTAAAAGGGGAAAAAACTAATGATATAATCCATAAAGCTCTTGACATATTGTGTGTACTCGAGCATAGAGGTGCAGTTAGTTCCGATGGAAAAACTGGGGATGGTGCTGGAATTTTAATTGAAATTCCACATAACTTTTTTGTTGAAAATTGTGATTTCAAAATTCCAGATCCTACAAAATATGCCGTAGGTATGGTTTTTTTACCCGAAAAAGAAAACCAAAAAACTTATTGTATTGGAGTTTTTGAATCTGAAATAAAAAAACAAGGTCTAAATATTTTAGGTTGGAGGAATGTNCCTNTTAAAAAAGGTGTAGTTGGNCAAATTGCATCACAAACCGAACCTTTGATAATGCAAGTTTTTATAGGTAGTGACAATCCTTCAATTGATGAAAACTTATTTAATACTAAACTTTTCTGTGCAAGAAAAATTTCTGAAAACACCATTTTTAATTCTGAAATTTCACAATCAGAGTATTTTTACTTTTCAAGCCTGTCTTTAAGAACAATAATTTATAAGGGGCTTTTAATACCAGGGGACATTAAAAAATACTACCAAGACTTATCAGATCCATCAGTAGTTACAAGACTTGCTCTGGTTCATCAAAGATTTTCAACAAATACTTTTCCTACTTGGGATTTGGCNCAACCTTTTCGTTACATGTGTCATAATGGNGAAATAAACACCTACAAAGGAAATTTGAGTAGAATGCAAACAAGAGAAGAACTATTAAATAGTGATTTTTTTGGTNCAGAAATAAAAAAAGTTATTCCAATAATTTTACCTGGAAAATCTGATTCAGCTTCAATGGATATGGTTGTTGAACTATTACTCACAACAGGTAGATCTTTGCCTGAAGTTATGATGATGATGGTTCCTGAGGCTTGGGAAAAACACCTATCTATGGATAAAAGTAAAAAGGCATTCTACGAATATAACTCATGCATAATGGAACCTTGGGATGGTCCTGCTTCAATTCCATTTACAGATGGAAAATATATAGGTGCACTCCTGGATAGAAATGGGTTAAGACCCTCAAGATACACTGTAACCAAAGATGGGTATGTTATTATGTCCTCAGAAACTGGAGTTTTGGAAATTTTACCTGAAAATATTGTTCAACATGGAAGACTAGAACCTGGAAAAATGTTTTTAGTTGATATGGATGAGGGACGCATAATTCAAGATGATGAGATTAAAAGTAAAATAACAACTAAATACCCTTACAGTAAATGGCTTAAAAATAATTTGATTTCATTATCCGATATTCCAAAATCAAATGAGCAGCTACCCGAGGAAAAAGAAGATTTTGAAACAAGAATGAGAATCTTTGGGTATACCCATGAAGATATTAAAACAATCATAATCCCAATGAGTAAATTAGCTAAAGAGGCAATCGGATCAATGGGAACTGATACGCCTTTGGCTGTCTTGTCAGACAGACCCCAGTTACTTTTTAATTACTTTAAACAATTATTCGCACAAGTAACCAACCCCCCTCTAGATGGAATAAGGGAAGAGATAATTACTGACACAAGTCTTACTTTAGGAAAAGAATTTAATTTGTATGAGGTATCTGATAAACATTCAAAAAAATTAAAAATTCAAAATCCAATCATTTCAAATGATGACTTATCTAAAATAAGAAATTACAAAAAACCAGATGTTAAGGCTTTTACGGTGTCCACATTATATGATATTAAATTAGGTTTTAATGGTATAGAAAATGCCTTAAACTCAATTATTGAAAATGTTGAAGGGGCAGTTGATNAGGATTATAATATTATAATATTATCAGANCGTGGAGTTTCTAAAAAAAGGGCTCCAATTCCAATTTTACTTGCAACAGCTCACGTTCATAACGGTTTGAAGCGTTTGAAAAAAAGGTCCAAATTTGGAATTATTGTTGAATCAGCTGAACCACGTGAACCCCATCACTTTGCTGTACTTTTTGGTTATGGGGCTAGTGCAATAAACCCTTTTATGGTTAATGAGATTATTAGACACCAAGTTTCAGATGGATCATTATCTACCAAGCCTGATTATGCTATTCAAAACTTCAACACAGCAATTACAAAGGGAATAATTAAAATCATGAATAAAATTGGGATATCAACCCTAAATTCATATAGAGGTTCTCAAATTTTTGAAGCTTTAGGTCTTTCTCAAAATTTTATTGATAAATATTTTTGCAATACTGCAACAAGAATAGAGGGTATAGGATTATATGAAATAGAAAAAGATATAAATTTAAGACACCATAAAGCATTCAATCATGAGTCTGTTCTCGGCTTACCTCTTGAAATTGGTGGTGAATATAGGTGGAGAAGAGATGGTGAAGCTCATTCAGTAAACCCAAAAACAATTGCTAGCCTCCAAAATGCAGTTAGACAGAATAAGATTGAAAGCTATGAGGTTTTTGCTAAAAATATAAATGAGCAAAATGAAAAATTAATGACATTAAGAGGTTTATTTGAGTTTTCGGATTTTGATCCAATACCCCTTGATCAAGTTGAGCCTTGGACTGAAATAGTAAAACGATTCAAAACAGGTGCTATGTCCTTGGGCTCTATAAGTCAGGAAGCACATGAAAATCTTGCTATTGCAATGAACAGAATAGGAGGTAAGAGTAATTCAGGTGAGGGAGGTGAGGACACAAAAAGATTTACTCCTGATGAAAACGGTGATTTAAGAAATTCCGCAATTAAACAAGTTGCATCTGGAAGGTTTGGTGTTTCAAGTCATTTTCTTAGCTCAGCTAAAGAAATTCAAATTAAAATGGCTCAAGGTGCTAAACCTGGTGAAGGAGGGCAACTACCGGGACCAAAAGTAAATCCTTACATAGCCTCAGTCAGAAACTCAACTCCATACGTAGGACTTATATCACCTCCTCCTCATCACGATATTTATTCTATAGAAGACCTTTCACAACTTATATATGATTTAAAAAACGCAAATCGAAAAGCAAGAATAAATGTTAAATTAGTTTCTGAAGTTGGTGTAGGGACTATTGCAGCTGGAGTTGCAAAAGCAAAAGCGGATGTTATTCTAATTTCTGGATTTGATGGAGGTACTGGAGCTTCTCCCCTTACTTCTCTTAAACACGCAGGCCTTCCATGGGAATTAGGAATCGCAGAAGCTCAACAAACACTGGTAATGAATAATCTTCGAAGCCGAATAGTTCTTGAGTGTGATGGTCAAATGAAAACAGGAAGAGATGTAGCAATTGCATGTTTGTTGGGAGCCGAAGAATTTGGATTTTCTACTGCACCACTGATTGCATCCGGGTGTATAATGATGAGAGCATGTCACCTTAATACTTGTCCAGTTGGTATTGCGACTCAAGATCCTGAATTGAGAAAAAATTACAAAGGAAAGCCCGAACACGTAGTTAATTACATGTATTATGTCGCAGAGGAATTAAGAATAATAATGTCAGAATTAGGTTTTAGGTCTATAGATGAAATGGTTGGTCAATCTCAAAAACTGAATATGAAAAAAGCAATAAATCACTATAAAGCTAAAGGTATTGATCTTTCCAAGATTTTATATAAACCCAATGTTCCGTCTGAATACAGAGAGCGAAATACAATTCAACAAAATCATAATTTAGAAAATGTATTGGATTTTAAAATTTTGAATAAAGTAAAATCAAATATAAATAGAAAGAAAAAACATGATCTTTCATTTAACATAAAAAATACGGATAGAACTGTTGGAGCAATTTTGAGTAATGAAATTTCAAAACTTTACGGTGCAAAAGGTCTTCCAAAAAAAACTTTGAGTATTGACTTTTTTGGTACTGCCGGACAAAGTTTTGGGGCTTTCTCCGTATCAGGACTTTTCTTGAGAATAATAGGTACTGCCAATGACTATTTTGGTAAAGGACTATCAGGAGCAATAATTGTCGCAAAAGTTCCTGAAAAAACAACTTTTGCTCCAGACAAGAATATTATTGTTGGTAATGTTTCTCTATACGGAGCTACCAGTGGTCAAGCTTATATCAATGGGATTGCTGGCGAAAGGTTTTGTGTAAGAAACTCTGGTGCAGAAGCTGTTGTTGAGGGTATTGGTGATCATGGTTGTGAATATATGACTGGTGGAGTTGCCCTTATTTTAGGTGAATTTGGAAGAAACTTTGCTGCAGGAATGAGTGGCGGTATTGCATATATTTATAATGAGGAAAATACATTTGATCAAAGAAAATTTAACCTAGAAATGGTAGAGCTAGAAAATCTATTAGAAAGTGATATTAGAAAAGTAATTAACTTATTGAAAAATCATATAAAATATACTAAAAGTCCAAAAGCTGTTAATATATTGAGTAATTGGTCAAAAACTAAAAATAATTTTATTAAAGTAATGCCTACTGATTATAAGCGAGCACTTGAAATAATGGCTAAAAATAAAATTGAAAAAATCATATAGAAAATGGGAAAAATAAGAGGCTTTATTGAATATGACAGGTTAAAAGAACCAGTGGTCGATCCAAAAAAAAGAATCAATAATTATAAAGAATTCACAATTGAGGTTAATGAAAAAAAACTACAAGATCAAGGAGCTCGTTGTATGGACTGTGGTGTTCCTTTTTGTCATAGTGGGTGCCCTCTTGGAAATATGATTCCTGATTTTAATGATGCCGTATATGAAAATGATTGGCGCCGAGCTTTAAGAATTCTTCACAGTACAAATAATTTTCCAGAGTTTACTGGGAGACTTTGCCCAGCTCCCTGTGAAGAGGCTTGCGTGCTAGGTATAGTTGATCCTCCTGTATCAATTGAATTAATTGAAAAATATATTGTTGAAAGAGGTTTTTTAGAAAAATGGATTAAGCCAATGGTTCCTGAAAATAGAACTAAGAAAAAAATTGCTATAATTGGTTCAGGTCCTGCTGGCCTTAGTGCCGCTCAACAACTAAACAGAGCTGGTCACTTTGTTACAGTATATGAAAGAGATAATAAGATAGGTGGTTTACTACGTTACGGAATCCCAGATTTTAAAATGGAAAAAAATATAATTGATAGACGTTTAAAAGTTTTAATTGAGGAAGGAATTAAATTTAAATGTAATATTGAAGTTGGTAAAACAATTACTGTCAATGAATTAGAAGATGAGTTTGATTCAATTGTAATAGCGGTTGGTGCATCGATCAAAAGATCTCTTCCCATACCTGGATCCGAACTAAACGGTGTTGTTCAGGCTATGGATTTTTTACCTCACAATAATAAAGCTGTAGATAAACAACATCTTCGTGAAGAAAGGTTTAATGCAAAAAATAAAAATGTGATCGTTATAGGTGGGGGAGACACTGGCTCTGATTGTATTGGAACATCAAACCGTCATGGAGCAAAAAGTGTGACAAATTTTGAAATCATGCCTAAACCATCAAAACTTAGAACTGATCAAAACCCATGGCCATATTGGCCATTCAAACTTAAAACTAGTTCCTCACATGAAGAGGGAAGCCATAGAGAATGGAGTATACTAACAAAAGAGTTTATAGGGGATAAAAAAGGTAATTTGATCGGCTTAAAAACAGTTGAAGTTAAATGGGAAAAAGATGAAAACAATAAAGCTAAATTAATAGAAAATAAGAATTCTTTTAAAGAATGGCCATGTGATTTAGCTTTGTTGGCTCTGGGGTTTACTGGACCTGAAAAGTCTCTTCCTGAAAAATTTGGTTTAGAAATAGATCAAAAGGGAAATATTAAATCAATGAATAAATACCAAACTAACAAATCAAATATTTTTGTTGCTGGAGATTGTAGGAGAGGTCAGTCGTTAATTGTTTGGGCAATATCCGAAGGTAGAGAAGTTGCTCATCAAGTAGATGAATACTTGATGGGAATATCAAATCTTCCTAAAAAGAATCATAGCGGAGATTTATAATAAGAAAAACCCTTCGTTAAAAACGAAGGGTTTAAAAGAAGGCGGCGACATACTCTCCCACCAAAATGGCAGTACCATCTGCGCTAATGGACTTAACTTCTCTGTTCGGAAAGGTAAGAGGTGAACCCCATTGCAATAACCACCTATAATTTTAGAAGCTATAAAAGCAACTATATAAGTTAACATACCGAAAAATACAAACTCAAGTAATAAATTTAAAATAGAAAGCTTAAGAAAAAGTTCTACGATAGGCTTACGGGTAATTAGTATCACTCGGCTATGACATTACTGCCTTTACACCTGTGACCTATCAACGTAGTCGTCTCCTACGACCCTTAAAAGAAATCTCATCTTGTGATGGGTTTCGCACTTATATGCTTTCAGTGCTTATCCCTTCCCGACGTAGCTACTC